>CAIYCT010000370.1 GCA_903924765.1 uncultured Rhodospirillaceae bacterium | reverse complement strand
CGTCACGTGATCGGCGCCTACGAAGATCTGGGCATGGAAGTCGTCGGCACTGGCTATGAATTCGGTCATAACGACGATTACCAGCGCACCACCCACTACATCAAAGACGGCACGCTGATCTATGACGACGTCACCGGATATGAATTCGAGAAGTTCGTCGAGAAGGTTCAGCCCGATTTGGTCGGCTCCGGCATTAAGGAAAAGTACGTCTTCCAAAAGATGGGCGTGCCCTTCCGTCAAATGCACTCGTGGGATTATTCGGGCCCCTATCACGGCTACGATGGGTTCGCCATCTTCGCCCGCGATATGGACATGGCCATCAATAATCCCGTCTGGGGCATGACCAAGAAGCCCTGGTAGCAACCCATGATCCGGTCCGCTTTTAAGCGGGCGGACCGGACGGATTTTAGCCTTTAGGAGGTCATTATGGCCCAGAATGCAGATAATGTTCTTGACCACTTCAATCTATTCCGGGGTCCGGAATACAAGGAGATGTTCGAGTCCAAGAAAAAGAACTTCGAAAATCCCGTGCCTGACGCCGAAATGGAGCGTGTGCGCGAATGGACGAAGACCGAAGAGTACAAGGAAAAGAACTTTGCCCGCGAGGCATTGACCGTCAACCCGGCCAAAGCGTGCCAGCCCCTGGGCGCCGTGTTCGCTGCCGTCGGTTTTGAAGGCACCATTCCCTTCGTGCATGGTTCGCAAGGCTGCGTCGCTTATTATCGCTCGCACTTCTCCCGTCATTTCAAGGAACCGACCTCGTGCGTTTCCTCGTCCATGACCGAAGACGCGGCGGTGTTCGGCGGCTTGAACAACATGATCGACGGCTTGGCGAATACCCATTCGCTGTACAAGCCCAAGATGATCGCCGTTTCGACCACCTGCATGGCGGAAGTGATCGGTGACGATCTGAACGCCTTCATCAAGACAGCCAAGGAAAAGGGCTCGGTTCCTGCCGAGTTCGACGTTCCCTTCGCCCACACCCCGGCCTTCGTCGGCAGCCACATCACCGGCTACGACAACGCCATGAAGGGCATTTTGGAACATTTCTGGGACGGTAAGGCCGGTACGGTCGCGAAGCTGGAGCGCAAGCCCAACAACTCGATCAACTTCCTGGGCGGCTTCGACGGCTACACGGTTGGCAACATGCGTGAAATCAAGCGCATTTTCAATCTGTTCGGCTTCGACTACACCATCTTGGGCGACAACAGCGACGTGTGGGACACGCCCTCCGACGGTGAATTCCGCATGTATGATGGCGGCACCACCTTGGAAGACGCGGCCAACGCCGTCCATGCCAAGGCCACCATCTCCATGCAGGAATTCTGCACGGAAAAGACCATCAAGATGATCGCCGAGCACGGCCATGAAACCGTTGTGTTCAATCATCCCGTGGGCGTGACCGGCACCGACAAGTTCCTGATGGAACTGGCCCGCATTACCGGCGTCGCCATTCCTGACGACTTGGCCAAGGAACGTGGCCGTTTGGTCGATGCCATCGCCGACTCTAGCGCGCACATCCATGGCAAGAAGTTCGCCCTGTTTGGCGATCCCGATCTGTGCTTGGGTCTGACCGCGTTCCTGTTGGAACTGGGCGCCGAGCCCGTCACCATCCTGGCGACCAACGGCAGCAAGGATTGGGCCGCGAAGGTCGAGGCCCTGTTGGCCAGCTCGCCCTTCGGCAAGAACGGCAAGGTCTATGCCGGCAAGGATCTGTGGCATCTGCGCTCGCTGTTGTTCACCGACCCGGTCGACTTCCTGATCGGCAACACCTACGCGAAGTATCTGGAACGCGACACCGGCACGCCGTTGATCCGCATCGGTTTCCCGATCTTCGATCGTCACCACAAGCACCGTTATCCGGTGTGGGGTTACGCGGGCGCTCTGAACGTCCTGGTGACCATTTTGGACACGATCTTCGTGGAAATGGACAAGAACTCCAATATTCCAGGCAAGACCGATTACAGCTTCGACATCATTCGTTGAGGCTGGTTTAAGGCAGGAGCGCCGCGCCATAAAACGCGGCGCTCCAATCCTAAAGGTAAAGAGTTTCTACTCTGGCTTTGGAGGATCTCATGAACGCCGTTTCGACTAAGATTCAAGATGTGTTCAACGAGCCTGGATGCGATAAGAACCAGACTAAATCCGACAAAGACCGTAAGAAAGGCTGCACCAAGCAGCTCCAGCCCGGCGCAGCCGCTGGCGGATGCGCCTTCGACGGGGCCAAGATCGCCCTGCAACCCATTACTGACGTCGCCCACCTGGTCCACGGCCCCATCGCATGCGAGGGCAATTCCTGGGACAATCGCGGCTCCAAGACGTCCGGCTCGTCCCTCTACCGGACCGGCTTCACCACCGACATGAACGAGATGGATGTGATTTATGGCGGCGAAAAGCGCCTGTACAAATCCATCAAGGAAATCATCGAGAAATACGATCCCCCCGCAGTGTTCGTCTATCAGACCTGCATCCCCGCCATGACCGGCGACGATATCGATGCGGTGTGCAAGGCGGCAGCGGCCAAATTCGGCAAGCCGGTGATCCCGGTCAATTCCCCCGGTTTCGTCGGCCCGAAAAATCTGGGCAACAAGCTGGCGGGCGAGGCGCTGTTGGATCACGTCATCGGCACCATGGAACCCGATTACACCACGCCCTACGACATCAACATCATCGGCGAATACAATTTGGCCGGAGAGCTTTGGCAGGTGAAGCCGCTGCTGGACGAGTTGGGCATTCGCATCCTGTCGTGCATTTCCGGCGACGCCAAATACAAGGAAGTGGCCTATTCCCATCGCGCCAAGGCCGCCATGATGGTCTGTTCCAAGGCTATGATCAACGTGGCCCGCAAGATGGAAGAACGCTACAATATTCCGTTCTTCGAAGGTTCGTTCTACGGCATCGGCGACACGAGCGATTCCTTGCGCGAAATCGCCCGTTTGCTGATCGAAACCGGCGCTCCCGCCGAATTGATGGATCGCACTGAAGCGGTGATCGCCCGTGAGGAAGCCAAAGCCTGGGCCGGAATCGCGCCTTATCGCGAACGCTTGGAAGGCAAGCGCGTGCTGTTGATCACTGGCGGCGTCAAGTCGTGGTCGGTGGTGGCGGCGCTGCAAGAAGCGGGTCTGGAGATCGCCGGAACATCGGTGAAGAAATCCACCAAGGAAGACAAAGAGCGGATCAAGGAAATCATGGGCGAGGACGCTCATATGATCGACGATATGACGCCGCGCGAAATGTACAAGATGCTGAAGGAAGCTCGGGCTGACATCATGCTGTCTGGCGGTCGTTCTCAGTTCGTCGCGCTAAAGGCGACCATGCCGTGGATGGATATCAACCAAGAGCGTCATCAAGCTTATGCCGGTTATGCGGGCATGGTGACCATGGTGCATGAGATCGACAAGACTTTGTCCAATCCGGTGTGGGAACAAGTGCGCCGCCCGGCGCCTTGGGACCTCTCCGACGCCGCCCAATGATTGGAGGAGCGATGGCCAAGGTTACCGCCTCCGCTAAGTCTTGTACGGTCAATCCGTTGAAGATGAGCCAACCCGTCGGTGGCGCCCTGGCCTTCATGGGCGTCAAGGGGGCGATGCCATTGTTGCACGGTTCGCAAGGCTGCACTTCGTTCGGTCTGGTGCTGTTCGTTCGCCATTTCCGGGAAGCCATTCCCATGCAGACCACCGCCATGAGCGAGGTGGCCACTGTGTTGGGCGGTTATGAAAATGTGGAAAAGGCCATCATCAATATCGTCAACCGCACCAAGCCGGAATTGATCGGCATCTGTTCCACCGGCGTGACCGAGATCAAGGGCGACGACGTGGATGGCTATATCCGGCAAATCCGCAAGGATCACCCGGAATTAAGCGGCACGCCGCTGGTCTATGTCAGCACGCCCGATTTCAAGGACGCCTTCCAAGACGGTTGGACCAAGGCGGTGACCCAGTTGGTTGACAATTTGGTTCCCCAAAGTGATGAATCCGTTCTGCGCTTGTCCAATCGGGTGACGGTGTTGCCGGGGTCGCATATGACGCCGGGTGATATCGACGAAATGCGCGACATCCTGGATTGCTTTGGCTTGGATGCGTTGTTCCTGCCCGACATTTCCGGGTCTCTGGATGGACATATCCCCAAGGACTTCACCCCCACCACCCTGGGCGGCATCGCGGTTTCCGAGATCGCTGATCTGGGCCGCTCCATTGCGACCCTGGCTATCGGCGAACAAATGCGCGCCCCGGCGGAATTGTTGGAAAAGCGCACCGGCGTGCCCTCCATCGTCTATGACCGGTTGACCGGTTTGGGTGCAAGCGACGCTCTGATCACCGATTTGGCTCGTATTTCCGGGCGTCCGGTTCCCAACAAATTGCGCCGTCAACGCGGTCAATTGGTGGACGCCATGTTGGACGGACATTTTCATTTTGGCGGCAAGAAAGTGGCCATTGGTTTGGAACCCGACTTTTTGTACGCCATGGCCCATTTCTTCACCGAAATGGGCGCGACGGTGCAGGCGGCGGTGACCACCACGCACTCGCCGCTGTTGGAGCAGGTTCCCGCCGACGAGGTGGTGATCGGCGATCTGGAAGACCTGGAAATGCGGGCGGCAGGCTGCAATCTGCTGGTGACCCATTCCCATGGCCGTCAGGCCTCGGATCGCTTGCAGATTCCGCTGCATCGTTTGGGGTTGCCGCTGTTTGATCGTTTGGGCGCGGGCCACAAGGTCAGCATCGGCTATCGCGGCACCCGCAACATGATTTTTGAAATCGCCAACATTTTCCTGGCCAATATCCACGAGCCGACGCCTGAGTCTTGGCGTGTCGCCAATGAAGGAATTGCGACAGGAACGGAACTTGCTTGTAGCTCGGAGACTTGCTCTTGTTAACGGGCATTGGCCTAAAGGAGGCAGTATGAAAGTCGCATTCGCCACACAAGATTTGAAACGCGTCGACGCGCATTTCGGATGGGCCAAGAACATCGCCGTTTACGATGTGCAGCCGACCGGCTCCACCTTCGTCAAGTCGGTGCAGTTCGACGGCGATCTGCAAGAAGACGGCAACGAGGACAAACTGGGTCCGAAGATCGAGGCCATCCATGATTGCGCCATTCTGTACGTGGCCGCTATCGGTGGTTCGGGCGCGGCCCGCGTCGTCGCGCTTAACATTCACCCCATGAAGGTGCCGCAGCCCGAGGATATCGCGGACATCTTGGTGAAGCTGCAAGACGTGCTGAAAGGCAATCCTCCGCCGTGGCTGCGCAAGGCCATGAACAAGGGCCAGGAACGCACATTCGATTTCGACGAAGAAGAGGAAAAGGTGACGCAATGACCAGCACGGACACGACAGTTCTCGAAAACCCCATGGACACCATGTTCATCAAGGAATTGGTGAAGCAATGGCGGGCCCAAGACACGCACGGCACCTGGGAAAAGAAGTCCGACACGGATTTGCTTGAGCCTTATATCGTCGATAAGGCCAAGCGCAAGGAAATGCCCATCATCGGCGATCCCGATCCCGAGACCATTTGGCGGCTGGAACTGTTCTACAACGCCGTCGGTTTGACCATTGAACGTCTGACCGGCTCCATGGTGTCGCCGATGATGAAAATGCATCACGAAGGCTTTGGCCGCATGATCCTGACCGCTGGCCGGTTGGTGGTGGTCAACAAGCATCTGCGCGACGTCCATCGCTTCGGTTTCGACAGCATGGCGAAGATGGCGGAAGAAGGCGACAAGCTGGTGCAAGCTGCCGCCGAGATGATCAACAAATTCCCCGAAGTGGTGAATTACTAAAGAGGACCATGATGGCTGATGTCGATGCTTTGAAAGCGGAAGTGAAGAAGCTGTCCGCGCGGGCCATGAATTTAAAGATGAATCTGCACGATTTGTCGGAAGAGTTGCCGATTAATTGGCAGACAATTCCCGAACTTGCTCAACAAGCGTTTGAAGCGTTTCGGGACTTGGAGGCCAAGCGGGCTGAATTGAAACAAGCGGAACAGGCATAAAGGAGAAGAGCATGTCGGCAGTAACGCGTGACGGACGAGATTGGCAACCGGAATATTTGTTGTCCATCAGCAGTGAAACCTGCATCGGGTGTGGCCGTTGCTTCAAGGTGTGCGGTCGCGACGTGATGACCCTGAAGGGCATCAATGACGATGGCGAGTTGGTCGATCTGGATGATGACGACGATGACGAAATCGAAAAGAAGGTCATGGCCATGAATGATGCCGGAGCGTGCGTTGGTTGCGGTGCGTGCGCCCGGGTCTGCCCGACCAATTGCCAAACCCACGGCGTGGCGGCGTAAGGAATGGAACCCGCTGCTCAAATCTATCAAGATTTGATCGGTGGGCCTCATCCCCTGGGGGATGAGTTCGATGTGCATGTGGCGGCTTCGGTCCTGGCCATTAGCTTGGCCGAAGCGCAACACTCACGCCGATCGGTGTCCCAATCCTTGGGGCTTGATGCCTCGGGGTTGGCCCAATTGGCCGATGCGTTCTTTCCCCATGCCAAGACCCGGCTGCTGGACGCGGCGGGCGATGGCGCGGTGGCGTGGGGTGCGGACGAGGAATGCTTGCGCGATTTGCTGCTTAAGTTCAGCACTGCGGCCACCGGCTATCAGCGCGTGCTGGCCGATATCCTGACTCGGCGGGCGCAAGGCGCCAACCATCTGTGGCAGGATCTGGGGCTACAGGACCGGACCGAATTGACCCGGCTGATGCAGCGTCACTTCGCGCCATTGAAAGAGCGCAACAGCCACGACATGAAATGGAAAAAATTCCTGTACCGGACCATTTGCCGCGACGAGGGTTACGGCTTCTGCGCCGCGCCCACCTGCGGAGAGTGCGACGATTATCAAATCTGTTTCGGCGATGAGGCGGGCGAAAGCTTGATGAGCCTTGCCCGCTTGCAAACCGTGAAAGCCGCCGTTAGGGCGTAGCCGCCGGGATTTCCGCCACAGGCCCCAGGACAATCTCACGCAGTAACGGGTCGTCGCCGAAGCGATTGGGGCCTGCAGTGCCTTTTTTGCACATCCAGATTAGGAATAAAATAAACCCGATCACAGGGATGATCAGGATGAAGTACCACCACCCAGATTTGTCGATATCGTGAAGGCGCCTGACTAAAACTGCAAGGGATGGGAGGAAAATGGCAAGCGTAAACAGCAAGTTGAGGATGCCGTTTCCATTCAAGGCCACGTTGGATACGATAAGCAGGCCAACAGCGACGATCATGCAGAATAGTCCAAACCACCAATATTCTGATCGACAGGCGCGACCTTGAAATGTGGCGTATTTCGAGAAAACGCTTTTGACCGCTTCGGTAAATTCCATATTTCCCTCCCCAGCTTATGGGGAGGGATTATACTAAATGGCATGCTCACGCGCAAAGAAATACTTCCATTACGCGCTGATATTGGATCTTAGTTCACCTTAAACCCATACTTCTCGAACACGGCTTTGGCTTCGGGACCTTTCAGGAAGTCCAGATAGGCCTTGGCGGTGGGATTGTTGCGTCCGGAAACCAGGGCGACCGGATAGACCACCGGGTCATGCAAGGCGGCGGGGAAGGTGGCCACCACTTTGACTTTCTTGGACACCAAAGCGTCGGTGGAATAGACCACTCCATAGGGGGATTCGCCCAATTCGACGAAGGACAAAGCGGCGCGGACCGAATCGGCGCGGGCCAGTTTGGGTTCGACCTTCTGCCATTGGCCCAAATTCTGTAGCGCTTGCTTGACGTAGATGCCGACCGGCACATGGTCGGGGTCGCCGGTGGACAGGCGTCCTTCGCCCAGCAGAGCTGTGAAATCCAGGCTCTTGTCGATGGTGATCGCTGGCGTCTTGGCTTCGACCGGGGCGATCAACACCAAGGTATTGCCCAGCAGATTGGAACGGCTGGCGGGAACGATCAGGTTTTTGCCAGCCAGGTAATCGGCCCATTGTTGATCGGCGGACAGGAAGATGTCGGCGGGAGCGCCTTGTTCGATTTGTTTGGCCAAGGTCGAGGACGACGCATAGGAGCCCTTGACGAATCCCAGCCCTTTGGCGCTGAACAACGCAGCGATTTCATCCAAGGCGTTGGTGGTTGACGCGGCGGCGAAGACCAAAACGTCGTCGGCGAAAGCGCTGGAGAGGGAAAGAAACAGGGCGAGAAAAACGCCTGCGCATAAATTCAGTCTCATGGTCACTCCTTCAAGCGTGGGGCGGACGCTTGCGGTTCCGGGGCATCTTCCGGGACCGATCGGTTATTAAGTTAAACTACATAACGAAGATTAATCCAGCGCATTCCAATCTCAAAACGGCATGTGGATGACATTTTCAAATTGGAAGAGCTTTAAAATGGGGCCGTTTGCAACCTGTCCGATTCCCGACATTGATACAAACATGACAGGCATAATGAAGCAAAATCAAAGATGTAAGATATGGCATGGGGCTTGCAGTGCAGTGCAATAGAGTTCTTGATCTGTAACAAAGGGATGCCGCCATGATCACTTTGACCGATAACGCCCTGGAAGCCGTTCGTTCCGCCATCACCGGCGCGCCTCAATCCGTTGAAGGATTGCGCATCATGGTCGAGGCCGGGGGATGCGCCGGGTACAAATACATGATGGGCTTGGTCGCCGAAGCCAATCCGGCCGATGTGGTCGTCGAGCGCGACGGGATCAAAGTCTTCCTTGAACAAGACAGCGTGCCTTTATTGGTCGGGACCACCGTCGATTTCGTCAGCGGAATCGAAGGGGCCGGCTTCACGTTCGAAAATCCGCAAGCGCAGAGCAAATGCTCGTGCGGCAAATCATTCGGTTGATAGGAGTTTAAAGTCATGTGGGACTATACAGACAAGGTTAAGGAACACTTCTTCAATCCGAAGAATTCCGGCGTGCTGGAAGGCGCGGACGGCGTTGGCGACGTGGGCGCTATTTCGTGCGGCGACGCGCTGCGCTTGATGATCAAGGTGGACAAGGAAACCGACGTCATCACCCACGCCAAATTCCAAACCTTCGGCTGCGGTTCGGCCATCGCTTCGTCGTCGGCTTTGACCGAGATGATCATCGGCAAGACCATCGACGAAGCCATGAACATCACCAACCAAGACATCGCCGACTTCCTGGGTGGCCTGCCGCCCGAGAAAATGCATTGCTCGGTCATGGGGTACGAGGCGCTGCGCGCCGCCGTCGCCAATTACAAGGGCGAGGAATGGGCCGATGATCACGAAGAAGGCGCGCTGGTGTGCAAATGCTTCGGCGTCGATGAGGGCATGATCGAACGGGCCATTCGCGGCAACCATTTGACCACCGTCGAACAAATCACTCATTACACCAAGGCGGGCGGCGGGTGTTCGACCTGCGCCGAGGCCATCGAAGACGTGTTGACCAAGACCAACAAGCTGATGGTGGAAGAAGGCGTTTTGGCCGCGTCCGAAGCCTTCGATCCGACCAATGCGATTCGCCGGTCGGCCAAGCCCAATCAGCCCAAGGTTTCGCCCTTGGCTCCGACCACCAATCATGGCGGCGCTCCGGCCAAGTTGACCACCTTGCAAAAGATCAAGTTGATCGAACAGGCGATTGAAGAAATCCGCCCCTTCTTGCAAGCGGATGGCGGCGATTGCCAATTGGTCGATGTGGAAGGGGAAACCGTCTACGTCCAACTGTCGGGAAGCTGCGTCGGCTGCCAAATGGCCAGCGTGACGTTGAACGGCGTGCAGGAAAAGCTGGTTGAAAAGCTGGGCTTCCTGGTGCGCGTCGTCCCCGTGAAGAACCACTAAGCGAATAGAGGTCCGCCATGCGTCCAGTTTATCTCGACAACAACGCCACCACTCGGGTCGATCCCGAAGTCGTTCAGGCCATGCTGCCGTTCTTCACCGAGCAATTCGGCAATGCGTCATCCATGCACGCCTTTGGGGCCGCCGTTGGAGACGCTATGCGCACCGCCCGCAAACAAGTGCAGGAGTTGATCGGGGCCGAATTCGACCACGAAATCATCTTCACCTCGGGCGGTACGGAATCCGATAATTCGGCCATTCTATCGGCGTTGGAAACCCAAGTGGGCCGGGACGAGATCATCACCACCATGGTGGAGCATCCCGGCATCCTGTCCCTGTGCGACCATCTGGCTAAAACTCGCGGCATCACCGTTCATAAGATTGGCGTGGATTCCATGGGGCGGTTGGATATCGAAGCCTATCGCAAGGCGTTGGGACCGAAGACCGCCATCGTGTCGATGATGTGGGCCAACAACGAAACCGGTACACTGTTCCCGGTGGATCTGCTGGCCGAATTGGCGCATGAAGCGGGCGCTTTGTTCCACACCGACGCCGTTCAGGCGGTGGGCAAGATCGCCATCGACATCAAGAGCACCGAGATCGACATGCTGTCGCTGTCGGGCCACAAGCTGCACGCCCCCAAGGGCATCGGCGCGTTGTACGTCCGCAAGGGCGTGCGCTTCCGTCCCATGATCCGGGGCGGTCACCAGGAACGCGGCCGTCGTGCGGGCACCGAAAATGTTCCGGCCGTCATTGGCTTGGGTAAGGCGTCGGAATTGGCGCTGAAGCACATGGCCGACGAGCAGACTCGGGTCAAGGCTCTGCGCGACCGTCTGGAAAAGGGTTTGCTGCAACAGGTGGGCAACAGTTTTGTCACCGGCGATCCGACCAACCGTCTGCCCAACACCTGCAACATCGCCTTTGAATATATCGAAGGCGAAGCGATTTTGCTGCTGCTGAACAAAGCGGGCATCGCCGCATCGTCGGGTTCGGCCTGCACCTCGGGTTCGCTGGAGCCGTCCCATGTCCTGCGGGCCATGAAGGTTCCCTATACGGCGGCGCACGGAGCCATCCGCTTCTCGTTCTGCCGCGACAATGGCGAGGCCGACGTGGATCAGGTGTTGGAGGCAGTACCGGCCATTATCGCTAAGCTGCGTGAATTGTCGCCGTTCTGGCAAGGCGCGGACAAGGCCCCGGCGGTCTTCAATCCGACTTTTGCTTAAAGGCGATATTCGCCCTGGGAAAATTTAGGTTTTACGCACCCTTTGCTAGTGAAGGAGGGACGAGTCATGAGCGGCGAACAACGGGTTTCCATCAATGACACCACCTTGCGCGACGGCGAGCAATCGCCGGGCGTCGCCTTCTCGGTCGATGAGAAAATCGCCATTGCCCGCGCTTTGCAATCGGCGGGCGTGGATGAAATCGAGGCGGGCACGCCTGCCATGGGCGGGGCCGAGATCGAAAGCATTGCCCAAGTGGTGCAATGTGTGCGCGACGTGCGGGTCACCGCTTGGGGGCGGATGACCGAAGCCGACGTCAAGGCCGCCGTCGCCACCGGCGTCAAGGCCGTCAATCTATCGGTGCCGGTTTCCGACCGCCAGATTAAAGCCAAGTTCGGCACCGACCGGGCCGACGTGTTGGATCGGGTGCGTCGGATCGTTCCCATGGCGCGCGATTACGGCATGATCGTCTCGGTGGGGGGCGAGGATTCCAGCCGCGCCGATCTGGATTTTGTCGTTGCGGTTATCGCCGCCGCCGAGGATGCGGGGGCTTGGCGCTTCCGTTTCGCCGACACGTTGGGCGTGTTGGGGCCGATCGAATGCTACACTCTGTTCCGTCGCCTCTGCGCGGAAACCGACATGGCGCTGGAATTCCACGGACACAATGACGTGGGCATGGCCACGGCCAATACGGTGGCCGCTGTTCAAGGCGGGGCCACCGATGCCAGCGTTTCCGTGTTGGGATTGGGCGAACGGGCGGGCAATGCCGCCTTGGAACAAGTGGTTTCGGCTTTGACCATGCTGGGCGGCTATCGCGCCAATGTGGTCCCTACCAAGCTGCTGTCGCTGGCCGATATGGTGGCGCAAGCCGCTTGCCATCCCATTCCCGTGGCCAAGCCCATCGTCGGCGCGCAAGTGTTCACCCACGAATCCGGCATCCATGTCTCGGGATTGCTGCGCGACCCTGGCACTTATGAAGCCCTGGCCCCGTCCGATTTTGGCCGTGAGCGTCGGATTGTCTTGGGCAAGCATTCTGGCATGGCCGCCTTGACCTACGCCTTGGATATTTTGGGCGTCAACGCCGACAAGGGGCAAAAGCAGGTGATCCTGGACGGCGTTCGCGCCCGAGCCATTGAAGCCAAAAGAGCCATCGACATGGGCGAATTGCGTGAGCTGTCGTCAAAAGTCCTCCAGGTCATGTCCTCATGAGCGCGGCGTCCGAAACCTTGACCAAGACCGCCCCTGAACGGGACCAAAATTTGTGGCGCAAGCTGCAAGAGGATGTAAGTTGCGTCAAAGCTCGCGATCCGGCCGCCCGCTACACCCTTGAAATCCTGCTGACCTATCCCGGGGTTCATGCGGTGATCGGCTATCGCATCGCCAATTTCTTCTGGACCCACCAGATGAAGTTCTTAGGACGGTTTCTGTCGTGGTTGACTCGGCTGTTCACCAATGTGGACATCCATCCGGGCGCGACCATCGGACGACGCTTCTTCATCGATCACGGTGCTTGCGTGGTGATCGGCGAGACCGCCATCATCGGCGACGACGTCACGTTGTATCATGGCGTGACCCTGGGCGGGACTTCGTGGTCGCCCGGCAAGCGCCACCCCACCTTGGAAAGCGGCGTGCTGGTTGGCGCGGGTGCGAAAATTTTGGGCCCCATCACTGTCGGCAACGGCGCTCGGGTCGGGGCCAATTCGGTGGTGATGAAAGACGTGCCGCCCGGCATGACGGTGATCGGCATCCCTGGTAAGGTGGTCAACACCTTGCGTAGCCGCCATCGCATCGACGGACGCATCGATCTGGAGCATCATTTGATGCCAGATCCGGTGGGGGAAGCCTTGGAAGCGTTGATCGACAGAATCCAGTTCTTGGAGGTCCGTCAACATCATTTGCAACAAGAGCTCGCCGCGTTAAAGCCCGCGTCAAAGGAGCAACCATGAGCATTCTCGACACATTGAACCGCCTCTCCTCCGCCGAGGAATTCTTCGAAACGTTGGGTGTGCCCTTCGAACCCGGCATCGTTCGAGTCTCCCGTCTGCACATTCTGCGGCGCATGGGGCAATACATCAAAGGCGAAGATTTTACCGGCATGGACGATGACGCCGTGCGCGACGCCTGCAAATCGTGCCTTGAAACCGCCTATCAGGACTTCGTGGACTCGTCGCCCATTGAGCAACGGGTGTTCAAGGTCCATCAGGAAGCCATTAAGCCCAAGGAAGAGGAAGCGCCGGCCAAGCCGTTCGTTCCCCTGTCCTCGATCGGGGTGATTGGGAAGTAGTCCATCAGAGTGGACGGGGCTGTTATATTTGCGACATGGAAGTCGCTTTTATGTAAGCCCCAATCCCCCGAAAGCGTAGGAAAACCGTAACGCCAAGATTGGCACGACGCTTGCGGTAAGCTTGGTAGAGATTGAGCAACGTAACCATATGGAGCTGCCCTATGCATATAGTGGTTTGCATCAAGCAAGTCCCCGACAGTGCGCAAATCCGCGTTCATCCGGTGACGAATACGATCATGCGTCAGGGGGTGCCCACCATCATCAATCCTTATGATTTGGTGGTGCTGGAAGAAGCCCTGCGTTTGCGCGACAACTACGGCGGCACGGTCACCGTGCTGACCATGGGGCCGCCCATGGCCGAGGATTCGTTGCGTAAATGTCTGACGTTCGGCGCCGACCGCGCGGTTCTGCTGACTGACCGGTTCTTCGCCGGGTCCGACACGCTGGCCACCAGCTACGCCTTGACGGCGGCCATCCGCAAGATTTCGGAAACCTGGGGCAAGCCGGACATTGTCTTCGCTGGCAAGCAGACCATTGACGGCGACACCGCCCAAGTCGGCCCCGGCATCGCCAGCCGCTTGAATTTGCAGCAATTGACCTATGTGTCCAAGATCAACGGCGTCGTTTCCGACAAGAACCAAATCGAAGTCGAGCGGCGGGCCGAGGGCGGGATTCAGGTTCTGGTTTCGACCATGCCGGTTCTGGTCACCATGATCGAAGGCTCCAACGAGATGCGTCGCGGCACCATGGCGGCGGCGTTGGCGGCGGCCAAGGCCGAGATTGTCACCTGGAGCGCCGCCGATGCCGGTGTTGAGGACATGACCAAGTGCGGTTTGCGCGGGTCTCCCACGGTGGTGAAGAAGGTGTTCGCCCCGGCGGCTCGCTCGGAAAAAGCCTTTCAGCTTCCTGTCGCGGGCAAGCCGGCGGAGGAAATCGCCGCCTTGCTGCTCGAGGATTTGTTTCAACGCAAACCAGCTATTGAGGACGAATTGATGAAATTCGCCTCGGGCCAGTAGAGGAGCCCACGCCATGACCACAGCGCCCCAAGCCCCCAAACCCGCAGCGCCTGCCGCAGGCGGCAACCGCGCGACCATGAAGAAGGAGCTGCCCGAACATTTCAAGGCCTACCGCCATGTTTGGGTGTTCATCGAATACGAACACGGCAAGATCCATCCGGTGTCGCTTGAATTGCTGGGCGAAGGCCGCAAATTGGCCGACAAGCTGCAAGTGGAACTGGCTGGCGTGATCATCGGCGAAAAGGCCGATGAATTGGCCGCCGCCGCCCAGGAATGCTTCGAGTACGGCGCCGATCTGTGCTACCGCGTTTATGACCCCATCTTGGCCCATTATCGCAATCAAAGCTTCACCAAGGCCATGACCGATGTGGTCAATACCTACAAGCCGGAAATCTTCCTGCTGGGCGCCACTACCCTGGGCCGTGATTTGGCCGGTTCGGTCGCCACCACGTTGCTCACCGGCCTGACCGCCGATTGCACCGAATTGGCCATCGACGACGAACGGTCCCTGGCGGCGACGCGTCCCACCTTCGGCGGCTCGCTGTTGTGCACCATTCACACCTTGAACTTCCGTCCGCAAATGGCGACGGTCCGCCCCCGCGTGTTCGGCTTGCCCGACCGTCAGCCGGGCCGCACAGGCCGCGTCATCGATCATCCGTTGGATATGACCGAGGAAAGCATCATTACCAAGGTGCTGAAATTCATTCCCGACCGTGAATCCAACCAATGCCAGTTGGCTTTCGCCGACATCGTGGTCGCGGGCGGTTTGGGGCTGCGCTCGGCGGAAAATTTCCACTTGGTCAAGAATTTGGCCGAAGTGTTGGGCGCCGAATATGGCGGGTCCCGTCCCCTGGTGCAAAAGGGCTGGATCACGGCGGATCGTCAGATCGGTCAAACCGGCAAGACCATTCGCCCCAAGGTTTACATCGCGGCGGGCATTTCCGGCGCCATTCAGCATCGGGTCGGCGTTGAAGGGGCGGATTTGATCATCGCCATCAACACCGATCCCAACGCGCCCATTTACGATTTCGCCCATGTGGGTTTGATCGCCGACGCCACACAGGTGCTTCCGGCCTTGACCGAGGCCTTTGCCAAGCACCTGTCAGTCAATCGGATCGCAGGTTAAGGAGAACGGGCATGATCGACGAAAAGTTTGACGCCATCGTTATCGGAGCCGGTCCTTCGGGCAACGCCGCCGCTTACACCATGGCCAAGGAAGGCTTGAAGGTTCTGCAATTGGAACGGGGCGAATATCCCGGGTCCAAGAACGTGCAAGGGGCCATCTTGTACGCCAACGCGCTGGAAGCCATCATCCCCAATTTCCGCGAGGAAGCGCCGCTGGAACGCCACATCATCGAACAGCGCATGTGGATGCTGGACGACGCCTCGTATGCGGGCATGCAT
>CAIYCT010000369.1 GCA_903924765.1 uncultured Rhodospirillaceae bacterium | reverse complement strand
GTCCAGACGAAAGCTGTCTTGATAGGTGGCGGCGCCAAAGATCCGATTGCAATAATTGGCGATGGCCGTGCTGCATCTGGTGATGGCGCGGCCAAGAAATGCATCATGGGTGATACCGTTAATATCCCAGTCGTCTTTGAATACGGCGAGATCCAGAAGATCGCCTGATGGTGCCGCCGTCACGACATTGGTCAGACGATAGGCTGCCAGATTATCCATCAGGACAAAACCTTCGTGACCAGGGTCAGTGTTTGTTGGCTGGCCTGAACGACCGGCGAGGCTTGCGTGCCTGAGCGGAGCTTGATTGCCACCATTCCCCGCCAAAGGGTCGGATCTATGGCGGCATATTGGCCGCCCGAGAACGATCCCATGGATAGGGCCGTAGCTGCGGAATTGACCAATTCGGACCAGGTCACGCCATCCGCCGTCGCCTGAAACGTCAGCGAGGCACTTGACCAGCCCGCCGGAATCACGATGCCGACTAGGGCACCGGGGCCGAGATCCACCTCAGCGGACAGGGATTGCCCGGCGCCAATGACTGCCTGGACATTGGTAAGGTTCATGGGTGCTGCCATGATGAGTTCCTAGACTTGGGTCCGAACTTCGCGGAAACATTTTTCCGCCATCCATTGATCGGCACCGATCAACACCGCAATGCCGTCCGAATCCTGACGGATGCCGTTGATCGCAAGCGATGTGCCGTCGATGGTGATCGCGATGTCGCCGACCCGCGCAGAGGCCAAAATCGACGGAGACGGTTCGGGTGTGGCGGGGTTGGCCGTTACTGGATCTGGGGTTTGCTCTGGCGTGTCGGTCATGTCGTGCCTCTAACGGGAGTTCTGGGTGATCTGGACATAGTCCAACTGGAAGGTGCCGACCGAGGTTCCACTTGCCTTATAGGCCGAGGCGTAAGGCTGCATCTGGGCGGCAAGACCGGTGGCGGCGAAGAGGAAGGTCGTGCTGGTGCAAACGGGATTACCGTCGATGAAGAACTTCACGCTGGTGGGATCGCTCGCATCGATGCGCAGGATGTGCCATTCGCTGGTGGTCTGGATGGTGATGCCAGTAGACACCGAAAGACGGGTGGTGCCGTCATAGCTTTCGGCCAGCAACAGCCCCGATCCATTGATGGCAAAACGCAAATAGGCGGCGATGTTGTCCGGACCATCGGCCCAGGCGGCGGCCATGCCGAAGACGCATTTGGTTCCTGCCGTCGGTATGACAGGGTTCTGCAGACGGGTTTCATATCCCAGTCCATTGGCCCCCGAATAGCAGCGCTGGTCATAGCAATAAAGGACGGCATCCTGCTTTTCGTTGGTGGCATCCAAAGCGACCTGGACGACACCCGCATTGGCCGGAGCCCCGACCTGGGGATTGCCACCGGTTTTGACCAGTTTGGCACACCATGTCGATCCGGCTGAGACGGTGGTAGGGATGGATGTGTGACCGGCTCCCATGAAGTCGTCATAGAACCAAATAGGGCCATCATACATGGTCACTTCGCCGGTGGCGGAATCATAGGTGATGGGCCAGCCGCCCGAATAGGCGCCTTTGCCGCGAATGGCGGGCATGTCGGATCTCCGTTAAACGGGATGGAAGGGAATGGGGCATCCTTACTGGACGCCCCCTATTCAAAATCAGTCGAGGCCCAATCCGCTGGCACCCATATAGGAGCCATAGACGAACAGTTCGGCTGAAGTGATGTTGGCGGCATTGCTGGCTCCGGTCTGGGCGGCAATGGTGGCGTAATTATTGACCAAGTCGAAAGCGTCGGACGGGTCCAACTCGAACACCACGATCTTCTCGGCGATCGCGGCAGTGGTGGTATAGCTGACCCCATCCGTCGCTTGCACGAAATTGCCGCTGCCCAAGGCCACATTCTCATTGACGTAGATCTTCGCCGTCGAGATGGCCTTGGCGCCGGTGCCCGACGTGTCCTTGGCCTGCAACGGCGTCAGGGTGATGGTCGCGGCATTGCCCTGGTTGAGATGAAAGACCACGAAGATGCGGTGAGCACCGGTGAGAGGCTTGTAGGTACCGATCCGACCGGCAGCGTCGGCGGCCGGGGGAAGCAGGCCATCGGGGGCCAACAGCATAGTGAGCGAAAACTGACGCATGATAATTCCTTTGCGAAGTTGGGTGGATTAGCGCTGGGCCAGCTTGATGAAGGAGGACAGGTTGGAAGCCCCTTTGAAGGGAGTGAGCGGCGCGCTCCACAGCGGCTTGCCATCCACCCGGTAGATGATGCGGAAAGTCATCTGATCGGAGAGGAACTGAACATGCATGGAACTGGCGGCCTGAATGCCGCCCTTGTCAGCCAATGCGTACTGACTGAAATCCGCCAGCATGATGTCGCCGGGTGTGCCGGGGGCCGAGCAATATTCCACCTCCTTGACGGGGATGCCATAGAGGGTCGAATAGGGTTTACCCGAGACGGTGCCAGCGGGCAGGAAAATCGGCATGCCGCCGGTGCCGACCACTTGGCCCAATTGCAGGAGCTGCGGCCAGACCAACTGATTGATAAGCCACACGGCATTGTCACGCGAGCGCGCCCACAGTTGAGCGTACATGGAATCGATGTTTTCTTTGACGATGGAACCAGCCTGCTGACCGGTGATCTTAGGGACAGTGACGGTGGCCGGGGCGGACAGGATGCCCAAAGGCTTGCCGATACCATTGCCTTCGAAGATCGCATCCTCGGTCATGAAGGCGATTTCTTCGGCGAATGCCTGGGTGGCGATCTGGTCGAGCAGATTGGTATCAGCCAGCAATTCGTCGGTAACATACATGGCAGAGGCCAGCTTCTTGAGATCAAGTTCGATCAACCTGAACTTGGGCTTGGAAGTGTTGATGGCGTCACCTTTGGCCAGCCAGTAAGACTGGACACCACCG
>CAIYCT010000368.1 GCA_903924765.1 uncultured Rhodospirillaceae bacterium | reverse complement strand
TTGAGAATTCTCTTATTGGAATTTCCGGAACAATACTACAGTATAAAAATGAGTTTTTAGGAAAATATCTTGGAGTCGCTAACGCTTTTGGAAATATTGAGCCGGATATTTCTGAAATAAATAAAGCAAAAACACAATTATGGTCCGACATTTGTCAAGTAGCAGCAATTATACAGCCAGAGTTTGCTGAGGCAATGTCGCCACGGCGCACCACCACTCAGTAGACTCAACTGATAGCGAGTGTACCAAATTTGCGCCAAATTCCAAGTTTCATCGGAGAAGTCTGGGCTTAGAGCCTTGTTTTTGCTTGGTGGCCTCGGCGGGACTCGAACCCGCATGATCGAAATCGCACGATTTTAAGTCCGGCCAGTCTACTGCTATCTTACTGTATTTATTAACTAATCTCGTCTAAAAAATGTGTATGTGTAAATTTCTGTGAAAATTTCCGCATTTTTCCCTCCCTGGCTTGCCAGAGCCGTGCGCCCCATGCGCTTGCCCATTTTTGATGTCCCAACGGGGTAGCACGGGAATCGAATGGCCGCAAGTTGGCAGCCTCCTTTTCTCTCTCCTGCGACAGCCGAAGGGATGTCGCATCTGTTGAAGCCGCATCGCCCATGCGGCAAAAAGACTGGCGTCCGATGGCGCGACCGAAGCGAAGGCGACAGGTCGCTCTTGGGCAGATTGCCCATACATCTCAATTAGATAGATTATGTTTTTATAGGCCATTGAATAATATACAATTATTCTTGATAGGTGTCGGGTTTTTGCATATACTGGTGTCGGGTTTCTGTAAGGTGCAACCATGCCAAAAGCGAAGACATTGCGCGAGAGGATTGAAGCGGTTATCGCCAGCCGGAAGGATGAGAATGTCTTCCTGCCGCGCGAGTTTGCCAGCTTAAGCGGCGAAGACCAAGTACTGCGCGCCTTGCGCGGTCTTGTCCGCGACAAGCGGTTGGTGCGGCTGGGCTATGGCGTCTATGGCCGTGCCCGGATTTCTCGCTTGTCGGGGGAAGCGGTTCTCGACAGCCCCAATGGGCTGGATGGCGCAGCCCGCGAAGTCCTCAACAAACTTGGCGTGAAGTGGGAGCCGACGGAAGCGCAACGGGCGTACAACGAAGGCCGCTCAACGCAAATCCCCGTCAACCCTGCCGTAAGAATCGTCGGCAGCCGTTTCTCACGGCGACTGCGCGATGGCAATGTGGATCTTCGGCTTGCCTGATAATCTGAACATCAACGACCTCAACGACGTTCGGAACCATTTCGGGCTGCCGAGTGCTGCCCTGGTCGAAAAGGATTGGTACGTCGTCAAGGCTCTCGCCGCCATCACGAAAATTGATGCATCACCCTTTCGGTTGGTGTTTGGCGGCGGCACGGCCTTAAGCCGCGCGCACCGGCTCATTCACCGGATGTCGGAAGACATTGACCTAAAAATTATTGCCGATGAAAACACACCACGTTCGGCCTTTCGCGCCTTGCGCGACAAGATCACGGAAGCCCTGCTCAATGCTGGCTTTGCCTTCGATCCCAAAAATCCGGCGCAACGCGAGTCGGGTAATGCCAGTCGCCACACCATTTATCGGCTCCCTTACTCACCCATCACCTCGGGTGTCGGTGCTTTACGACCGGAGATTCAGATTGAGACGGCGGTTTGGCCGCTCCGCCGCGCCTCGGTTGAACGGTCGGTCATTTCATATATGGCCGAAGCCCTCAAACAACAGCCGGAAGTTCCCGCCATTGAATGCGTGTCCATTACCGAGACGGCTGCCGAAAAGTTCGTCGCCTTGACCCGCCGCGCCGGAGCCGAACAATCGGGTGCCGGTGGGCCACGCGACCAGACACTTGTGCGCCATATCTATGACCTGCACGTCATCCGTGAACACTACGACCCTGCCGAAGTCATCGCCTTGGCACAGACAATCATGCTCGCCGATGTCGAAGCCTACGGGCACCAATTCCCTGCCTATCGGGACAACCCAATCGCTGAAACGCTTCGTGCGGTGGCCGGTCTGCAAAGCGATCCCGACTACCTCCAGCGCTATACGGATTTCCGACAGGACATGGTTTACGGCGAGGCGTTTGATTTTGCCGAAGCACTCGGCACCATATTATCCCTCGCTAACCGGCTAAAACATAGCACCGCAAGCTGACGACGGCTGCGGTCTTGACTTCCCAGGCTTGCCAAGGCCACGCTGACCTCGCGCAGCGAAAAAAAAGGTGGTGCCCCCTACAACCAGGGCGAAGGCGACGGGCGGGCGGAGACCATATCTTATAATTGAATCATGGCGATATTCATCGCAATTTGAGAGTTCTTTCTAGCTGGATTTATTGCGCTCTGCTAAGAGGATAGCAGATAGTAAATTGACCTATTCGGACGTGGCCTTGGGGGAGTAACAGTGCCTAAAACAGCCTGTCAGATAGAACGGACGGAATGACGACGGTAACGCCGCATCAAAGCACCTTTTTTGCCCACAAGATCACATTAGAGGGATTGGGCGAGGACGCCTTTGCCCAATCGCTTTCCACCGCCCGCGTCGATATGAATCCGCACCAAGTCGATGCCGCATTATTTGCACTGGCTTCCCCACTGTCCAAGGGCGTGGTGTTGGCCGACGAAGTTGGCTTGGGAAAAACCATTGAAGCCAGTCTGGTCATTGCCCAACGGTGGGCAGAACGGAAGCGGCGCATCATTCTGATCGTGCCTGCCTCCCTGCGAAAGCAGTGGAGCCAAGAGCTTCAGGAAAAATTTTCGCTGCCGTCGGTGATCTTGGAGAGCAAAGGCTATAACGCCGCCGTCAAGGCCGGTCAAAAACGCCCTTTCGATCAACCGGATAAAATTATCATTACCTCCTATGAATTTGCAGCCCGCAAGGCCGATGAAATCCAGCGCGTTCAATGGAGCTTGGTGATTTATGACGAAGCCCACCGTCTGCGGAACGTCTATAAGAAGGGAGCGTCGGTTCGGGCAAAGGCTCTGCGTGATGCCACGCGGCCATACTTCAAGGTGCTGCTGACGGCAACGCCGTTGCAAAACTCCCTGATGGAACTGTATGGGCTGGTGTCCGTCATCGACGAACATTTCTTCGGCGATGAAGCGTCATTCCGTTCGACCTATGCCACCGGCACAAACAAGAACGGCGTGTTGTTCCTGAGAAAGCGGTTGGAGTCGATTTGCAAGCGCACCCTGCGCCGTCAGGTGCAACAGGCTGGCCTCATCAAATACACCGAACGCTATCCGTTTACGATCCAGTTCGACCCTGCCGATGAAGAGGTCGCACTCTATAACGGTGTCTCTGCCTTCTTGCAGCGTGAAAATACCATCGCGTTCGGCGAAAGAACCAACGCTTTGGTGGTTCTGGTCGTCCGCAAAATCTTGGGGTCATCCACCTTCGCAGTCGCCGAAACACTGGCAAAGATCATCGAACGCCTGAAATCCAAACAACGACCTGATGCTGATACCCTGACTGACTATGATGCCCTCGACGAAGATGCCGAGGAAATGGACGAGGACGAACAGTCAGAGGACGATGCGCCCGTTGACCCAGAAAAGCTCGCCGCTGAAATCAAGGAACTTGAGGGTTTCAGGGAATTGGCTCTCAGGATTGGGGCCAACAGCAAAGGCGACAAACTGGTCAACTCGCTGCCCAATGTATTGGACGAAATCGTCTCGAAAGGCGGGCAACGGAAAGCCGTCATTTTCACCGAGTCCGTTCGTACCCAACGGTATCTTGCCGATTTGCTGAGTGCCAATGGCTACGGCGACGATATTGTTTTGCTCAATGGTCAGAACGCCGATCCCTCCAGCCAAGCCCTCTATCGGGACTGGATCAATCGGCATCAAGGAACCGATGCGATATCGGGGTCAAAGACCGCCGATATGAAAGCGGCTGTGGTTGAAGCGTTCCGTGAACGCAAGTCCATTCTGATCGCCACGGAATCCGGTGCCGAAGGTATCAACCTTCAGTTCTGCTCGTTGCTCATCAATTTTGACCTGCCGTGGAATCCTCAACGGGTCGAACAGCGTATTGGCCGTTGCCATCGTTATGGTCAGAAAATCGACGTTACGGTGGTCAACTTCCTGAATCTCAAGAACCGCGCCGAACAGCGCGTGTTCCAGCTTCTTGGTGAGAAATTCAATCTCTTCCAAGGCGTGTTTGGCGCAAGCGATGAAGTGCTGGGCGTTATCGAACGCGGCGTTGATATCGAACGCCGCATTCTGGAAATCGTTCAAAAGGGTCGTTCCGAGACCGAGATTGATGCCGCATTCGATCTGTTGCAAGCCGACCTGCAATCGCAAATCAGCGAACAGGTTTTGGATGCGCGGAAACGGTTGCTGGAGAACGTCGATGAAAAAGTCGTCCGCCAACTGAAAACCCGTGACGGAGAAATCCGCCAATACCTTACGGATTTTGACCGTTGCCTCCTGATGGTCGCCAAAGGCGAATTGCCCGAAGTGCAATTCCATGACGATGACGGACGACGCTTCGATTATGGCGGTATCACCTACACCACCGAATGGCCGTTGGCTGACCGGGAGGGATGGCAATTCTTCCGGCTCTCGGAAGGCAACCTTGCTACGCAACTGGTCAACACGGCAAAAGACCGAACTTTCGACACATCCCACTACATCCGTTTTGATCTAGCATCCTAACCGCCCCCTCCGCACAATCTCTCAACGCCTGTCACTCCGCAAACCGCAGGCGGACTCGCTGGAAATTATCGCCGAAGTTCTGGAACGGGTGACGCTCGCCAAGGGTGCAGATGCCACCGATGTCCGGCATCGCCGGACAGAGAGGGTACTGGTTATGATTGTATGGTGCGGGCGGCCGGAATCGAACCGGCACAGGCCTTACGGCCCTACGGATTTTCGTACCACTTCGACTTTCGCCGCCGCTATCGCGTTCGTGGTCTGGACTATACCTTCACCATGGCCTGTCGGCGTTAGGTGCTGCCCGTCTAGTCTCTACACCTTCCCGTTTCCAGGCTTGGCTCGGGATTGCCACTTGCGAGGTTTCCCCGAATTTGAGCAGTTCTGCATCCGAGGTTTCCCAAGGAGCACTCAATTTTTGTTCAAGTCCGTTGCGTCTACCAGTTTCGCCACGCCCGCTTGAAGCCCCAACCTATAGCGGGCGATGAACCGCCCGCCAAGCTAAAATGTTATTCTTCCTCTTCATTTCTGCTGTTTTCCGCACCTTTCTTCTTCGGACGGGCGCGGCGGACATTGATTGCAGCAGCATCGAGTCTCGTCTTGATGTGCGAGGCATAGTATTTCTCGATCATCTCGACGCTGGTGCGGCAGTTTTTGGCAATCTGATAAATGTCGGCACCTTCCATCAAGCGAAGGCAGATATAGGTATGCCGCAGGCTGTAGGCCGTGCGGCGGCTGCCTTCGCGGTCGAATTTCAACCCCTCCTCATCGAGGATGGTGTTGAACAATTCGTGATGGCTTAACGGGAAGATCAGGTCTTTGGGTTGCGGCAGGCGCAAGGGCTTCTTTTCGTCGCCCTGCGCGTTGGCGTCCAAGCGGATGCTGCGCCCGTTCTCGGAGAGATCGGGACGCTTCCGCTTGAGCAACCGCTCAAACGGCTTGACCGCGCCGGTCGTGCTTTTGCAATAGCCGACCCCGCGCTTGCCACGCACTTCGATTTCGAGAATGGTCTGCTTCGTGGCTTCGTCCTCGACGATGCTCACGTCACGAAACTCAAGGCGGTAGGCTTCGTCGGGACGAAGCCCCGTGTTGGCCGCGAACAGCACATAATCATGGAGCTGTTCGCACGCCCATTGCCACCGCGCCTTGGGCGGGTTCTGAACCCGACGGCGCGTGGCCTCGTACAGCTTCTTATATTCCTCCGGCGAAAACCATGCACGGTGCGAGATTTTGCCGGAAGCCTTATAGGGTTCGGACATATCCGGCATATATTGAAGCCAGCCGTGGCGGTTGGCGGTTTTCAATGTCTGCCGCAATGTGACCATTTCCTGGTGCATGGTGTTTCGCGCGGGTGGCGCACCGCGCTCCTCCATCGCCTTCTGACGGCGATGGATACGGTATTCCTGAATCTGCCCTGGCGTGATGTCCGACAGGTACATCTCGCCGAAGAACGGCAGCAGGTGAACCCGAAGGCGAGCGCCGTGGGCTTTGACATATTCAGGGCTGCGTTGGCCTTCGGTGATGATTTCATATTCGCGGAGGAACTGTTCGGAAGCCTCCTTGAAGGTCTTGCCGGTTTTCAACTCGCAGCGACGGTGCTTGCCCTTGAGTTCAAGATACCAATCCTCGGCGAAGTCCTTCGCTTGGGCGAGGCTTTCTTCTTTGGTGCTGACGCGAAGATTTTTTCCGCCAAGGAAGGTTGAGCACTGCCAATAACGGCTGTTGTCGCGTTTATAAACGTGGAGCCTTCCGCCCATCAGTTCGTGATCTGCCATGTTTCACTCTTCTGCCGGAGAACCGGCCAAATGTGTGTTTTTGTGTAAGAGATGTGTAAGGGCTTTTTGAGGCTCAACCACATCCAAAACATGGCATATTGTACTGAATGTATTGGGAAAAATCAACTAGCACGAAATAAAATGACTTGCTTTTAAGTCGTGTGTGTCTACCAATTCCACCACGAGGCCAGCACGTCATCCCCGTTAGGGAAACGCCCCCGGAACCAAACCGGGGGCGAACCCTAACACAAGGGGACTAAGGATGAGAAGAGATCACTTGCTGTGCTTTTTAACCGCCGCTTCCAAGGCGTCGCAAACGGTGGCGATGACTTTGACGCGGGCGTAGGCCTTGTCGTTGGCCTCGACCATGGTCCAAGGCGCGGTCAAGGTCGAGGTCCGTTCGACCATTTCGTTAACCGCCTGTTCGTATTCGTCCCACTTTTCGCGATTGCGCCAATCTTCCTCGGTCAGCTTCCAGCGCTTGTAGTCAATGTCCTCGCGGTCCTTGAACCGCCTTAGCTGTTCGTCCTTGGTGATGTGCAGCCAGAATTTGACCAAAACGATGCCATGGGCGACCAGTTGTTCCTCGAAATCATTGATTTCATCGTAGGAGCGCCGCCATTCGTCATCGGTGCAGAAGCCCTCTACCCGCTCGACCAACACACGGCCATACCAAGAGCGGTCGAATACCGTGACCTTGCCGGCCCGGGACAGATAGCGCCAGAACCGCCACAGATAATGCTGCGCCCGTTCTTCCGACGACGGCGCGGCGAACGGCACCACCTGGGTGTCGCGGGCGAACAAGGCCGAGGTCAAGCGACGGATGGCCCCACCCTTGCCCGCCGCGTCCGATCCTTCGAACACCGCCAGCACGGTCAGGCCGTTATCCTTGATCTTGCGATGCAGCTGCGACAACCGGCCGCGCTGCTCTTGCAACACCACGCCCGCTTCCTTGGGGTCCAGCTTCACCGTCATATCCAGCGACGACAGGATGGTTGGAAGCTTGGATAAGACCGTTTTCTTGGCTTGTGCTGGTTTCTTGGCCCGTATTTCTTTCTCGATAGCCAAGGTTTCTTTTTGAGCGGCGCGAGCTTCCAAATGGCGATTGACCGCGTCGCGGATGGTGGTCAGCACCACCATGGAGCGATAGCGGGCATCCTCGCCCTCGACGATATTCCACGGCGCATGGCCCTTGCTTGTGCGCATGATGGTGTGTTCCGCCGCTTGGACGAATTTGTCGTACTGCTTCCAATGGGTCCAATCATCGGGGCCGACCCGCCATTTGGTTGCGGGATCTTTTTCCAATTTTCTTAATCGGCTGCGTTGCGCTTTTTTGGAAAGGTGCATCCAGAACTTGACGATCAACGCCCCGTCGTCGGCCAGCGTCTGTTCGAAGCGGATGATGTGCTCCAATTCTTTGTCCATCTGGGCCTGATCGATCTTGCCAAAGGCCTTGCCGATCAAAGGGGTGTGATACCAAGACGACAAAAACAATCCGAACCGGCCCTTAGGCGGCAAGTCGCGCCAATACCGCCAATATTCCGGGCGCTCCCGTTCCTCGTCCGACGGCTTGTCATAAGCCCGAGTCACCACCCAACGGGGGTCAAGCCATTCGTTCAGCAGATTGACCGATTCGTTCTTGCCCGCGCCATCCACGCCGGCAAACACCACGATCACCGGAAAATTCGCCTCGCGCAGCTTGATCTGCAAATTCAACATCTCGGCGCGCAAGGCTGGAGCCGCCGCCGCAAAATCTTCCTTGGATAATTTCCGCCCTAATTCGGCCGCTTCAAACATGGCTTCACCCCCAATTGATGGGTTATTGGATTAGCCAGTATTACGCATTCCGGCGGCCAATGCATTGATTGATCGCAACAAAGGTGTCATCCACGCCGCATTGTCCTCGGAAACATTGGTCGAGCGGGTGCGCGCCAAGGCCGCCACTTGGATGTGGTTGATGGGATCGAGATAAGGATTTCTGCGGGCCAGAGACAGGGCCAGGGTGGGATTGTCGGCCAACAATTCGGTGGATTGAGTGACCGCCAAAACCGTACCGACGCCGCGCCGATATTCATCTTCGATACAGCGGAACATGCGCTCGGCCACCGCTTGATCGGCGCACAGCTTGGAATATTGATGGGCGATGGCCATTTCTGACTTGGCCAAGGCCATTTCGCTGTTGCTGAGCAGAACCCGGAAAAACGGCCAGTCCCGATACATGCGTTGCAGTACAGCCAGCTTATCGGAATCGCCGTTCCACCACTGATCCAGTGCCGCGCCCAGGCCGAACCAAGCGGGCACGATCTGACGCGATTGCGCCCAGGCGAAGACCCACGGAATGGCCCGGACCGAATATTTGGAGCGATCCGCCTTGGAGCGATGGGACGGACGCGACCCGATATTCAAATAGCCGATCTCGGCCAAGGGCGTGCTTTCGTAGAAATAATCGATCATGCCCGGCGTATGGTCGGTGAAGTCGCGATAGGCTTGTTCCCCCAACTCCGCCAAGGTATCCATGACCGGGAAAAAATCGCTGGGTTCGGACAAGGAATCACCCGCGATGGATCGGCTGGCCTTCAACAGGCCGGTGATGCCCATGGTCAGTTCCCACACCGCAGTTTCCACGTTGGAATATTTGACCGACAACACTTCGCCCTGTTCGGTGATCTTGATCTCGCCGTCAACCGTGCCCGCCGGTTGCGCCAGAATGGCATCGTGGGTAGGGCCGCCGCCGCGACCCACCGTGCCGCCGCGACCGTGGAACATGCGCAGCTTGACGCCGTATTTGGCGCTGATGGCGGCGATGGTCCGTTGCGCCCGATGCAACCCCCAACTGGACGCCAAAATGCCACCGTCCTTGCACGAGTCGGAATAGCCCAGCATGACCTCTTGCAGGTTGCCCGATACCGCCAGCAGATTACGGTAGAGCGGCAGACTGAGCACCGATTCCAACACCGATTCCACCTTGGACAAATCTTCGATGGTTTCAAACAACGGGGCGACATGGATGTGGCAGAAATGGTTTCCGTCGCTTTTGGCGCCCACCAACCCGGCGAAACTGGCCAAGAACAACGCTTCCAATATGTTGCTGGCGTTGTGGGTCATGGAGATGATGTAGGTGCCGAACGCCTTGGCGGACACTTCGGTCTCGATCTCCTTCATGGTGCGAAACACCGCCAGAATTTCCAGGGTATCGGGCGAAAGATCGTCGCCATAGATCAAGGGCGCGCCCCGCTGGGACAGCAAATCGGCCAGGACCGCGATGCGTTCCTCTTCGCTCAAGCCGCGATAATCGGGCAGGTTGGGGGCGTGATCGAACAGATCCGTCACCGCCTGGGTATGTTTGCTGGAATCCTGGCGCACGTCCAACTCGGCCAAATAAAAACCGAAGGTCTTGACCAACATAATCAGATCCTTGAGCTCGGCATCGGCCAGATTGGCGTCGCCGTGACTGATCAGCGACTCGGTCAGCGCCAGCAGATCTGCCAAAAACACCTCTTCCGACAGATAAGCGCCGGGCGCGCCTGGATCTGGCAATCCGTCGATCAAAGCCTGCAACCGATCAATTTGCCGTTGGATGCGGAACTGCATCAGCGCCAGCTTCCGTCGATAAGGCTCTGTGCTGTAATGGCGGGGATTGTCGGCGAAACACAAACCGGCGATGTCCGCATCCGCCGTCAAACTGTCTTGGAAATCCTGCGATGGCGTGACCAAAGACGAGGAATGAGTCAGTACTCCCTCCAGCCAATCCAAGCGGTGCTGGTAATGGTTCAGAACCTCCCGCGACTGCATGCGCACCGCCAGAGCCGTGACTTGATGGGTAACGAAGGGATTGCCGTCGCGGTCGCCGCCAATCCACGATCCGAAGCGTACGAACGGCGCCAGCGGCTTGGCGCGAAGATCCCAAGAATCGCCGTAGGTGTTGCCGATGGCCCGTTCAAAATTGCGGTACAACTGGGGGATAGCTTGAAACAAGGTTTCGCGAAAGTAGAACAGGCCGTTATTGATTTCGTGGGCCACTTCGGGCTTGTACACTCTCACTTCGTCGGTCTTCCACAGCACCTGGATGTTGTTGAGCAAGGCTTGCTCGACCCTGCGGCGTTGGTGGGTCAAAAGGGTGTCGTCATTCAGTTGGCGGACCAAGTCCCACAACCGCCGCCTGGCTTCCATGATCGCCCGGCGTTTGGCTTCGGTGGGATGGGCGGTAAATACCGGTTGATAGCGAAATTGGGCCAATTGCTCGCACAAACGGTCGGCGCCGACGCCGCTTTGCTTCAATTGCCGCAAGGTGTCGTCGAACGAGCCGACCCACAACCGACCGCCTTTTTCCACTTGGGTCCGGCGGTCGCGCAACGCCCAGTCTTCCTCGGCCAGATTGATCAGCAGAAAATACAGAGCGAACGCCCGGATCACCTGCGAGCAGATTTGCGGGTCCATGGCGGCGATGCGATCAGTCAAGGCCTGACGCAGTTTGGAATCGTCATTTTGGCGCAGCTCGATGAAGCCCTTGCGCAAATCCTCGACCGCCGCCAAGACGTCGGGAGATTCTTGAGCGTGCAGCACATCCCCCAACAAATTGCCAAGAAGCTTAACGCGTGACCGCAGTTCTTTGTCGTCTTCCACCGCTTGATACTCCGTTATTTTTTTTGAGAGATTACAGGAATACTGGCATGTTGCACAGCAAAACACACCTCCCCGCCCGTGTAGTATTTATGTCGGATCGGGTAGCTCTCCGGGCTTTCCGCCCTACCCCTCGAGGTGGTGAGGGAATCGTTGACACTGGTCGTCGAACGGGGTTAGAACCACTCAAGATCAGATTTCCGGGGTAGATTCCACAATGACAACCAATGCCCGTCCCCTGTCGCCGCATGTGCAAATTTATCGCTTGCCGCTGCTGGCGATAACCTCCATCACCCATCGCATCACTGGCATCGGCCTGGGTCTGGGCTTGTTGCTGTTGTCATGCTGGCTGTCCGCCGCCGCTCAGGGACCGGACTCCTACGCAGCCATCCATGACATTCTGACGTCGGTTCTGGGGCGGGTTGTTTTGTTTGGCTTTACCGCCGCCTTGTTTTTCCATTTCACCAACGGCATTCGTCACTTGATCTGGGATACGGGCAAAGGTTTGGACCTGCCCTGCGCCAAAGCATCCAATCGCGTGGTGATCGGGGTCGCAGCCGCCCTAACCGTGTTAACCTGGCTCATCGCCCTCGCCTAAGAAAGAGGATATCCATGATCCTTCGTTCCCCCTTGGGCCGCGCTCGCGGCCTTGGCTCTTCGCGGTCCGGCTCGGATCATTACTGGGCCCAACGCCTTACCGCCGTCGCCTTGGTCCCGTTGGTGGTGTGGTTCGTCGCCTCGCTGATCGTCGTCACCGGCAGCGACTTGGCCGCCGTCAAGGCCTGGGCTTCCAAGCCCTATAATTCGGCGCTGCTGCTGCTGACGCTGCTGACCGGGATCTGGCACGGCTTGCTGGGCTTCCAAGTGGTGATCGAGGATTATGTCCACGGCGCCCTGACCAAGCATCTGTCCTTGATCTTCATCCGCCTTGTTGCCGCGTTCCTGGCGATCTCGGTGTCGTTGTCAACCTTGAAACTGGCCTTGGGGGGCTAATCGAATGGCTGCTGCCTACACGTTTGTCGATCACACCTATGATGTGGTGGTGGTCGGAGCCGGCGGCGCGGGTTTGCGCGCCACCATGGGCATGGGGCAGGCCGGATTTAAGACCGCCTGCATCACCAAAGTTTTCCCCACCCGCAGCCACACCGTCGCCGCGCAAGGCGGCATCAGCGCCGCTTTGGGCAACATGGCCGAGGACGATTGGCGCTGGCACATGTACGACACCGTCAAGGGGTCGGACTGGCTGGGTGACCAAGACGCCATCGAATATATGTGCCGCGAGGCCATTCCCGCCGTGTACGAGTTGGAACATTTCGGCATGCCGTTTTCGCGCACCACCGACGGCAAGATTTATCAGCGCCCGTTCGGCGGCCACATGCGTAATTTCGGCGAGGCCCCGGTTCAGCGCGCTTGCGCCGCCGCCGCCCGCACCGGCCACGCCATGCTGCACACGTTGTATCAGCAGTGTCTGAAGCATCAGGCCGAATTCTTCGTCGAATATATCGCGCTCGATCTGATCATGGATGCCGAAGGCAATTGCCGCGGCGTCGTCGCCTGGAATTTGGACGACGGCACCATTCACCGCTTCCGTGCCCATAAGGTGGTGCTGGCCACCGGCGGTTATGGCCGCGCCTATTTCTCGGCCACCTCGGCCCACACCTGCACCGGCGACGGTCACGGTTTGGTTGCTCGCGCCGGTTTGCCCTTGCAGGACATGGAATTCGTGCAGTTCCACCCCACCGGCATTTACGGCTCGGGCTGTTTGATCACCGAAGGCGCGCGCGGCGAAGGTGGTTATCTGACCAACTCGGCCGGCGAGCGCTTCATGGAACGCTATGCCCCCAACGCCAAGGACTTGGCCAGCCGCGACGTGGTGTCGCGCGCCATGACCATGGAAATCCGTGAAGGTCGGGGCATCGGCAAGGAAAAGGACCATATTTATTTGCACCTGGATCACCTGGGCGCCGAGACCTTGGAACTGCGTCTGCCCGGCATCAGCGAAACCGCCAAGATTTTCGCAGGCGTCGATGTGACCCGTCAGCCCATTCCGGTGCTGCCGACCGTGCATTACAACATGGGCGGCATCCCCACCAACATTCACGGCGAGGTCATTCGCCCCAGCGGCGACAATCCCGACGCCACTGTGCCCGGCCTGATGGCCATCGGCGAGGCGGCGTGCGTGTCGGTACATGGCGCCAACCGCTTGGGCACTAACTCTTTGCTGGATATCGTGGTGTTTGGCCGCGCCGCTGCCTTGCACGCACAAGCCACGCTGACCAAAGGCACGCCGCACAAGCCGCTGCCCGCCGACGCCGGTCAGAACGCCTTGGCCCGTTTGGACCGCTCGCGCAATGCCAGCGGAACGGAATCGGTCTCCAGCATCCGTCTGGCCATGCAAAAAACCATGCAAAACGACGCGGCGGTGTTCCGCACCTCCAAGACCCTGTCCGAAGGCGTGGAAAACCTGTCCAAGACCGCCGAGATGTTGCCGCGCCGCAAGGTCGCCGACCGCTCGCTGATTTGGAATTCAGATCTGGTGGAATCGCTGGATCTGGACAATCTGATGGATTGCGCCCTGACCACGATCGTGTCGGCGGAGGCCCGCAAGGAATCGCGCGGCGCCCATGCCCACGAGGATTTCCCCGATCGCGACGACGTCAATTGGATGAAACATTCCTTGGCTTGGGTGGAAAACGGCAAAGTCAAATTGGGCTACCGCCCGGTCCATACCTGGACCTTGACCAACGAAGTCGAGTACATCCAACCCAAGAAGCGCGTGTACTAGGAGAGGTTAACCATGGTTGAATTCGCCCTTCCCGCCAATTCCGTGGTGCAAACCGGAAAGACCTTTCCGGCCCCGTCCGGCGCGACCCGCGTCAAGGCGTTCAAGCTGTACCGCTACAATCCCGACACCGGCGACAATCCCCGGCTCGATACCTTCATGATCGATTTGGATGATTGCGGCCCCATGGTGTTGGACGCCCTGCTCAAAATCAAAAACGAAATCGACTCCACCGTCACCTTCCGTCGTTCGTGCCGGGAAGGCATCTGTGGGTCGTGCGCCATGAACATCGACGGAACCAACACCCTGGCGTGCTTGAAGCCCATCGAGGACATTCAAGGCGACGTCAAGATCTATCCCCTGCCGCACATGCCGGTGGTCAAGGATTTGGTCCCCGATTTGACCCAGCCTTACGCCCAATTGGCATCGATCAAGCCCTGGCTGGAAACCCATTCCTCGCCGCCGCCCGACGCCGAGCGTCTGCAATCGGTGGAAGAGCGCGACAAGTTGGATGGCTTGTGGGAATGCATTCTGTGCTTCTGCTGCCAGACTTCGTGCCCCAGCTACTGGTGGAACGGCGACCGCTATTTGGGTCCGGCCGTGTTGTTGCAAGCCGCCCGCTGGATCAACGATTCCCGCGACGAAACCACCGGCGAACGTCTGGACGCGTTGGAAGATCCGTTCAAGCTGTATCGCTGCCACACCATCATGAACTGCACCAGCACCTGCCCCAAGGGTCTGAACCCGGCCAAGGCCATCGCCGGCATCAAGGACAAGATCACCGAACGGCGCTATTAATCGAGTATCCCCCGCCTTTTTTAGAAAGGCGGGGGCCTTCAGCGTCCGCCAGACGTTATGAGGGGATACAATGCGCTTTTACATGACCCCCGGTTCATGCACCACCGGCATCCATATTCTGCTGGAAGAATTGGATTTGGCCTTCGAGGTCTATCCAGTCAATCTGTTGGCCGGCGACCACCAGAAGCCGGAATACTTGGCTCTGAACCCCAAGGGAACCATCCCTACCCTGGTCAAGAACGACGGAACCGCCATCACCGAATTCCAAGCCATCGCCGTGTGGTTGGCGCGCCAATATCCCAAGCGCGGTTTGCTGCCCGCCGCCATAGACGACGAAGTACGAGTTTACGAAATCATGGATTACGTGATCTCCACCATCCACATGCAGGGCTTCGCCCGCATTTTCACCACCGCCAATTTCGCCCAGAATGATCAGGCGCATCAGGCCGTCATCGCCAAGGGCCGCGCCATCGTCGAAGCTGGGTTCGCCGTGGTGGAAAAGTTGCTGGGGGATTTGGAGTATGTGGGCACCACCTTCTCCATCGCCGACCCCGCCCTGTTCTATGTGGAATTCTGGGCCACCCGCACCGACATCACACTGCCGCCCAACTTAGACGCCCATTACCGCCGCATGATCGGGCGCCCCGCCGTCGCCCGCGTCTTGGCCGAGGAAGGGTATCGAAACCTCTAATTCCCCAGTTTCATGGGAACCTCTTCATCCTCGCGCCCAAGGTTCTCGTCGAGATCGGGAATTTCGCGGATGGGTCCGGCATAGATTTCGTTCAGGGGCTTTCCGGTGATCGCCGTTTGTTCCGTGCGCCAACGTTTGACCTCTTGCTTGCTGAGCGGATTTACCCAAGCGCCGTTGCTGAAACGCATGTTCGGGTCGTAACAACGGAACGTCACCCGATTGGGAGCTGTCAACTTGCATTGATTGAATTCCCGTCTTCTTTCATACGCGGACAGTCCGTATTCTTTGCACGCGTCCACCGCCAAGGCCTGCGCTTGGTCAAAATCCGGATCGTGATAACAGACGCGCACCAAGCCGAGGGTGAACAAATCGCCCTTTTTCTTGTCGTTGGAAATCCGCGGATCTATATAGATGAACGGCGCCTCGGCCAGTTCACAGGCCTCCAGCAGCAACGATAATCCGACAAAAGCGACGATTCTTAACACAGGGACACCTTGCAAAATTGTTCGTTCGTTCTTATCAGTCTGAGTAGGCGCTGTCACGCGTCAGACTCTGTTGTCTAGGAGCGCAGAGCAGGATATGGTGAGAGAAACTCATGATCGGGGGATTGGGAAATGGCTAACGGTGGTGCGAAATATCGTCTGGTGACGCGCAGCGATTTTGACGGTTTGGTCTGTGCTGTTCTAATGAAGCATCTGGACTTGATTGACGACATTAAGTTCGTCCATCCCAAGGACATGCAAGACGGCGTGATCGAGATCGGACCTAACGACGTCACCACCAACCTGCCGTTCGTGGACGGCGTGCATCTGGCATTCGATCATCATTTGTCCGAAACCATCCGGGTGGGCAAGCACGCCAACCACATCATCGATCCCAAGGCCCCGTCTGCCGCCCGCGTTGTCTACGACCATTTCGGCGGCGCGGCGCGCTTCCCCGCCTCGTGGGGCGAGATGATAAGCGCGGTGGACAAGGCCGATTCGGCCAAGTATTCCCTGGATGAAATTCTCAACCCCACCGGTTGGACCTTGCTCAATTATGTCATGGACGCCCGCACCGGACTGGGGCGTTTCCGCGATTTCCGAGTTTCAAACTACCAATTGATGATGGATCTGATCGCCTATTGCGCCGGTCACGACATCACCCAGATCATGGATTTGCCCGACGTCAAGGAACGCACCGACCTGTTCTTCGAGCATCAGGACAAGTTCAAGGAGCAACTGCGCCGGTGCAGCACCGTGACCAAGAATTTAGTGGTGCTGGATTTGCGCGGCGAAGCGGTAATCCATCCCGGCAACCGCTTTATGATTTACGCCCTGTATCCCGACCAAAACATCTCGATTCACGCGCTGTGGGGCCTGCAACGGCAAAACACCGTTTTCGCCATCGGCAAATCCATTGTCAACCGCACCTCGAAGACCGATATCGGTCCGTTGTGTCTGATCTATGGCGGCGGCGGTCACAGCAATGCAGGAACCTGCCAGGTTCCCAACGAAGCTTCCGAACGGGTGCTGACCGATTTGGTGAACCGTATCACGGCGGATGGCTGACGGTCCGCTTGCCGCTTATCGCACTCTGGTCCGGGACGGCTCGCTGAAGGCCGACCCGGCCCAGCAGCTTGCGGCGGAAAAACTTCAAAGTCTGCATCTGGCGCTTGGCCGCTACGATCCCAATCAAGGGGCTGGCGGATGGCTCAGCCGCTTTGGTCGCGGCAACAAGCCCTCGACCTTTGGCTGGCGGCCCGGCGACGCGGTGGACCAAGACCCCAAACAGGGTCTTTACATGTTCGGACAGGTGGGACGCGGCAAATCCATGTTGATGGATTTGTTTTTCCACACGGCCCCCGTCGTCTCCAAACGGCGCATCCACTTTCACGAATTCATGCAAACCATTCACCGCCAAATCCATCTCTGGCGGTCGGAACCACAATCGGGCAATGCCGACCCAATCCCCAAATTGGCCAAGACCATTGCCCAAGAATCCTGGTTGCTGTGTCTGGACGAATTGCAGGTGACCGATATCGGCGACGCCATGATCGTCGGCCGCCTGTTCCAGGCGTTGCTGGACAATGGCGTGGTGCTGGTGGTCACCTCCAATCGCCCGCCCAGCGATCTTTACAAGGACGGCTTGCAACGCGAGCGGTTTCTGCCCTTCATCCAGCTGATCAACACCCGATTGGACTTGCTGCAATTGGACGCCTCGGCGGATTATCGTCTGGGCCGCACCCAAGGATTCAAGGTCTTTCACTCGCCGTTGGGACCGGACACGCAAGCGGAGATGGACCGCACCTTTTTGGATTTGGCCGACGGAGAGCCCATCATCGCTAGCGAATTGGACGTCAACGGTCGCTTTGTCGTCGTGCCGCAAGCGACCGAATCCCTTTCGGTGGCGCGCTTCACTTTCAGCGATCTGTGCGCCCATGCCTTGGGCGCAGGCGATTATCTGGCGCTGTCACACAGCTACGGGGCTGTGATGATCGACAAAATTCCCACCTTGTCGGCAGCCAACCGCGACGAGGCCAAGCGCTTTGTCACCCTGATAGACGCGCTCTATGAAGCCAAGACCTTGTTCATCTGCTCGGCGGAAGGCCCGCCGGAGGCCCTCTACCCGGAAGGAACGGGGGCGTTCGAATTTCAACGCACCGTCTCGCGATTGATGGAAATGCAAAGCGAAACCTATATCCGGCAATCCCGAACTTTGGCAGCAACCTAAGTTAACGGGTGGGCAAACCCACCCTATAGAACAATTCTTTAGGGTAGTAATTTACCTATCCGGGTAGGAATTCGCCGCATTCCCATGGAATCTTCATGCCGATTGGGCCCGGTCAAAAGGAAATCAGACGGAATTGGGCCTGTTGCGAATCTAAGATTCCTGTAAAATCTCGACTTAATCCCCTTGCCCTTGACGCGGATTCGGCGTACCAAACAAGGAATGGGTTATGTTGCAATGCATTCTCAACCCACCCGTTAGATTGGATAGGGAGGTATCAATGGCGCGTAAGAAAATTGCTCTGGTAGGCTCGGGCAACATCGGAGGCACTTTGGCCCACTTGGTTGGCCTTAAGGAACTGGGCGACTGCGTCCTGTTCGACATCGCCGAGGGCGTACCCCAGGGCAAGGGTCTGGACATCGCCGAATCAACGCCGGTCGAGGGCGTCAACGCCCGCTACTCCGGCGCCAACGATTATTCAGCCATCGAAGGCTCGGACGTGGTGATCGTCACCGCTGGCGTGCCTCGCAAACCCGGCATGTCCCGCGACGATTTGGTCAGCATCAATTTGAAGGTCATGGAAGCCGTCGGCAAGGGCATCAAGCAATACGCCCCCAACGCTTTCGTGATCTGTATCACCAATCCGCTGGACGTGATGGTGTGGGCCCTGCAGCACTATTCGGGCATTCCCGCTAACATGATCGTCGGCATGGCCGGTGTTCTGGACTCGGCTCGTTTCCGCTACTTCCTGGCTGAAGAATTCAATGTTTCGGTCGAAGACGTCACCGCCTTCGTGCTGGGCGGCCACGGCGACACCATGGTTCCCTTGGTGCGTTACTCCACCATCGCCGGCATTCCTCTGCCCGATCTGGTCAAGATGGGCTGGACCACGCAGGCCAAGTTGGACGCCATCGTTCAGCGCACCCGCGACGGCGGCGCCGAGATCGTCAATCTGCTGAAGACCGGTTCGGCCTTCTACGCTCCGGCCGCCTCTGGCATCGCCATGGCCGAAGCCTACCTGAAAGACAAGAAGCGCGTCATTCCGGTGGCGACCATGGTCAAGAAGGGCACCTATGGCCAAGCTGACGACGTTTTCGTGGGCGTGCCCACCGTCATCGGCGCTGGCGGCGTCGAGCGCGTGGTCGAAATCACCTTGGATGCGGACGAACAAGCCGCCTTCAACAAGTCCGCCGACGCGGTACGCGGATTGGTCACCATCGCTAAAGGGCTGATGGCCGGTTAATTTGTGGGGGGTCATATGAATATTCATGAATATCAAGCGAAGCAATTGCTGTCGAAATACGGCGTTGCCACGTTGAAGGGCGGAGTGGCTTACACTCCCGCCGAGGCGGCTCGCGTCGCCGGTGAGTTGGGCGGCTCGGTTTGGGTCGTCAAGTCGCAGATCCATGCTGGTGGTCGCGGCAAGGGCACGTTCAAGGGCGACACGTCCGGCAAGGGCGGCGTCCGCGTGGTCAAGACCACCGATGATGTGGGCGAAACCGCCAAAGCCATGTTGGGCAATGTGCTGGTCACGCACCAGACCGGTCCGGCAGGCAAGGAAGTCAAGCGCGTCTATATCGAGCAGGGCTGCGACATCAAGCGCGAACTGTATCTGGGTCTTCTGATCGACCGCGCCACGAGCCGCGTGACCATCATGGCCTCGACCGAGGGCGGCGTAGAAATCGAGGAAGTGGCCGCCAAGCATCCGGAACGGATCTTGAAGGCCGTCGTCGATCCCGCTACCGGCTTCCAGCAATTCCACGGCCGCCAATTGGCGTTCGGTCTGGGCCTGGAAGGCGGCCAAATCAATCTGGCCGTCAAGTTCATCGCCTCGCTGTACAAGGCCTTCATGGAACTGGACGCGTCGATCATCGAGATCAATCCCTTGGTCGTCACCGGCTCGGGCGATATCCTGGCATTGGACGCCAAGGTCAATTTCGACGACAACGCCCTGTACCGTCACAAGGACATCGAGGAACTTCGCGACGAATCCGAAGAAGATCCGATGGAATTGGAAGCAGCCCGCCACAGCCTGAACTACGTCAAGCTGGACGGCAATATCGGCTGCATGGTCAACGGCGCCGGTCTGGCCATGGCGACCATGGACATCATCAAGCTGTACGGTTCCGAGCCCGCCAACTTCTTGGACGTGGGCGGCGGCGCCACCAAGGAACGGGTCACCACCGCGTTCAAGCTGATCCTGTCCGATCCCAACGTTGAAGGCATTTTGGTCAACATCTTCGGCGGCATCATGCGCTGCGACGTCATCGCCGAAGGCGTAGTCGCTGCCGCGCGCGAAGTCTCCTTGAACGTTCCCCTGGTGGTTCGTTTAGAAGGAACCAATGTGGAACTGGGCAAGAAGATCATGGCTCAATCGGGCCTGCCGATCATTGCCGCGGACAATCTGGCAGATGCCGCCGAAAAGGTGGTCAAGGCCGTGAAGGAGGCTCGCTAAATGGCCGTTCTCGTTAATTCCAACACCAAGGTGATTTGTCAGGGCTTTACCGGTGCGCAAGGCACGTTCCACTCTGAACAAGCCATCGCTTACGGCACCAAGATGGTGGGCGGCGTCACCCCCGGCAAGGGCGGCGCCACCCATTTGGATCTGCCGGTGTTCAACACCGTCGCCGAGGCCAAGCACAGGACCGGCTGCAACGCCACCGTGATCTATGTGCCGCCGCCGTTTGCCGCGGACGCCATTCTTGAAGCCATCGACGCCGAAATCGAATTGGCGGTCTGCATCACCGAAGGCATTCCGACCATCGACATGCTGGCGGTTCGCCGGGCGCTCAACAACTCCAAGACCCGCCTGATCGGGCCCAACTGCCCCGGCGTCATCACCCCCGGCGAATGCAAGATCGGCATCATGCCCGGTCACATTCATCAGCGGGGCATGATCGGCATCGTGTCGCGGTCAGGCACTCTGACCTACGAAGCCGTGGCGCAAACCACGGCGGCCGGTTTGGGCCAGACCACCTGCATCGGTATCGGTGGCGATCCCATTAACGGCACCAATTTCGTCGAATCTCTGGAAATGTTCCTGAATGACGACGAAACCAAAGCCATCATCATGATCGGTGAAATCGGCGGCGACGCCGAAGTCAAGGGTGCCGAATTCTTGAAGGCGTCCAAAATCAAGAAACCGGTGGTCGGCTTCATCGCCGGTCGCACCGCGCCTCCGGGCCGCCGCATGGGCCATGCCGGCGCGGTGATCTCGGGCGGCAACGACACCGCCGACTTCAAGATCGAAGCCATGCGTTCGGCGGGCATCACCGTCGCCGATTCGCCCGCAGCATTGGGCTCCACCATGCTGAAGATTCTCGGTCGCTAATCACTCCAGATCGAAGGAGGCGGACAAACCGCCTCCTTCGCCTTACATCTCTTTGGGGCAGGTCCAGGTCATGAGCACTCCGATTGATGAGACATCTTTCCTAACCGGCGGCAACGCCGTTTTTATTGCCGAACTGTATGGGCAATATCTCGCCGATCCCGCTTCCGTGGATCCGTCTTGGATTCAGTTCTTCCACGAACTGGCCGACGAAGGCGACGCCGTCACCATGGACTTTAAGGGCACACCCGACCAAAAGCGCGATCTGAAGATTATCGGCGCGGTCGATCCAGATGTCATCCCAGCCAAGAAACCCAACGGAAAAGCCGCCCCGGTCAGCGAAGAAGCCAATAAGCAGGCGCTGCTGGACACCGTCCGCATCTTGATGCTGATCCGCAATTACCGAGTCCGAGGTCATCTGCTGGCCGATCTGGATCCGCTGGGTCTGGCGCCGCGCGCATCACACCCCGAGTTGGATTATCACAGCTTCGGATTTGAAGATTCCGATTTGGACCGCACCATTTTCACCAGCGGTTTCCTGGGCCGTGAATACGCCACGTTGCGTGAAGTCGTCACCTTGCTGCTGTCCACCTATTGCGGCCATGTGGGCGTGGAATTCATGCATATCCAGGACCCCGAGCAAAAATCGTGGTTGCAGCGTCGCATCGAAAACACCAAGCCCAGTTACACGGTGCCGCAAAAGACCAACATCCTGAAGCGCATGACCGAGGCCGAAGGCTTCGAGCGTTTCCTGCAAATGAAATATACCGGCACCAAACGGTTCGGCCTTGAAGGCGGCGAGAGCACTCTGGTCTCGTTGGATTCGTTGATCGAGCGCGGCGCCGAATTGGGTCTTGAGGAAGTCGTGGTCGGCATGGCCCACCGCGGTCGCCTGAGCGTCCTGACCAATTTCATGAAGAAGCCCTATCAAGCCTTGTTCTCGGAATTCCAAGGCAATCCCGCCAACCCGTCCGACGTGCAAGGATCGGGAGACGTCAAATACCATCTGGGCACCTCGGCCGACCGCGAATTCGGCGGACACAAGGTCCACTTGTCGTTGACCGCCAATCCCTCGCACTTGGAAGTGGTCAATCCCGTGGTGGTCGGCAAGGTTCGCGCCAAGCAGACCCAGAAGAAAGACGACAACCGCACGCACGTCGTCGGCCTGCTGATCCACGGTGACGCCGCCTTCGCCGGTCAAGGCGTGGTTCCCGAAACCTTGTTGCTGTCGCAATTGAAGGGCTATACTACCGGCGGCACCATCCATCTGATCATCAACAATCAGATCGGGTTCACGACCTCGCCGCAATATTCGCGCTCGGGCCCCTATTGCTCGGACATCGCCAAGGGTATCCAGGCTCCGATCCTGCACGTCAATGGCGACGATCCTGAAGCGGTGGCCTATGTGTCGCAGATCGCCATTGAATTCCGTCAGGAATTCCAAGCCGACGTGGTGATTGATCTGGTCTGTTATCGCCGTCACGGCCATAACGAATCCGACGAACCAGCCTTCACCCAGCCGCAAATGTACAAGGAAATCGCCAAGCGTCCGACCACTCGGACCTTGTACGCCCAGCAATTGGTGACCGAAGGCAGCCTGACCCAGGAACAGACAGATGCCATCAACGCCGACTTTCAAGCGGTGCTGGAACAGGATTTCGAGGCGGCCAAAGCCTACAAGCCCAACAAGGCCGATTGGCTGGAAGGTCAATGGCAGGGATTGGTTCAACTGTCCGAGGAAGAGGAATACCGCGAGGAAACCACTGGTCTGCCGCTCAAGACTTTGAAAGACGTCGGACTGGCCCTGACCAAGGTCCCCGAGGACTTCAACCTGAACCCCAAGATCGCCCGTCAGTTGGAGGCCAAGAAGACCGCCATCGAAACCGGTGAAGGCATCGATTGGGCCACCGCCGAGGCGTTGGCGTTCGGCACTCTGCTGGCCGAAGGCAAGCCTATCCGTCTGTCCGGTCAGGACGTGGGACGGGGCACCTTCTCGCAGCGTCACGCGGTGATGACCGATCAAGCCGACGAAAAGCGCTTCGTCCCTCTCAACCACGTCAAAGACGGCCAAGCCTTCTTCGAAGTGATCGACAGCCCGCTGTCGGAAGAGGCCGTGCTGGGCTACGAATACGGCTATTCCCTGGCCGAACCCAACGCCCTGGTGTTGTGGGAAGCCCAGTTCGGCGATTTCGCCAACGGCGCTCAGGTCATTTTGGATCAGTTCATCAGCTCGTCCGAATCCAAGTGGTTGCGCATGTCCGGTTTGGTCATGCTGCTGCCGCACGGCATGGAAGGCCAAGGCCCCGAACATTCCTCGGCCCGCTGGGAACGCTATTTGCAGATGTCCGCCGAAGACAATTGGACCATCGCCAACATCACTACCCCGGCCAATTATTACCACGCGCTGCGCCGTCAGATGCATCGCAATTTCCGGAAGCCGCTAGTGGTGTTCGAACCCAAGAGCCTGCTGCGTCACAAGCTGTGCGTCTCATCGCTGGACGAGTTCAAGCAAGGCGCAAGCTTCCAACGCATTTTGCCCGAAACCGATAAGTTAGTGTCCGACAAAAAGATTCGTCGCATCATCTTGTGCTCAGGCAAGGTCTATTACGATGTGCTGGAAGAGCGCCGCAAACGCGGCATCGACGATGTGGCCATCGTCCGCATTGAACAACTTTATCCCTGGCCCAAGGACACTCTGAAACTACAACTGGCCCGCTATCCCAACGCGGATCTGGTGTGGTTGCAGGAAGAGCCCGCCAATATGGGGCCGTGGATGTTCGTGGATCGCCGCATCGAATTCGCCTGCGACGAATTGAAGATCAAAGCCAAACGCGCCCGCTATGTGGGACGCAAGGCCGCCGCGTCGCCCGCGACCGGCTTGGCCAAGACCCACGCGGCGGAACAAGCCCAAATCTGTAACGACGCCTTGGTCGGTGATGTGGAAAAAATGCTGCAGCCGTTCCAACGGGCGACCAAACTTTCGACGCTGTCGGCGTAAGGGGAGAGACCAAAGATGAGCATTGAAATTAAAGTGCCCGCACTGGGCGAATCGGTTAGCGAAGCCACCATCGCCAAGTGGCTGAAGAATGTGGGCGACGCCATCAAAGTAGACGAACCTTTGGTCGAACTGGAAACCGACAAGGTGACAGTGGAGGTTCCCTCTCCGTCGGCTGGCGTGTTGTCCGGCATCGTCGCCGAAACCGGCGCTACCGTCGAAGTGGGTTCGATCCTGGGCACGATCTCGGCGGACGGCAAGGGTGTCGCCGCAGCTCCGGCCAAAGCCGCAGCTCCCGCTGCCGCCCCGGCTCCTGCCGCTGCGCCCGCCCCGGTTGCCGCCGCCAAACCAGCCGCCGGATCGCCCATCGTTCTGCCCGCCGCCCGCAAAGTGGCCGCTGACGCAGGCATCGATACGTCGGGCCTGACCGGCACCGGAAAAGATGGTCGCGTCACCAAGGGCGACGTGCTGAGCGCTCCTGCGAAGCCCGCTGCCAAACCCGCCGCTCCGTCTGGCCCCCGCGCCCGCGCCGAGTTGGAAGACCGCGTACGCATGACCCGTCTGCGCAAGCGCATCGCCGAACGTCTGAAGGACGCGCAAAACACCGCCGCCATGTTGACCACCTTCAACGAAGTGGACATGACCGCGCTCAATGACCTGCGCGCCGAATACAAAGACAGCTTCGAAAAGAAGCATGGCGTCCGTTTGGGTTTCCTGTCCTTTTTCGTCAAGGCCGTGATCGCGGGCTTGAAGGAATGGCCCGCCGTCAACGCCGAAATCGACGGCGAGGATCTGGTCTACAAGAAGTACTATGACATCGGTGTCGCCGTTGGCACGCCCCAAGGCTTGGTGGTCCCCGTCGTTCGCAACGCCGACCAACTGTCTTTCGCCGGCGTGGAAAAGACCATTGGCGATTTGGGCAAGCGCGCCCGCGATGGCAAACTGGCCATGGAAGATTTGCAAGGCGGCACCTTCACCATCTCGAACGGTGGCGTCTATGGTTCGCTGTTGTCCACCCCCATCTTGAACCCGCCGCAATCGGCCATCCTGGGTCTGCACAAAATTCAGCAGCGCCCGGTGGTCATGCCCGACGGCAGCTTCAAGGCCCGCCCGCTGATGTATCTGGCCCTGTCCTACGACCATCGCATCATCGATGGCCGCGAGGCGGTCAGCTTCCTGGTGCGCGTCAAAGAATCCATCGAAGATCCGGCTCGTCTGCTGCTGGATCTGTAAACAACTCCAACCCTGATGCGGGGCCCTGCCCCGCTTCCCCCCGCCAGGAGGCTTGCCTCCTGGACCTTTCTTCTGAAACGAGGTTTGGGACCAAACGGCCCCAACGGGTATCGGGCTCAGCCCGAAAACCAAGAAGGACGCAGGACCATGGCTGAACAAAGCTTTGATGTGGTGGTAATCGGGGGCGGCCCCGGCGGATATGTAGCGGCCATTCGCGCCGCGCAATTGGGCATGAAGGTCGCCTGCGTGGAAAAGCGCGGCGCTCTGGGCGGCACCTGCCTGAACGTAGGCTGCATTCCCTCCAAGGCTATGTTGACCGCCTCGCACCATTTCGAAGCCGCCGGTCATGAACTGGCTTCGTTCGGCGTCAAGGTCGGCAAGGTCGGCAAGGTCGAGTTGGACCTGCCCGGCATGCTGAACCACAAGGAAAAGGTCGTCCTCGACAATACCAAGGGCATCGAATTCCTGTTCAAGAAAAACAAGGTGACCTACATCATCGGCGCCGGTGAAATCACCGCGCCCGGTCAGATCACCGTCACCGCCAACGACGGCGGCAAGTCAAATGTCGCCGCCAGCGCCATCATCATCGCCACCGGCTCGGACGTCACCCCCTTGCCCGGCATCGAAATCGACGAAAAGACTATCCTGTCTTCCACCGGCGCGCTGGACCTGGACAAGGTGCCCGCCACTATGGCGGTCATCGGCGGCGGCGTTATCGGCCTGGAACTGGGCACCGTATGGCGGCGTTTGGGCGCCAAGGTCACCGTGGTGGAATTCCTGGACCGCATTCTGCCGCTCAATGACGGCGAAATTTCCAAGGCCGCGCAAAAGATCCTGGCCAAGCAAGGATTCGACTTCAAACTGTCCACCAAAGTGACCGGCGCAACCAAGGCCAAGGGCAAAGTCACCCTGACACTGGAAGCCGCCGCTGGCGGATCGTCCGAGACCTTGACCGTCGATACGGTTTTGGTGGCCATCGGCCGCATCCCTTACACCAAGGGCTTGGGTCTGGAGAAGGTCGGTATCGCCGTGGACAAGCGCGGCTTCATCCCGGTTGACGGCAATTTCCAAACCGTAATCCCCGGCATCTTCGCCATTGGCGATGTCATCGGCGGCGCTATGTTGGCCCACAAGGCCGAGGAAGAAGGCGTGGCCCTGGCGGAAATCCTGGCCGGTCAACACGGCCATGTGAATTACGACGCCATTCCCGGCGTGGTCTACACCTGGCCGGAAGTGGCCTCGGTGGGCAAGACTGAAGAGCAATTGAAGACCGAAGGCGTCGCCTATAAGGTCGGCAAGTTCAATTTCAGCGCCAACGGCCGCGCTCGCTCCATGAACGAGACCGACGGCTTCGTCAAGATCCTGGCTTGCGCCAGCACCGACCGCGTCTTGGGTGCCCACATCATCGGTCCCAATGCCGGTGATTTGATCGCCGAATGCGTCATGGCCATGGAATTCGGCGCCAGCGCCGAAGACATCGCCCGTACCTGCCACGCCCACCCCACCCTAGGCGAAGTGGTCAAGGAAGCCGCCTTGGCGGTGGACGGTCGAGCCATTCATTCGTAGGAAGCCGGACCATGATGCGGACTATCCTTGCGATATTCTTCGTCATGGCAGCTAAAACTACATTGGCCGTGGACCCGGCTTCAACCGACGTGGTCGTCTTACACGGCAAGTCGCGCGACCTGCAACGGGTTGAAATCATCGACGATTCCTTAAAAAAAACTGGCTTTGCTGTTGATCTGCCCACCCTGCCCTGGGCGGCAACGGAGCGCTGCATTACGCCAGGATAGAGTCCTGCCGCCATTATCCTGGTGGCCCCAGCGAACTACCCCGAAGGCCAAAAAGCGCTCAAAATAGAAGGGGACAACGTCAAAAAAGCAAAAGCCATGGTCTGGCCGAAAACGGCGACGAATCCGTCGGTTTCCTCGATATGAACAGCGGCAACCGCACCCGCTCGCAAGTCATCCCCGCATCAATCTTTCTGTCCTACTGCGATCCCACCGGTCCAACCGCCACGAGCCTATCGGCTTACATCCATTCCGACCACATAGCCCCCCTCGTCAGGGGATCAAGCCATCGTCAAGTGGTTGAGGGCGCTGGCGGAGTTACACTCCGTTATCTATCGCCTAGTGCGACCATTTTAAAAAAGTATATTTTTTTTAGTTGTATTATTTAATACACGCCGCTAACATTAGACTTCTCCCATTAATTGCCTTGGTGACGCGGCATGCCATCATACGATATAAGCAATTTGCTATCCTTGCAAATCAGTGGAATTCCATTGCCCGTTGTTTTTGCGGCGGCGATTATGACCTATATCCCCATCCAACCCATTCTAGCCTTCTGGAGAAGAGGCTGGGAGATCAAGCGCAACGATATTTTTGGGAGTCTGGGAAATACAGCCAAGGCCAAATACTTCGCTACCTTTCAGAAAGAAAATACCGCCCCGAACAATGTTGCCCAAGCTTTCTCCGAGCTTTATCATTTTCGATACGGGCGCTATCGGCTGATTGCGCCAATTAGCATTCTAACCTTGACCCTGGTGGCTTTGACACTGTTGATTGCCGAGACCGCCCTAAACCACTTGGACCCAGCCAGCTATCCGTCAACAAAGAACTTTTTCGTCTTGCCTGACCGCGCCATCGCGGCTCTTACCGGAGCCTATATCTGGGTCGTCGCCGCCTTGATTGCTGATTCCAGCAAATACACGTTACCGCCTGCCTTGTTATTAAACGCTACACTCCGCTTGATAGCTGCTGTGCCAGTAGGGTACGCCGTAGGATCAATCGTCTCTGACAAAAGTTCCGTTCTCTTGGTCTGCTTCATCATCGGCGCTTTTCCTCTGCAAACTGTACAGATCATTTTGCAACGCTGGGCCACCAAAAAACTAGGCCTGGATTTGTCGCCCAACTCCAGCACGGAAACCACGGATCAAGTTACCTTGCTGGACGGAGTGGATGCACTTACCGCCGACCGCCTACAGGCCGCCGACATCACCACCATCGCCCAATTGGCCTATTGCGATCCGATCCAACTATCCATGCGTACCAATTACACCTTTTCTACCATCATCGACCTAGTTGATCAGGCTTTGGCCTGGATTTATCTGGGAGACAAACTCAAGGACACACGTCCTTTTGGCATTCGTGGGGCCATGGCGGTTGCGAATCTTTACGATGACATGAGAAGCAACAAAGCTGGCCAGAAAAATCCAGCAGATGCGGCATTCAAAGCCATCGCAGCCGCCGTAAAGCTGGATGAAAACGGCCTTAAACGCGGCTTCGAGGAAATTGGCGAAGATCCGCATGTGATCTTCCTGAATTGCCTCTGGGAAGATGGAATGTAAGGACGCTCACTCACTCCTGTTCACCGAGGAACTATGGCCACACCAGACCCCCCATTGCCGACTTGCAGCGACAGCCGTTCAAAGTTGGACGAAGCTTTCAGAGACTATGCATGGAACTACTTCGATCTCTATGCAGCGCAAAGACTCAAGACTTTCCAGTTTTATATAACACTGTCTGCCGCATTGATTGGCGGATTGATTGCTATAGGCTCTAAACCAGAGATCAAGGAAGCAGAATCACTAAAAATAGGACTTGGATTTTCCTTATTTTTTATTTCATTTATATTTTACAAACTTGATCTTCGCACCAAGCAACTGATAGAGATTTCTCAGGATGCTTTAAAATACCTTGACGACCAATATGGATTGAAGTCCGAGAACGGCAAGGCGCATGTCCTGCAGTTATTTTCCGTTGACGATCAAAAACATAAAGACCTTCCTTTATGGCCAATTCATACTGGACACTTTAGTTATTCACGGTGTTTCAGATGGGTATTTTCCGCCATCGGATTGGGAGGCTTGTTCATCGTTTATCAGAATATCGGATAAGGAAGATGCTTGCCTCATCTCCCCCTAAGCCCCCGCCGCTCGGATTTTCGCCATCGCCAGCGTATCCAGCGCGCTGAGGAACTTGGACCTGTCAGTCTTGGAAAAGCTCGGCCCGCCGCCTTTATCCATGCCCAGCTCGCGCAGGTGGCGGCTGAGTTCGCGGCCGGCTAGGGCGTTGCCGATATTGGCCTGGCTCCAGACTTTGCCGTTGAAGGCCAGGGCTCCGGCGCTTTTGGCCAGACAGCGGGCGGCCAGGGGAATATCGTTGGTCAGGCAGATGTCGTTGGCGGTGATGCGTTCGGCGATCCAATCGTCGGCGGCATCGGCGCCTTCGGCCACCAGCGCCATGGTCACGTTGGGAAGACCGGGCGGACGGATGGGGCGCGAGCCGTTGCTGACCACATGCACCAGCAACTCAAGCCGGGTGGCGACACGAAACACTTCCTCGCGCACGGGGCAGGCATCGGCGTCCACATAGAGCTCAACCATCGACTAAGCCGTGAGCGCTGTTGCTGCGCGGTTTCCACAGGCCTCGGCGCAGGGCTTCGGCCAAGCGAGCCTTGATCTCGGTCAGCGCCGCCGGATTGTGGACGGTCAAAAACGCCACCACCTTGGGGTCGCCCAGATAGGCCTGGGCCACCAAATCGAATTGATGATTATGCACGGCGTCAGTGGTGGCGGCGAAGGCAAACAAATAATCCACCGTGGCCGCCAGTTCCGCTCCGCCCTTGTAACCGTGGCGCATGATGCCATCGATCCATTTGGGATTGACCACGCGGGCCCGGATGACTCGGGCGATTTCTTCCTGCAAGGTCAGGATGCGGGGCGCGTCGGGTCGGGAATGATCGGCGTGCCACTGAGCCGGATTTTGACCCGACAAGGCGGCGACGGCCGCCGCCAGACCGCCTTCGAATTCATAATACTCATCCGAATCCAACAGATCGTGTTCGCGGTTGTCTTGGTTGTGGATCACCGCCTGCACTGCGCCCAAGCGTTCGCGGAACGAATCGTGCGCAGCCTCGCCGTCCGCGCCCGAACCATAGGACCAACCGCCGCTGTTCAAATAGGCCTCGGCCAGTTCGGCGCGGTCGGTCCAATCGCCGGTGGAGATTTTGTCCTGCAACCCTGCCCCATAGGTTCCCGGTTTAGAGCCGAAAATGCGCGAGCCCGCCGTCGCTCCCAATCGAGGCGCGTCACGGCGCACCCGCGCCGCCAGCGGATTGACTGCATCGGGTTCATCCAACGCAGCCACTGCCTGGACCGCCGAATTGAACAGATCAATCAGGGCCGGAAAGGCGTCGCGGAAAAACCCGGAAATGCGCAAGGTGACATCGACCCGAGGGCGGTCCAACAGGCTGGCGGGAATGATCTCGAACCCGGTAACCCGGCCCGAGGCTCCGTCCCACAGCGGCCGCACCCCCATCAAGGCCAAGGCTTGCGCGATGTCGTCGCCGCCGGTGCGCATGGCGCTGGTGCCCCACGCAGATAAAGCCACCGTCGTCGGCCATTCGCCGCAATCCTGAAAGTGCCGCTCGGCAAGCAAGGTGGCCGATTTCCACCCCAACGCCCACGCCGCCTGGGTGGGCACCATGCGGGTGTCGGCAGCGTAGAAGTTCTTGCCGGTGGGCAAGGTATCGGGACGACCGCGCGTCGGCGCGCCCGAAGGTCCGGGCGGTACGAACCGTCCATTCAAACCTTTCAGCAATCCCTCCATTTCCAAGCCGCCACAGGCATCCACCGCAGGGGCCAAACGCCGAGTGATGGCATCAAGCACCGGCAAGGTCGATGTCCACGACGGGTCGGGCGCGCGAAGGCCCGCCACCAAATTCCGCGCCAGGATTTCCAATCGTTCGAGCGTATCGCCCAGTGTCCGCCAGGGCTCGTCACCGGTCAGGCAATCCGGCCTGGGGCCGGTCCACGGATCGGACAGCATGCAATCCAACGGATCGAAGGACAAAGCCAGATCCTTGGCCAAGGCGCGATGCAGGGATTTTTCGGACTCGGCGCTTCCCCGGTCCGAACGCGCCAGCGCCACCAACAGATTGATGCGCAAATCGCCGCTGGGACTTTGACCGAACACATGCAGTCCATCGCGGATTTGCATTTCTTTCAGGTCGCACAAATGGGCGTCCAGCTTGGTCAAGGCGGCATCCGCCGAGTCCTTGGGGGCAATGCCCAATTCCTTGTCCAACCCCATGGCGGAGATCATGGACAGAATGTCCTTGCGCAAGATCGGCAAGCGCCTGGGATCTAGGCTGGAGGCGTCGAAATATTCATCCACCAACCGTTCCAGCTCTTTCAACGGCCCATAGGTCTCGGCCCGAGTCATGGGCGGAGTCAGATGATCAACGATCACCGCCTGGGCGCGACGCTTGGCTTGGCTGCCCTCGCCCGGATCGTTGACAATGAACGGATAGAGATGGGGCACAGACCCCAAGCACAGTTCGGTGAAGCAATGGTCGGACAAGGCGATGCTTTTGCCCGGCAGCCATTCCACATTGCCGTGCTTGCCTACATGGATCAAGGCATGGCAGCCGAAGCCGCGCCGAAACCAAAAATAAAACGCCAGATAGGCATGGGGGGGCGCCAAGGTCAGGTCGTGGGCCGATTTCATGGCATCCAGCACTGCGCCGCGCGACGGCTGAATACCCACCACCACCTTGCCCAAATCCAGAACGGGTAAACGGAAAGCGCCGTCTTGAATCGACGGGTCGTGCTGTGGCTCGCCCCACCTCGCCAGAACCGATTCCCGGGCGGCAGCAGGCAAAGCGTCGAACGAGTCCAGATAGTCGGAGATCGACAGCAGGCGGAATGATCCCAGTACAGAACGAATCAAAGTATCGCCGTCAGCGGGAACACTGGTCACGCCGTATCCGGCTTCGGCCATAGCCCGCAGAATCCCCACCGTTGCGGCGGGCGTGTCCAAACCGACACCGTTGCCCACCCGCCCGTCGCGGTTGGGATAGTTGGTCAGCACCAGCGCCACCTTGCGGCTTGGCGCGCTTGTGGTGCGCAGCAATGCCCAAGATTTTGCCGTTTCCGCCACAAAATGAATGCGATCGGCGATGGGGGAATGGCGGGCAATATCGCACTGGCTAGGAGCATGCCGCTCCGCCGCCTTGAACGACACGGCGCGGGTGATGATGCGCCCATCCACCTCGGGCAGCGCCACGTTCATGGCGATGTCGCGGGGAGACAAACCGGTCTTGCCGTCCACCCAGGCCTGCCGCGTTCCGCTGGACAGAATGACCTGCAACACCGGACAATCGGCGTCGGCAAACGGCGTTTTTCCTTCGCGCCCCGGCTCGGACGCGGCAAAGGCGGTCAGGTTTAGGATCACATCGGGTTGCTGCCGAGCGACGCTCTCGACGGTAAAATCCGCCGCCTCCTTGTCTTTCAGACTGTTGACATACAGCCCCTGGGCGTTCAGGCCCAGCCCGCGCAAGCTTTTGAGTAGAGCCTCCACCGGCTCCAAATCGCCCGCCAGCATCAGGGCGCGATAGAACACCACCAAGGCTCCACCCGATGCGGACGTCGCTTGGTACAGCCCCGCCTTGGGCAAAGGATGCGGCGGCAGCCGCTCGACCGTCTCATGGCCCAATAGTCTTCCCGCTGCGTCAAGCACCCAAGCGGCATTATCGACGCCGCCCAGAATCAATGCCGACCAGACTGACGCAACGATATCGCGGTCTACGGTGCAATATGAAATAAGCTCGTCATCGGGTTGGTCGCAGCCGGGCAGCACGATCAAGGCGATAGCGTTGCGTAAGCAGGTTTCGGCCACTTGATCCAAACCATAGGACCAATAAGAGCGCCCCCCCAACAGGCGCACAATCACCAGCTTGGCCGGTTTAATCACCTGATCCACGGTCACATCCACCGACATGGGATGGGACAGCCGAGTCAAATTGGCCAATCTTAGGGTAAAAGGCGGGTCGAGGCGGTCGTAAGCGGAGGCCAGACAGGCCAGCTCGGTATCCGCCGCCGACAGGATCACCACATCGCCGGGCGTTTGCCCCAGATCGATCGCGCCGCCATCGTCTTCGATAATGCCAGGTTGTGCCGCCAGAAGATGCATGGCCGACACCATAGGAGCAATCACCGATGGGATAAACACCAAAAACCGATGGGCTCCCCACCTTTGAACGCCCTAACTAGCGGTTAGAGACCTTACAGCGTCATATGTCCCCAGTTCGTCATGGGCGGACTTGATCCGGCCATCCACGTTTAGAAACCTAAGTCATTGTTTTAAATGCTGTTTAAGATGATACACGTAGATACGCGGGTCAAGCCCGCGCATGACGAAAGAGGGGAATTGATCCAATTGGATCGTAAACAGCTCTAACTACACAGCGTGCAGATTGGAACCCGGTCGCCTTGCACATTGTCCACGCGATTAACCGGCGACCAATATTTATCCTGCCGGGCGCTGCCAACCGGGAAGCACCCTTCAGACCGGGTATAAGGGCGGTCCCAGTTATCATCGGCAAGATCGAAAACGGTGTGGGGCGCATTCTTGAGCGGATTGTTGGCCTTGTCCATTTTCCCGCAGGAAATCTGATCGATCTCGCGGCGGATATGAATCAGGGCGTCGCAGAACCGATCCAATTCGGACTTGGATTCGGACTCGGTCGGTTCAATCATCAAGGTTCCGGCCACGGGAAAGCTGACCGTCGGGGCGTGGAAACCGAAATCGATCAGACGCTTGGCGATGTCCTCGACCGTCACGTTGGCAGCCGACCCGAATTGTCTGGGGTCCAGGATGCATTCATGGGCAACGCGCCCCTTGTGATTCCGGTAAAGCAACGGAAAGTGATCATTCAGCCGGGCGGCAATATAATTGGCGTTCAGAATGGCGACCTTGGACGCATCCGTCAGCCCTTGACCGCCCATCATCAGAATGTAGGCCCAGGAAATCACCAGAATGCCCGCCGACCCCAGAGCCGCCGCCGAAACCGGTCCTACGTGTTGATCCGGCAGATGGGGTTGCCCCGGCGCGAACGGAATTAAATGACGGCGAAGGCCAATGGGACCCATGCCGGGACCGCCGCCGCCGTGAGGAATGCAAAAGGTTTTATGCAGATTGATATGGCCGACATCGGCGCCGTAATCGGCGGGACGGGCCAATCCGACCTGAGCATTCAAGTTGGCGCCGTCCAGATAGACCTGCCCGCCGACATGATGCACAAGGGCGCAAATGTCGCTGATTTTTTCCTCGAACACGCCGTGAGTCGAGGGATAGGTGATCATCACCGCCGCCAAAGTATCCGCATGCAGGCGGACTTTGGCGCTGAGATCGTCGAAATCCACATTGCCTTCTTTGTCGCACGCCACGACCACCACGGTCATTCCGGCCAAATGAGCGGTGGCTGGATTGGTGCCGTGCGCCGATGACGGAATCAGACAAATGGTGCGATGTCCTTCGCCACGGCTGCGATGATAGCCGCGGATGGCCAGCAGTCCGGCATATTCGCCTTGGGCGCCGGAATTGGGTTGGAACGAAAAGGCGTCATATCCGGTTATGGCGCACAGTTTGGCCTCCAAATCCGCCACCATAAGCCCATAGCCTTCCGCTTGGTCGATGGGGGCATAGGGATGGAGATCGGAGAATTGCGGCCATGTGATTGGTATCATTTCACTGGTAGCGTTCAGTTTCATGGTGCATGACCCCAACGGGATCATCGCTCGATCCAAGGCCAAATCGCGGTCGCCCAAGCGGCGGATATAGCGCAGCATTTCGGTTTCGGATCGGTATTGGTGAAAATTTGGGTGGGTGAGGAAAACCGAGCCGCGTCGCAGTTCCTGGGGCAAATCCTGATCCAGAGACTCGCTCACCGAGTCGCCGCCAAAGGCTTGCACCACAGTCTCGATCGTTGCAAGCGTGGTCGTCTCGTCCAAGCTAATGGCGATAGCGTTTTGGGCAAACCGCCGCAAATTGAGACCTCGCTCCAAGGCGGCGGCCATGATCGCGTCGCTGCGGTCGCCGGTTTCGACGACGAGGGTGTCGAACAGCGTCTTGGTGCCCACCTTCCAGCCCTGCCGCGTCAACGAGGCCGCCAGCCTGCACGTCAAGCTCCGGACCTGGGCGGCGATAGCGGTCAGTCCTTCGGGGCCGTGATAGACCGCGTACATGGAGGCGATGATTGCCAGCAGTACTTGGGCGGTGCAGATGTTGTACGTAGCCTTTTCCCGGCGGATATGTTGTTCCCGCGTTTGCAAGGTCAGGCGATAGGCGCTGTTGCCCCGGCTGTCCACCGACACGCCGACAATGCGGCCCGGCAGAGAGCGCTTGTGGGAATCCCGAGTGGCGATATAGGCGGCGTGTGGTCCGCCATAGCCCATGGGCACACCGAACCGTTGGGTCGAACCGATGGCGATGTCGGCCCCCATCTCGCCGGCGGGAACCAGCAACGTCGCCGCCAACAGATCCATGGCCACAACGGCGATGCCGCCAACCGCATGAACGCGATCAATCACTGGGCGGAAATCGCGAACCTCGCCATCGGTGCCGGGATATTGCAAAACGGCGCCGAACAGCGCAGCCGGGTCCAAATCGGCAAACGGATCGCCGACCACGATGTTCCATCCCATGGCCTCGGCGCGGGTTTTGACCACGGCGATGATCTGAGGATGACAAAATTGATCGACAAAGAAGGCCTCGCCCTTGGCGGATGCCACTCGTTTGGCCATGGTCATGGCCTCGGCGGCGGCGGTCGCTTCGTCCAGCAACGACGCGTTAGCCACATCCAAGCCGGTCAAATCGGTGATCATGGTCTGGAAATTGAGCAAAGCCTCCAACCGGCCTTGGCTTATTTCAGGCTGATAAGGCGTATAGGCCGTGTACCAGGCCGGGTTCTCCAGAATATTGCGTTGGATGACCTTGGGTAAAAAGGTCCCGTAATAGCCTTGGCCAATCAACGAGGTCAGAATCAAATTCTTGTCCGCCACGGATTTGATATGGGCCAGAGCTTCCGTTTCCGTCATGGCATGACCGA
>CAIYCT010000367.1 GCA_903924765.1 uncultured Rhodospirillaceae bacterium | reverse complement strand
TAAACTTGGCTGCGGCTCAGAACAGAGCATGTATGGGGACAAGATCAAGCCCAAGGAGCCAAGCATGCGTAAGACCACCATGACCAAACTTACAGATACACAGCGATCCGTTCTGACCACAGCTGCCAACCGCGAGAATGGCGCAATTACCCCCCTGCCCGCCCACATCAAAGGCGGAGCAGTCACCAAATTGATCAATGCCCTTATCTCGGCGAACCTGATCACCCAGGCGCCTTACACCATCACACCGGCAGGTCGAGCAGCCATCGAATCGGAAGCTGAGGCCAACAAGCCGAAAATCCCAGATGCCCTACAAAAACTGACAGTCCGCCAGATTGCAATGGCATTGTCGACCATCACCGGCAAGGCGGTTGCCGCCGAATCCTTTTACCATAAAAGTAATGCTATTGATCGCCTAGCGATGCTGATGGACAGCCAAGAGCTTTCAGTCCTGGACGTTCTGCTTGCCGCCGGCATCCAAGCGATAGCATCTGATGGAACACCTATGTCCGACTTGGGCATCAATCTCGTTACCTCGCCGAAGCCACCAGAACGGGTCGAACAGTTGATGCGTAAATTCCGCCCCGACAGCAAGCAAACACAGATGATCGCCCTGATGAGCCGCCCCGAAGGAGCCTCCGTCGATCAGATCGCTAAAGCCACCGGATGGCAGAATCACACAATTCGGGGCGCCATCTCCGGGGCTTTGAAGAAAAAACTGGGTCTGACCATCACCACGGAACAGGTCCGCATGGTTGGCCCCAACCGGGAAGGCGCATCGGGAAGCTACACCATCTATCGGATCGACGAATAGGATTCATCCATACGTTAGATCAACTTTAATTCAGCTCTATCAATAATTTGAACGGCGTCAGATAAGGATATCAGCTTCCCACCTATCAGATTGTCTTTATCATTTGGAAAAAGAGATTTGATATGGCGACTTATGATCTTTTCGTCTTCAGGAGCAAGCTTAAGTGGCTGTGGGTAGCCCTCAACCATTACGCCCTTGCGGTTCCGAGATTGTCGGATTGCGTATGTTAGGCTGAATTTTTTTTGTTTATCCGTTACGGCTGGATCGTGGACCTTTGCGTAGCCGGAATAATGCGGCTGCTTTCGATTGGGGCTGGCATCAATGTCAATGAGCCATGCTCCGTCAGGAATCGCTTCCCAGTCTTGGTAAGCCCAGAGTTCGTTTCCCAATTTTAATGGCAGGTCACCAACTTTCGCTTTCCCCTCGGCTACCTTCTTGCGCCGAGATTCAGCCGCCTCGTCCAAGGGCTGATCGTGGATAGCAAGGAACACATTGCTAAATTTTCCTGGTCTCAGCCTAAAAGCGTCCAAAATACCAGATGGATCCGTTGTGAAGGGAATCTTAGCGCGACGTTTGCTCCATGCCACCTCGGCATCCTTAAACAAGTCACTTGCGACTTTAACTGGGATCGCTTGATCCCACAAACAGTCAAACCACTCAGATATTTCTGCAAGAAGTCCTTGAGAGTTCGTAATAATATTGGCTTCCTGCCAACCATTTAGTTCGCCGCCCTCGTACGCCAATCCATTCGCCGATGCGTTTGACGAACCAACGATGACCGCCTTGCTAGTGAGGTAAACTTTGGAATGAAGACGCTCGCAGGTTCGCACTTCAGCTTCCGATTCTTCAATAAGGGCACGGATTTCCGAAGGGTTACATGCGCCAGATTGTAGGTTGCAAAGGATTTTTGCCTTCTTGCAAACTCTATCCAGACCGAGTGCTTGCCGAGAGCCATTACCCCAGAATGCCACGGCAATTCGAATATCATTTGGCTCTGCTTTCAACGCCTTAAACTCGTCGGCAACGGACGTCTGGTCTAAAAATTTCAGCATTACCTCTGAGATAGCGGAGCTGCTCATTGTACTTTTCCTCCCAGATAATAATTCCGGGCGAACAGTAATGGCTTACAACAGATTTGTCACCGGAAGCGTTCAAAGGCCCGTCGTAAAGCGTAGCTGCGGATGATCGATACCAGAGTGAAGATCGCGCCAATCGTCAGATTGTCCGACAGACTGGCGTGAATCCCAAACAATGGAAATACCACCACCTGTGTGCCCACTGCGATTCCATAGCCGACAATAACATTTGCAATGGATTCAACCAGGGACATGCGACGGGATTGCTTCACGATTTCCGCTCCTTTGCAATGTCAGAAAACACCCGGCCATCGCCATCCAATACAGCAATCTTGCCGGTGAATTCCTGCCATCGCCGGATAATAACATCGCAATAAGCAGGGTCCAGTTCCATAGCCAGACATCCCCGCCCCACTGTCTCGGCAGCGATCAGCGTGGTGCCGCTGCCGCAGAACGGCTCGTAAATCAGGTCGCCGCGCTCGCTGTTATTGACGATCGGGCGACGCATGGCCTCGACCGGTTTTTGGGTGCCGTGCGGCGTGGCGGCGTCTTCGGCTCCAGCCGGGGCGATCGACCACAGGGTGGATTGATCTCGTGCT
>CAIYCT010000366.1 GCA_903924765.1 uncultured Rhodospirillaceae bacterium | reverse complement strand
TAAACTTGGCTGCGGCTCAGAACAGAGCATGTATGGGGACAAGATCAAGCCCAAGGAGCCAAGCATGCGTAAGACCACCATGACCAAACTTACAGATACACAGCGATCCGTTCTGACCACAGCTGCCAACCGCGAGAATGGTGCAATTACCCCCCTGCCCGCCCACATCAAAGGCGGGGCAGTCACCAAATTGATCAATGCCCTTATCTCGGCGAACCTGATTACCCAGGCGCCTTACACCATTACACCGGCAGGACGAGCAGCCATCGAAGCGGAAGCTGAGACCAACAAGCCGAAAATCCCAGATGCCCTGCAAAAACTGACAGTCCGCCAGATCGCAATGGCATTGTCGACCATCACCGGCAAGGCAGTTGCCGCCGAATCCTTTTACCATAAAAGCAATGCTATTGATCGCCTAGCGATGCTCATGGACAGCCAAGAGCTTTCAATCCTAGACGTGCTGCTTGCCGCCGGCATCCAAGCGATAGCATCTGATGGAACACCTATGTCCGACTTGGGCATCAATCTCGTTACCTCGCCGACGCCACCCGAACGAGTCGAACTGTTGATGCGTAAACCCCGCACCGACAGCAAGCAAACACAGATGATCGCCCTGATGAGCCGCCCAGAAGGAGCCACTGCGGATCAGATTGCCGAAGCCACCGGATGGCAGAAACACACTATTCGAGGGGCTATCGCCGGAGCCCTGAAGAAGAAGCTGGGACTGACCATCACCACGGAACAGGTCCGCATGGTTGGCCCCAACCGCGAAGGGTCGCCGGGGAGCTACACCATCTACCGGATCGTGTCCTAATCCTTAGCCTGAAGGCGGCGCTCCACTTCAGACAGAACCAACATTGTCAAATCGAGGGCGGGAACATCACCCACCCTCGTTGCAGTTTTTACCCGCTCTTCGGCGACGCCAATCGCACCGACACCATGGCGGTCAATCAACTCATCGGCGCTGCGGGATATGAGATGGGGATCGACCACTATCACTTCTTCAGTGTCGACGATGCCTTGAACTTGATCGTCGAAGACGCCGCGATCTCAATGGTCTTGCCGGTCCGGGGATTCCTGCCCTGACGAGCGGGACGCTCTGACTTCGAGAAGGTCCCAAAGCCAATCAGACCAAAACGGCCCTCAGTCTTTACACCATCCAGAATGGTGGCCACCACTGCATCAACGGCTTCGTCTGCCTGTGCGGCGGTGCATCCGGTGGCGGTGCGAATGGCTTTAGAAATCGCGGTTTTACTCATGCCTTTGTCCTTCCAGGATAATATAACAACTGGAATAGTAAGGGCATGAGGTGAGATTGTCACCGAAAGTGTTCAAAGGCACGTCGTAATGCGTAGCTGCGGATGATCGATACCAGAGTGAAGATCGCGCCAATCGTCAGATTGTCCGACAGACTGGCGTGAATACCAAACAATGGAAACACCACCACCTGTGTTCCCACAGCGATTCCATAGCCGACAGTAACATTAGCAATGGATTCCATCAGGGACATACGACGGGATTGCTTCACGATTTCCGCTCCTTTGCCATGTCAGAAAACACCCGGCCATCGCCATCCAGTACAGCAATCTTGCCGGTGAATTCCTGCCATCGCCGGATGATAACATCGCAATAAGCCGGGTCCAGTTCCATGGCGAGACACCCACGCCCCACCGTTTCGGCGGCGATCAGGGTCGTGCCGCTGCCGCAGAACGGTTCGTAAATCAGGTCGCCGCGCTCGCTGTTATTGACGATCGGGCGACGCATGGCCTCGACCGGTTTTTGGGTGCCGTGCGGCGTGGCGGCGTCTTCGGCTCCAGCCGGGGCGATCGACCACAGGGTGGATTGATCTCGTGCT
>CAIYCT010000365.1 GCA_903924765.1 uncultured Rhodospirillaceae bacterium | reverse complement strand
CCTTCAGTCCTGGCCGTCATTGAAAGGATAAAGGTGGTTGCCAAAGGACGCGCTCCGGTGGTTTTGCGAGGAGAGACTGGCACAGGTAAGGAACTCTTTGCCAATGCCATCCATGCGCTTTCACCTCGGGCTAAAGGTCCGCTGGTTAAGCTTAATTGCGCCGCACTGCCTGAGAGTGTGCTTGAATCAGAATTATTTGGACACGAGAAAGGATCATTCACGGGAGCTCAAAACCTGCATCGCGGACGGTTTGAACTGGCCGATGGCGGGACGTTGTTCCTGGATGAGATCGGTGAAATTTCATCGGCTTTTCAGGCTAAATTACTCCGTGTCTTGCAGGAGGGCGAATTTGAGCGCGTGGGTGGGACCCGGGTCATTAAATCAGATTTTCGTCTGATCTGTGCCACCAATCGAAATCTTGAGGAAATGGTATCCAAGGGAGAGTTTCGGGCTGATCTTTATTACCGCATCAGCGTGGTTCCCGTGTTTTTGCCCCCCTTGAGAGAACGCAAGGGAGACATCCCGGTCTTAGCCAAAGAATTTGTCAAACGGTTCAACAAGGAGCATGGCACGACCTTGTCTCTCACAGAAGAGGCCTTGTCCGTACTGAGCCAATGTTCTTTCCCAGGTAATATAAGGGAGTTGGAGAATTGCCTGGATCGGACCGCGACACTGGCCCGTGGGGACGTCATTGCCGATTCTGATTTTGCATGTCGAAGCGAGGGGTGTTTATCTTCCACCCTGTGGCGCGGTGTTACCTCGCAGGCCCCTCAGCCGGGGTATGTTGCCTTACCGATCGTGTCTCCTCCAGCGCAAGTTCCCTTACAGGCACCGGCTGCTGCTCCAGGTTTGTCTGGCGCAATTCCCCCCCACCTCAACTTCGGCTCCTCCACCACCGGCTGCAAATACGGCAAATGCTCATGTATGCCCCGCCCCCGGGGCCTGCCCAGTGCCCGGTGCGGATAATCGGAGTGAGCGCGAACGTTTAATCGAAGCCATGGAAACCGCCGGATGGGTCCAGGCCAAAGCCGCCCGTATTATGGGACTTACGCCCAGACAAATTGGCTATGCGCTTCGCAAGAACGACATCGATATCAAAAAGTTTTAAACCTCCGAAGGTGTTTGAAACCTGACAACGTTGTTGTGGGTGATCATTAGTGCATTGATATTTATAGATATTGCATATGGCACGCCGTTTGCTCTTTTTAGCCTGGATGCTATTAAGGAGATCAACATGGCTTACAAAATTGTAAAATCACAATGCACTGTCTGTGGGGCTTGTGAGTTTGAGTGCCCCAACGTTGCCATTTCAATGAAGGGCGACACGTATGTGATCAATCCCGACAAGTGCACGGAATGCGAAGGCAGTTTCGATAAGCCTCAATGCGCTGTGGTTTGCCCGGTTCCGAATACTTGCATTCCAGCGTAATCAAATACTTCAAATCTGAGGCGCTTTTCTGTTAGAATTAGGGTTCCCTTATTCGGATGAGAAGGAGCCGCGATGCGTGAGGCGGCAGCATTTGATTGGCAAGGCCGACCTGTTCGGTGTCGTGATTGCCGCCATCAGGCGGTAAGACGGTCAGGAATGTGCCAAAAGGGGGAAACCTGCGTCTATGATCAAAGGGCAAGACGGGTTGATCGGTTTTTTGCCAATCACCCTGAGCTTGCCGACGAGTATCTTACTCATCCGTATTTTGAAGTTCGGGCCAAGGCGGCATTGAGGGGCTGGATGGACCTCTGGCCAATGACGATGCTGAAGAGCCGTCCGAGGCCAAGGCTCCCGGGCGGCACGAGCCGGGTGCTGAGTTTGGAACCGCCACCGGGCGTGTAGAGCCGGAGTCGGATTCGTCCGACGAGATCGATGCCGCCAGCAACCAGTCTCTCGTGCCCAGCAGTTTGGGCATGACTTTCTGCGTTGCTGGTGACGCTGATCGGATTGAGATCGAAGCACGTTGGGGCCGGTACGAACGTGTACCGAATGATGATCATGAACTGTTCAAGTCCAACGGGCAAAAGGCCAAGGTGTGGCAACGCGTTCCTTGTGGCGGCAAGATCATACTGGCGCTGACCGAAGGCGTGATACCGCATCAGGCACCCGACAACGAGTTCCCCGAAGTGCGCGTGCAGGGTTCCATTCGGGCCAAGAATACTAATGGCGATCGGCTGGTCACGCTGTTCCTTGTAAATGCACAGGAAGAGCCGGATACGAACCGAGATATGGCATGGGTGTTCCAGCCCGAGCTGATCGTTCGTTCGGAGAAGGATGCTGCCAAACGCGCCATATTCCGGCGCAGGCCGGTGCTGGACGCAGACGGCATGGACCCCGAACGCGAAGCGCTGGAGATGATCTACCGCAACCGCGTCGAATTCGCCGTGGGTCATGGCGTTGCCGTCCATGCCGAAACCGCAGAGGACGTAACACTGGCCACCGAGGTGCGCACCACGGTGATGCCGCAGTACGAGGTGCAAGTGACAGAAACGCCGGGGCTTGATCCATCTGATCGCCCGGCGATGCGCGAGATGGTCAGCAGCGGCCTGCTTGATATGCAGCGCTTGGCGACTTTGGAAGTCGACCTGCTGGTCGATGCCTTAAGCATGCTGACCAAGGACTATGCCGCATGGATTGATGAGCAGCGCGCTCGCGTCGGTAGTGAGGTGACCGGCTATGACACCCAGTCGGAACAGGCGATGGACCGATGCCATGAGATTCATACCCGCCTGCAGCAGGGTATCGACACGCTGAAAGGAAATGAGAAGGCGCTAGCCGCCTTCCGGTTCGCCAACCGCGCGATGGCGACGCAACGCGTGCGCAGCCAATACGCGCTGGCAATGCGCCGGGGCGAGGATGTCACCGTCGACAAGTTCGATGTGCTCAAGAACCGCAGCTGGCGTCCATTCCAGTTGGCGTTTCTGTTGCTCTCGATTCCCTCGCTAGCAGATCCGAGTCATCCGGATCGCGTTGAACCTGTCGAGGCGTATGCCGATCTATTGTGGTTCCCCACCGGCGGCGGCAAGACCGAAGCCTATTTGGGCGTGGCGGCCTTCACCATGGCCATTAGGCGCATGCAGGGGAATCTTGGCGGGTACGACAGTTCACGCGGTTTAGCCGTGATCATGCGTTACACACTCCGCTTGCTGACGCTGCAACAATTCCAGCGCGCCACGGCATTAATTTGTGCCATGGAAGTGTTGCGACGCGAAGCGCTAGACAAAGGAGACGAGTCGCTCGGCACAGAACCCTTCATCATCGGCCTCTGGGTTGGCAATAAGGTCACGCCGGGTACGACCGAGGACAGCCACCGCGCCATCGAAGATGTGCGCAACCCCGGCAAATACAACGCTGGAGCGGCATCCCCGGCGCAGCTCACCAGTTGCCCGTGGTGCGGCTCGGAAGTGGCCCCTGGGCGGGATGTGGAAGTCGATAAAGGTTCAGGCCGCACATTTGTCTACTGCGGCGACAAGAAAGGCCGCTGCGATTTTTCCAAGGGAAAGTCCACCAAGCAAGCGCATCCAGGAATTCCGGTGTTGGTCGTAGACGAGGAGATCTACCATCGCCCACCGACGATGATGATCGCCACCGTGGATAAATTCGCCATGATGGCGTGGCGCGGTCAGGTGCGCACGCTATTTGGTCGTGTGGGCCAGGAATGTGAGCGCCACGGCCTGCTTTGGCAAGGTGCCGATTGCAATGGCAATCACCAAGCTGGCAAGGGGATTCCCTCCACGAAGGTAAAGACCATCCCCCCCATCCGGCCGCCTGACTTGATCATTCAGGATGAGTTCCACCTGATCAGTGGCCCGCTGGGCACCATGGTGGGCTTGTATGAGACTGCCGTGGATGAACTGTGCGGCTGGACGCTCAATGGCAAAACGGTCAAACCGAAGGTCATTGCCTCCACGGCGACGGTGCGCAAAGCCAAGGAGCAAGTGAACAACGTCTTCATGCGTCGTGTTTCGGTGTTTCCACCTCACGGTCTGGATGTGGAAGACAACTTCTTCTCGGTGCAACGCCCGATCGAAGACAAGCCGGGACGGCGTTACCTCGGCGTTTGCTCTCCCGGCAGTTCGCGCCCCGCGATGTTGATCCGCGTTTACACCGCATTCTTGACGGCAGCTCAGGAACTGTTCGACCATTTTGGCGAACCGGCTGACCCATACATGACCATGGTCGGCTACTTCAACTCCCTGCGTGAGTTGGGCGGCATGAAGCGATTGGCAGAGGACGACGTGCAGACGCGTTCCTACCGGGTGCAGATGAGCATGGTGGAGCGGCCCGCACTGGCACAACGCAGCATCAGCAACATCCGCGAGCTGACGTCGCGGGTATCGAGTCAGGACATCCCCCAGTACCTCGATAACCTAGAGGTCAAGTTCAAGTCGGAGTTCGACACTGCAACCGGCAAGTATGTAACCCGCTGGCAGGAAGGCGACACGCGTGCCATTGATGTGGTGCTGGCGACCAACATGTTGTCCGTGGGGGTCGACGTGAATCGACTCGGGCTGATGGCGGTGAACGGGCAACCCAAGGGGACCGCCGAATACATTCAGGCCACCAGCCGTGTCGGGCGTTCCTTCCCGGGTATGGTCTGCACGGTGCTAACATGGGCCCGACCGCGAGACCTGTCGCATTACGAAACCTTTGAGCACTACCACGCCACGTTCTACAAACACGTCGAAGCGCAATCGGTAACGCCATTCTCACCGCGCGCGATGGACCGGGGCTTGACGGGCGCGATGCTAAGTCTGATGCGCCTCGAGAACGATGTGTTCAGCCCCAACGAAGGCGCGGGCCAACTGAGCATGTCCAACCAGGCCGAGATGACGGATGCCATCAAGATATTGGCGACTCGTGCGGGCAATGTCGCTGAAGACAACTCGCGCAAGCAGTTGGCTGAGACTGAGCTCAAAGAACGTGCAGACGAATGGGCGAAAGAAGTCAGCAAGGGCGGACGCATCTTGGCGTATGAGAAATGTGGCCCCGAAAAAGACAAGACCGTTGCATTGATCAAGTCGCCCGGCCTTCAAGCCTGGGACAACTGGACCGTGCCAATGTCGATGCGGGAGGTCGAGCCCGGTGTGCGTCTGATCATGAATACGAGCCATATCACGGACGATCACGATTGGAAGCCTCGTCCTGCAACGAAGGATGAGGATTGAACATGATCATCAATAACAAAACACCAGTCGGCGAAGTACGCCCAAGCCAATTGCTGTGGACTTATGGCCCCGGTGCGCTGATCGACCTGCCCAGCCTTTCCGTGGTGACGCTCGGTATCGACCGATGGGAAAAGGATCGCTGCCAGCCGATTCAAGAGGCACGGTTGCTCGCTGCCGTTCGGAAGGTTCTGGGAATGCAGGTCGAGAACCTACGGATGCCGCCATTCCAGAAGAGTGAACTCGTCGACGTCTGGTCGGCTGAGGCCAATATAGGCGTGCCTGTTCGGCCATTCCCGCGCTGGATGCGTTGCGTGAAATGCGGCCTGCTATCTCCCTTTGATGCTGGCCTATTCGAGATCAAGGAGAACCGTTTCAGGCCGGAGCGAACCCGCTTCGTTCACAAAGGCTGCCGTGGTTCTAAAGGCGACCAACCCGCCAAGGATGCGGATGCCGTTCCCGCACGTTTCCTGTTGGCCTGCCGTGATGGTCACCTCGACGACTTCCCTTGGCACTACTTCGTCCATGGAGGCAACAGCTCGTGCAAGGGTACGCTGCGGTTCTTCGAGAGCGGCGCATCGCTGCAAACCGAGAACCTGTGGGTGAAGTGTGATGCATGTGGGGCATCCCGAAGTATGGCGCACGCCTTTGGGAAAGCCGGCAAAGAGAATCTGCCAGGTTGCCGAGGACGGCATCCTCACCTTGATCACTTCGACCATGAATGCGATGAGGACGCACGCGCGGTGCTATTGGGTGCCACGAACAGCTGGTTCCCCATCACGCTCTCGGCGCTCGCGATTCCGCAGACCAAAGACCCTCTGAGTCAAATGATCCAGGATGGCTGGGAATTTTTCGAAGATTTGGATTCCGAAGCCGAGGTATCGGTGACGGTGAAAGCCTTGAAGAAGACCGGGGCGCTGCCAGGAATCGATAAGTATCCGGCAGCGTCGATCTGGTCGGCCATTGAGGCGCACCGTAAAGGCGGCGGGCAGGAGGTCGTGGGTGAGGCCGACATCAAAGGGCCCGAGTGGGATGTGCTGACAGAGGCCAACCCGCCAACGGACTACCCGCACTTCATGAGCAAGAAGGTCGGCACGCCACCGGGACTCGGAGGCCATATCAGTCGAGTTTTGCTCCTTGAGCGTTTACGCGAGGTGAACGCTCTGCTGGGCTTCACTCGGGTCGAAGCTCCCGAAGAATCAGGCGATCCCAATGAACGCCCACAAATGGCCAGCCTGTCGCGCAGCAAGCCAGATTGGGTGCCAGCCAACCAGGTTCATGGTGAAGGGATCTTCATCCAGTTCAATGAGGCTGCGCTCGTCAAGTGGGAGGCTTTGGATGGAGTGCGGAATGTCGACCAAATGCTCCGTGGTGGCCATAAAGGATGGCGCAATTCACGTCATCTCGACCCGAACGAGGGCTACCCCGGCATTCGTTATGCGATGCTGCACACGCTCTCTCATCTATTGATTCGAGAGCTGGCGCTGGAATGTGGATACAACGCCGCGAGCATTCGTGAGCGCATCTATGCCGATACGTCGGGCGACAGCCCGCAGGCGGGCATCCTCATCTACACTGCTGCAGCAGACTCAGACGGCACGCTGGGCGGCCTTGTTGATCTTGGCAAGCCAGAAAACCTTGGTCGCCTGCTGGAACAAGCACTGAATCGTTCGAAGATCTGCTCATCCGATCCGCTCTGCTCGGAACATGACCCTGAAAAAGATCGCTCATTGCATGGGGCTGCTTGCCACGCGTGCTCTCTAGTGGCGGAGACCTCTTGCGAGCGGGGCAATCGCTATCTGGATCGATCGCTGCTCGTGCCAACACTCGAACGCGCCGACGCTGCTTTCTTTGAGGGTTTCTGACATGGATGAACTCTTGGATGCCATTGCAGCCTTGGTCTCTCTGGTTTCGCCTGAAAAGGTGCTGGCCGTTGCCGCCCGCGTTCGCCGAACGGATGCCAGCAAAGCTGCGTCGACGTTGCCGAGTGTGGTCGGAACCCCGGTAGCCAGCAGCGTGGTCGAGCAGCTTGCGGCAGCCTGGTACAACACCAAGGTCGGTTCAGATGAACTGGCATCAATGCTTATCGCTGCCAGCCACGTTTACGCCAAAGCCGCTTCTGAGCAATCCACCGAACTCGTGTGGACTGGCCCGACGACGCCTTTCGTATCGGCGCGTCGAACAGAGCAGGCGCTGCTGCAGGTCATCAACTCCGCAGAACAGTCGTTGTTTATTACCAGCTTCGTGGCCTACGACGTGTCCACCATCGTAAAGGCGCTGAATGCGGCAAATGATCGCGGTGTGGCCATATCAATGCTGCTTGAATTGTCCCAAGAGCACGGCGGCAGCATTACCTTCGACGCGATAGGCAAAATGAGGACGCTGGTTACGGCCGCCAATCTCTATGCATGGCGCGACAAGGCCGATACGTTTTCCGAAGGGCGCGTCCATGCCAAAGTCGCCGTCGCCGACGGCAGGATCTGTTTTATCACCAGCGCGAACCTTACCGGGTACGCTATGGAAAAGAACATGGAGGCTGGAGTACTCATCACGGGAGGACACATCCCAAAGCTGCTGGACGATCACTTGCGATCCTTGGTCGACACGAAATTGGTCTCACCGGTTTGACGCCACTACGAATGTGTTATTTGGCCATTCGGGTTACCACCAGTCCCTCTCCCTCCAGCGTTTGTTGGAAGCTACGCCGCCTTGCCCCCGAGCATACCGGCGATTTCTCCGGCCACAATGTTCGCCGCTGCCTTCACTGGATCGGCGGCCAAATGGGCATAGCGGGCGGTGGTCTGAACCTGCGAATGACCGAGGAGTTTGCCGATCATTGGTAAGCCCTGGCCATTGGCCACCGCCACCGACGCAAAGGTGTGGCGCAAATCATGGATGCGGACATCTTCGATGCCAGCGCGCTTGCGGATACGCTGCCACGGCGGCTGGAGATCGGTCAGATGGGCGCCGGGCAAAGTGCCTGTGATGACCCAGGGATTGTCAGGTAGGCGATCAATCTGCCTCAGGACATCAATCGCCGGACCACCGATGTGGACTGTCTTGGCGCCGGTCTTGGAGTCCGGCAGGTTCAGGGCTCCGTGCTCCAGATCGACGAAGTCCCATTTCAAGGTCATAATCTCGCCCAGTCGGCAGCCGGTGAAAATCAGCAGGCGGATGGCGTTGATTGCTGACTGGCTTTCGATGCCGTCGATTTCGCATTGGCGCAGGGTCTCCCCCAACTTGGCCAATTCGTCTTTAGATAGATACCGTTCGCGCTTCTTTTCCGGGTACTTCTCTACGTGGCGGCATGGGTTTGACCCGTCCTGTCGCAATCCCCAGATTTCAGCAAGGTTGAACATCTTTGACAGGAATTGAAGGGCCCGGTTTGCCTGTACTGGCGCGAAACGGAGATCGTGATGCAGGCGGGCGATGTCGGCACGGGTGATCTTGCCCACCTGCAGGCGTCCGATCCGGGGATTGATGTAACTCTTCAGGTAATAGCGATACCCGACCACCGTTCTTGGTTTGCAATGGTGATCGGCATGTTCATTGACGACCCGTTCACCGAATTCGGAAACGGTGGGGTCCCGTCGTGCTTTGTCGCGGGCAGCGGCAGGATCTGTGCCTTCATTGACGGCGGCCAGCACCTTGATGGCTTCGGTCCTGGCCTTTTCGGTGGTGAGGATGCCGTGCAGCCCTAATGCCATGCGCCGGAAGGATCTGCCAACCCGGTACTGGACCAGATAGGATCTCTTGCCGCTGGGTAGGATGCGGATGCCGAATCCCGGCAGATCGCTATCGAAGATGATGTAGTCCTTGTCGCGGGCTTCAGCGGCTTCGACGATACGTTTGGTTAATTTTGGCATGGGGCAGGGGCCTTCGTCCAAGGTGGTTCCGATTATCCCGCTGCAATCCGCCGACAATCCCATGGACTCACCATGGACACATGAGGGCGAAAGTCGCTGCGAGTTCATGCGAACCATATAGAAGGCTGAATTTATAATAATCAAGCAATATCAATAACATAACGTATTTCTGCGCAATCATTCGAAGCCAAGAGAATTTGTCGCGAATTGGCTCATAATCTGAGAGTAGTCAGGCGAAATCCGGCGAAGCAAACTGCCAAAGGAGCGAAAAGCTGGGTATGGGTTTTTGCGGGGCAAATTGCGCCACAATTCGCAGAAATCTGATACT
>CAIYCT010000364.1 GCA_903924765.1 uncultured Rhodospirillaceae bacterium | reverse complement strand
GCTTCGTAATTGAACTTCTGGATCTTGGCGTCGTCGGCGGCTTCCCAGTGAATGAACACGCCGACCGAAATGAAGATGTCGTCGGCTTCGGCCAACGGAATGACGCCTTCCTTGACGCTGTCGGCCACGGCCAAAGCCACGCCGCGTTGCGCGGGGCCAAACATCTGAACGGCCTGACGGGCGTCCTTGATGGTGACCTTGTTGTACAGAATAGTCGAGGGCTTGACGGCCAAGTTCGGACCGATCACGGCCAGCAACGCGGTGAAGCCGTCCTTGTTGTTGGTCAAAGCGTTGGCGAAAGCTGATTCAGCCGCGGACCCGCGCGGGCCCAGGATCAAATCGATATGGGCGACTTCGTTGCCGTCGCCAATCAACGATTCACCGACCAGCAGCTTATTGATTTTAGCCATGTTGAACGTTCTCCTTGAGGAAAGGTGAACTATCCTTCCGTTTTCAGCATCCGACTTATGTCAGACCGGTTCCCGGACAGCCTATTAGTGAAACTAAGGTTTAGCTTCGGCGCGCATGATAGCTATAAGACGGGTTGCAAGCAAGCTCGCCACTGTCAAATCGGCGCTGGTTCCGGGGTTAATATTTTGTGACTTCAACAGATTGTCGGCGGCCAGCAGCATGGGCAGCAAAGTTTGCGGCTGTTCGCAGTGACGCAGGGCGCGTTCCAGCTTGCGGCCCAGCGCCATCACCTCGGACACCCGGTCCTCGCCGTACTTTCGGTGGATGTGCGAATCCGCCTTGCGCGCCATGAATCCCAGATAGGTCCACAGGGCGGGCGCCCAGGGGCACAGCGGCCAACGGGCCTGGGCAAAGCGCACGCGCCTGACCCCAAATCCCAACACGTCCGCGAACCCTGTCACATATTGCCGGGCGATGAAATCGGCGGAAGCGGCCAATGCCATGGCCTCGATCAACGACAAGGTGGGCGGGCGGCGCACGTCATGATCGGCTCGCTCGCCCAATCCCCCCGGCGATGCCAAGGCGATGGCCTGAAACACCGCTTGCGTATCCTCCGGGGTCAAAGAGTCCAGCACCTGTTTAAGCTGTTTAGGCAAAGCGCCGCCCGGAGTCAGCATAACGGCTTCGGCCAGGGGCGCGGCCAACAGGATGATGCCCAGATTGGTGTTGCAGTGGGTGCGGGCCAAGGTCGCCTGAACCGCGTGCAAGATGCGAGGCCCCACGCTTTGGCCGCGATCGGTTAGGATAGGGGCGATGGTTTCGGCGCTGATTTGGAAATCCTGCCACGCCATGGCGTGACCGTCGCGGAATTTATGGACGTTGCCGGGTTTGGGCGCGTCCAATTCTTCCAGGCACGCTTGCACAATGACTTGAGCAACCTCGGTTGGATCAGGCGCGCCCATGACGCAATCCGGCGGCGGGCCCAAGCCGGTCCAAGACGTCCCGCACCAAACGCTCGGCGATGTCGAATTCGGTGACCGACTGCAAACCGCGCCACGCGGGCATGGAATTGACTTCCAAAATAGAGAAGCGCCCATTTTGATCCAGGATCAGATCCACCCCGGCATAATACGCGCCCACAATTTTGGCCGCTTGCTCGGCCAATTGCGCCAGTTCGCCCACCGCCGGAGCGGCCACGCAGGCGGCCCCTTGGCGCACATTGGTGATCCAACTGGTTCCCACCCGCATCATGGCCGCTTCGGCCTTGCCGCCGACCACCAGCACCCGCCAGTCGCGCCATTGGTCGTTGGGACTGGGAATATAGCGTTGCAGGTAATAGGCCCCGGCAACCGCTTCGTCGGCGGGCAATTGGTCCGGCCCGGTCAGCAGCTTCAAGCCGATGCCTTGCGCGCCGAATAACGGTTTCAGCACGATCTGGTTGCCCTGCGCGGTTTCGGTTTGGACGATGTGACGGGCGTGTTCTGCGCTTTCGGTGGTCCAGGTGGCGGGGGTGGGCAGACCGGCATGGCCCAGCAGAAACGAGGTCATGGATTTGTCCACGCAGCGCTCGATGGCGGCGGGCGGGTTGTAGATCAGGCAGCCCAGGCGATGCAAGGCGTGCAGAATCCCCAGCCGCATGGTCACTTGCTCGAAACTGCCGCCGCCAAAGTTGCGCACCAGCACTGCCTGGGGCAATTGGTCCTGGCAATGGGGGATGGACAACAGCGTCTTGTCCGCGCCGATTTCGAAGCGGCATTGATCAAGCGCGGTGATAAAGGGATCGGCTCCGCTGGCGGCCAAGGCGGTTTTCAGGCGCTGTCCATGCCAATCGGGCTTCGAGGATACGATCAGGACCTTGGGTTTAGGCATCGCCGAACGACCGATCCAGCAAGTCGGCATTGATCCGTCCCGCCGAGAAGGAATGGCCGGTGGACACATTGTTGACGGTAATCTGGGCCGGGCTGAACAACAGCGGGTCGATTTTGAAGAAGTCGCCGTAATGGGTGAAGATGTCGGCGAACGGCTTGCCGTAATCGCGCGAGGTGTCGCTGGGCATTTTAACCGCCAGTTCCTGGGCCTCGTCGTCGGTGGAATCGACCCACAACTGCACCGAGCCTCCGAACAGAATGGCGTCGTTGGTGCGCCCCATGGCGGCGATGAAGTCGGGGGCGGGCGGGGGCAGGGGCGCTTCAGCGATGCCGTCGATGATCTTGTGCAACGGAAAGTGCAGGGTGTGGGCCTTGTGCAGCGACACTTCCAACACGCGGGCGACCACTTGGGAATTGCCCGCCAAGCTGCGGGTGGGGGTCAGGATGATGGTCAGGTTTTCCGGTTTGACCTTGCACGCCTCGGCGACGATTTTGACGATCTCGACGGGCGGGATTTGGTCGGTCTCCAGCACGATCGCGGCATGCTCGAAACTGTCGGAATAGCCCAGGTCCGCGTACAACTCTTCCAGACCGGCCTGAGCGCGGGCGGGGCCGGACCCCAAGGCGAAGAAATCGCCCGCCTGCAAATTCCACCCGGCATATTGGCTGCCCAAACAGGCGATGACCGGGTTAAAGGTCGAGACCGACAAACGGGCGCGGGCGCCTTTGCCGCCTTGGGCGGGCAGGGCCGATACCGTGCCCAGGCCGCCCAAACAGATTTCGGCGATTTTCAAGCCCGTGCGCAGGCTGCCGGGATGATTGATGCCCGCATCGACAATGGTTGCGCCGCCTTGTTTGGACAAACCGACGCGATAGGTTTCAGCATCGGCCAGCACCGCATCGACCAAAGGCTTGGTCAATCTGGCAACACTCGGTCCACTTATCTTGCGCACATCCATGGCTTTTAACTCCAGGTTGGTATTATGGCATCCACTGCTCTTTTAATTCCGGCTTGAGCGACCTCCTTGGCTTGGGCGGCGCTCTTTTCCTGCGCGACCACCGAGGCGAAAGGTTGTCCCTGAACGACGATGCGGCCTGGGCGCGGGATATCCGCAGAACCGGGCGGCCAATGAAAATTATGCGCGACCTTGCCGTCCTTGGGGGCATAGGCGATGGCCGAGGCGATGGACAGGGTGGGGGCCGGGATCGGCAGCAGCGGCAAGGCGCCTTGGCAGGCCGCCACATGCAGGGCCAGCAGATCCGGCACATGTCCGGCGAAGACGTCCAGGGATTGGCCGGGACGAGGATTGACCTCGATCAGTACCGGCTTGCCCTGGTCGGAAATGATGAAATCGACGCTGGCCAAGCCGCGCAGTTTGAAATGTTGGGTCACCGCCAGCGCCCACTTTTCCGCTTGATCGGCCCAGGCGGGGCGATCGGTCAGCAGCACGACGCCGCCGAAGCGGAACGGCGCGTCGGGGATGGGGTCGATCCATTGCTCGCAAAATCCCAGCGCCAGGGCGTGGCCGCCATTGCCCAGCACTTGCACCGAGACCGGGGTGCCCGGCAGCAATTGTTGCCAATAGCGACGGCCGATGTCGTCGTTGGGGCCGAACGGACACAGCGAGCTTAAATGGGCGCCGCCCGCGCCGCCGACTTTCTTGGACAGCCAGCCTTTGCTGTTCTCGGGCAGATCCGTGCGGGTGGGCGGATGGTCGATGCCCAAATAGGCCAGGGCCGGAAACAGCACCGAGGGGTCCTTGACCGCCGCCACGGTGGCGCTGTCGTTGCCCATCAGCTTGGCGCCTTTTTGCGCGGCCATGGCGGCCAGGGTGTCGATCAGGGCGGGGCGGCATTCGAATCCGCTCAGCAGCAACAGCCCGTCATCGGGCTGCGCCAGTTCCTCGACCGCGCTCAAGGCCTCGGCGGCGGAGGGCAGGCCCTCGTCATCAGGATGCAGCTCTCGCCAATCTAGCGCGGTGATCAGGGTGTCGCGGTCGCCGAACATGTCGGCCACCACGGCTTGATACCCGGCGCGAATGGCCGCGTGGGTCGCTGCGCGACCACTTTGTCCTAGGATGACGAGTCTCATTTTGCGTATCTACAATCCTGCTAGTCGACGGGCCGTTGCATAGGCATGGGTAAAGTCTAGATAGACTTGCCCTTGCGAACTGTACATTTGCCGCAATAAGTCCCGTTGACACAAGGATTTGATGTCGCCCACCGCCAAAGCGCCGATCCCGGCGATTTCGGTGCCGTCGATATATTTGCCGTCGTCGGTCAGATCAACGCCTTCCGCGCCCAGGGGCGGAACGGCATTGACGTCGGCGATGGCCTTCAGTTTGGAAGCGTGCTTGTAATCGTCCAGGGTCAGCACGCGCACGCCAGCGCGCGCGGCGCAGAACACCACATCCGCCTGGGCCAGGACCTCCCGGCGCAGCTCGGTGGTGGTGCCGTCGGCGGCTTCGCACGCGACGCCGTAGCGGTCCTTGAAATCTTGGGCGCGTTTCTCGACGCTGGCTTTGTCGCGATGGCCGACCAACACCACAGTGGCGCCTTCTTGGGCGCAGATCACTCCGGCTGCCCCGCCGACGATGCCCATGGCGCCGAAGATCACCACCCGTTTGTTTTTGAAGTTCCCCATTCCCAGACGGCCCATGGCCCGCTCGGTCACCGCCACCATGGCGGCCGAGGTGGTGAAGGACCCGGCCGGGTCGGCGAACACCGAATTGGCATAGGGCGGCAACATGGCGGCCTTGGCGATGTCCAACATTTCCAAAGATTGCGCCATGTCGCGGCCAGCGATGAAGAATCCCGTCTTCTTGCCGTCGTCGGGCGAGCGCGAGAAAATCGAATCCTGAACCAAGGACCGGACCTGACTGGTTTCCACTTCGGTATAGATGGCCACATGGTCGAAACCGGCGTCATAGGCCATGTTGACGTCAAACGGGCTCATCTGCTTCAACGGCGTGATGGCGTGCAAAATCTTCTTGGATGTGGTCATTAGTTTCTCCCTCCAGAACCGTGTTCTTGTTGCTTCTGCCCTTAGCGGATCTGGATGGAGCCGCCGGTATTTTGGCCACGACAGAG
>CAIYCT010000363.1 GCA_903924765.1 uncultured Rhodospirillaceae bacterium | reverse complement strand
GTTTGATTTTGTCGGCCCGCCGTAGGACCCTTGTTGACACACTCTATTCACTGGGAAGATGTTTAGCAATCAATGACAGAAGGTCTATTCCTTAGGACAGGATCGTTGCGTATCCCCTAAGAAGCGACCAAAGGATCGGCTTCCATTTCCTGTTCGAAGAGTTGTCGCGACGGCAAAGGGGGCGGTGGCGAGGACGCTGACCGTATTGGTCATCCAATTGGCCACGTACAGCCTTTTGCCGTCCGGGTGGGCCATGATGCCTTCCGGGTACTCGCCCACCTCCAAAGTCGAGAGAGGCGTTAAGGTTCGGGCGTCGATGGCGGTGACGGTATTGTCGTGTTGGTTGGTCACATAGGCCTTGTCTCCATCGACCGAAAAAGCGATGACGTATGGCGTGCGGCCGACGGGAATAGCGCGTACGACCCTGCGCTGGTCGATGTCGATGACGGTGACGACATTGGCCTTGACTGCCGCGACCCAGGCCTGATTGCCATCGGGCGACAGGGTGATTCCAAAGGGGTGGGCATCCACGGCAATGGTCGCGAGGATGGAGTAATCCGCAAGGCTGATCATGCTGACGGTGCTGGAATCGCGATTGGCGACCCAAGCCGTTGATCCATCGGCGGCAACGGCGATTCCCGCCGGGGCTTGGCCCACCGGAATTCTGGTCACAACCTCTAAGCGGATTGGGTCGAGAACCGCCACGTCATTGCCGAACCATTCCCCCACCAAAAGGCGATGTCCGGCTTCGTCCAAATCCAGCCCCAGAGGTTCGCTAGGCAAGGCGACGCGTTTCAGGATTGTATGGGCGATTCCGTCCAGATGGACGACTTCCTTGGTGGCAGGGATGGTGACATAGACATCACGACCATTTTGGGCCACGACAATTCCGGCGGGATTGCCGCCCACTTGGACCGTGTCGACGATGCGGTCGGTGGCGCTGTCGATGACCGAAACCGTTCCGGATTCCTGGTTGGTGATCCAAACACAAGGCTGAGCCGGAGCACAAGAGGATAGGCATATGCCCAGCGCCAAGGCTCCGGCTCTGGCAAACATAACGCTATTTTTCCGCCAGTTGCTTGATGGTCTTAAGGCCCAGGTCGTAGACGCCTTCAACCGCCGCTTGCGAGGCGTCGTCGTTCAATTCCTTGGGGGGATCGTTCAGCATATAGCCGCGATAGAAAGCGCCGCGCCATTCGACAGTGCTGCCACCGGCGGCATTGGCGCTGACCGTAATGGTCGAGGCGTAATCGTTCACCGGCAGCACTTTTATATCGACCTTGGTGATTTCGTAGGAATAGGTCATGCCGTCCGCGTTGTATCGGGTCAGGGCTTCGTCGATATCGCCGCCGCCTTTCAGGTGCAAGGTGCGTTTGGCGGCGTTGGGCGTGTTGCCGCCCGTGGCGTCCACGGTCTCAACGGCGGGAAGCCAGACATTGATTTTGTCGAAATCGGCAATAAGGCTCCAAACCTTGGCTGGTGGGGCCGCGACGTCAATGGTTTTGATGACTTTCAAACGGCTTGGGCCGTGGGCTTGAGCTCCAGTCGCCACGGTGACCGTCGCCACGACCAACAGAGCAAGGAACTTCACGATAAACACAGGACGCTTCATATTGTTTTTCTCCTTCGAGCGGGAGGGTTTTATTCAGGATACATTCTGCATTTTGGACGGTATTTCAGCGCCGTCAAAAAGGATTTGTGCTTATGACAAAAAGTTAATCGTCGTAGCGAATATAAGCGAAGCGCGGGTCGCCGTGCGGAGTTCCTTCGAGCGCGCCGCCGTCAAGGTCGGGTCGCCAATGGACGACGTCCTCAATTTTAGTGGCGAGCGCGATGTCCTTCAAGGTAACGGCTTTGGCGGAATGTGTCGTTAAACGAACCTCGACCCAAGCATAAGAGGCGGAAATGTCGGGATGATGCCACGCGGCTTCGGCCAAATGTCCGATGGCCCCGATCACCATGATTGTTCCCTTCCACCCTTGAGTGCGGTATTTGCGTTTGATCCAACCGTCTTCAAAAAACCAATGACGCAAAGGGCCGGTCAAGTGCGCCTTGATCTGATCTTCCGTTAAGATTTGTTCCCCAGGAGCGGTTTTCATTTTTCTCTTAATCGGAGGTGATCATAATCTCGGGATATTCGTCGGGTTCGGGCAGATCCATTCCGTCTTCTTCGGCAAGTCGAACGCCGGTCACGCACAAATCGCCATCATCGATAATCAGATCAATGGGTTCCAGGTGATCGCCCTTGCAGGGACCATCGAAACACTGGCCGCTTTCAACCTCGAATTTCGAACCATGCTTGCCGCATAGAAGATGCATCAGATCGGAATCAAGGAACTGGCCCGGTTCGAAATCAAGGGGGCGGTTTTGGTGCGGGCAATTGTTGACATAGCCGAAAATCTGCTTGTTGCGGCGGATGATGAAGATCGGCCACGGGACCTTGTCGCCCTTTTCATCCAGCCGGACCAACACGAAACCAATGGCGCGGTTGTTGATCGCCTCGCTCACTTTGCAGATCGTGTAGATTTCTTCCGCTTGGTCCATGGGATGCTCCTTGATAAAGGTTTAGATGGGAACGACGATTGACGTGTTCAAGCGGGTTCAACCCAAGCAATCTTCATACCATCAAGGGCCGGTCTCTATCAAAAGAGCAAGGCTTGCTGGACGCTTAAGGCCGGAGTATGATCGCCTCAAAGCTGCGGTAAGGCCGCTATAAGAGGAAATTGTTCCAGAAAACTGGAGCCGCTCAAAGGGCATTATCCGTATCTTTGTCAGGGGACGATGGTCGTTGCCTGGGGGGTGTTCTATCCGTCAACCGGTCCTGTCGAAGGCAGACGCTGAGAACAAGAAGATAGCTGCCCACATCTTAATCAAGAGGAGGCTTTGATTATGGCTAAGATTGACAAACTGTTGGTCGGAGAATCATTGGTCGGCGACGGCAATGAAATTGCGCATATCGATTTGATCTTGGGCCCGCGTGGGTCCTCAGCTGAAACCGCGTTCGCCAACGCATTGACCAACAACAAGGACGGCTTCACCGCTTTGCTGGCGGTGGTTGGTCCGAACTTGGCGGTTAAGCCGGCGACCATTCTTTACAACAAGGTCACCATCAAGGACGCCCGTCAGGCCGTTCAGATGTTTGGCCCCGCGCAACGCGCCGTGGCTTTGGCCGTGGCCGACAGCGTCAAGGAAGGCGTCATTCCGTTGGCCGAAGCCGACGACATCTTCATTTCGGTCGGCGTGTTCATTCACTGGGAAGCCGCCGACGACGCCAAGATCCAGAAGTTCAATTACGAAGC
>CAIYCT010000362.1 GCA_903924765.1 uncultured Rhodospirillaceae bacterium | reverse complement strand
GACACCTCAAAAGGTGGGCGACTTCATTCCGGAATGGTGGGCGACATCAAAACGGAATCCATGGGCGACTTGATCCCGGAATCCCCGGGCGACTTCACCGGAATCGGCAATCACAATGCCGGAGACAGAATCGCGCTTAAGAGATAGCACGCACCCCACCGTAAACAGTGACTTTGACATAGGAGGCTAAAACCGATGAAAACACACCATCCCGCGAACGAGCGAATCAAGAAGGAATATTTCACCTACCTGAAAGAGGCCAAGCGTTACAGTGAGCAAACGGTGGATGGTGTGGCGAAGGCATTGCACCGCTTTGAAAGCTACACAGGGTTCAAGGATTTTCACAAATTCCACCTGCAACAGGCCGTGAATTTTAAGAAGTATCTGGCAGAGCAAATGAACGCCCGGACCAAGACAGCTTTGAGCAAGTCAACCCTGCACTACACAGTGACCGCGTTGAAACGCTTTTTCCAATGGCTTGCCGGACAGCCCGGATATAAATCCCGCATTGGCTATGCCGACGCCGAATATTTTAATCTTTCTGACAATGATACCCGCATTGCCAAAGCCCATAGGGAACAGCCGGTGCCAACATTGGAGCAACTTCTGCACGTCATCCGTTCCATGCCATGCGATAACGATATTCAGCTTCGGGATCGTGCCCTTATCGCCCTGATGACGCTGACGGGGGCGCGGGATGGGGCCGTTGCTTCATTGAAATTGAAGCACATTAATTTGGCCGAAAAGGTTTTGGATCACGACGCCCGCGACGTGAAGACCAAGTTCCGTAAAACATTCCAGACTTGGTTTTTCCCGGTTGGGGATGATGTGCTGCAAATTCTGGTGCATTGGGAGCGGCACCTTCGGGAAAATCTGTTGTGGGGTTTGGACGATCCATTGTTCCCCGCGTCTCTTGTGGCATCAGGTGCCAACCATCGGTTTGAGGTTGTTGGATTGGACCGCAAACATTGGGGCAGCGCCACCCCCATTCGGAAGATTTTCAAAAGCGCCTTTGAATCGGCTGGACTGCCCTATTACCAGCCCCACAGCATCCGAAAAACGCTTGTTCGGCTAGGCGAACAATTGTGCAAATCCCCAGAGGATTTTAAGGCTTGGAGCCAAAACCTTGGGCATGAACAGGTGTTAACCACCTTTACCAGTTATGGCGAGGTTGCCGCCCGTCGCCAAGCCGAAATTATCAGAGGATTGGGGAAGCCGCAAATTGTTGGTGTGTCAGTGACCGAGGCTATGCGGGTACTTCAAGAGCATATTGGTACGGGTGCCGGGTGAGCCGATGGGTCTGAGAAATTTTCAATCAGTGTCGACCTTCGCTTTTTCCCGTCCCCAAATTTCGGTGTTTGTTATCTCCCCTCTAAATGGACCAAACGACGCTTGTATAAAAACTAAACGTCCGTATACTGTTTATACAAGGCAGGGAGGGACGCCCATCATGAAACCCATCATCGCTTATATCCGCGTTTCCACCGCCCAACAGGGAAAGTCCGGTTTGGGGATTGAAGCGCAACGGGCGGCACTGGTTCGATTTGCCGAAGTTGAAGGATATAAGATTGTTGGGGAGTTTGTGGAGGTCGAAACCGGCAAGGGTGCCGATGCCATTGACCGTCGTCCGCAATTGTCCCTAGCCTTGGCGAATGCCCGGAAAGCAAAATGCCCCGTTGCGGTGGCAAAGCTAGATCGTCTGTCCCGTGACGTACATTTTATCAGTGGCCTCATGGCCCATCGGGTGCCGTTCATTGTGGCCGAACTTGGTGCGGATGCTGACCCGTTTATGCTCCACCTCTATGCCGCCTTGGCGGAAAAGGAACGTGCTTTAATTTCTCAACGCACCACCGCTGCTTTAACCGCTGCAAAAATCCGTGGTGCCCGATTGGGCAATCCCCATATCGAAGCTGCCCGCGCCAAGGCAATTGAAACCACCAAGGCCAGCGCCGAAAAGAACGCGGCCAATGTATTGCCTATCATTCAGCAAGTTCAAGCCAGCGGTGCCCGGACGTTGCGGGAGGTAGCGGACGCCTTGAACGCACGGGGGATCGCTACCCCACGCGGCGGCAAATGGTATGCGACCAGCGTAAAAAATATGTTGGAAAGGGGAGTGGCTACTTAAGTGCATTAAAAGCCCCCCACCATCAGCAAACGGCATTGCGGGGTTAGGCTGTTAGTGGCATTTTCTTAACGCCTTTCGCGCCGGATGCAGCGAAGAGAATGGCGAAGAAGGGGAACAATGTCCGATGGCTCTACACAAAGATTTCCCGCGCTCCCCTTATGAGGTTTTGCCGCCTGAGCTTCGCTGGTTTCCAGCCGCCGAAGAGATGCGGGCGACGGCGTATGAAAAGCTGCTGCCGCCGCTGGTTGCAAAAGTACGGGAAGATGTCAAGGCTTGGCGTGACAGTGGTTATGTTGGGGCCTCGGCCACATCCCGCGCCCTGTTGACGTGGTGGTTTGACACCGACCACCTGATTGAACAAGCAGACGGATCGCAAAGCCAGTTCCGCTATTATTTTGCCCAGCGCGAGGCTGTCGAAACCGTCATATGGCTTTACGACGTGCGTGGTGCCAGGGACAAATTCGACCTGATGCGCTTTGACGCCTCCGGGGCCG
>CAIYCT010000361.1 GCA_903924765.1 uncultured Rhodospirillaceae bacterium | reverse complement strand
CTCCACACCCTTCCATGAAACATTCTATGCGAAGCGCTTACTTGCTGACGGGCTGCTGGATCGCTTGATGCTCGACCGGCTGCGCCGAGGTCTTGACCCGCACTTTGTGATGGGCGGTCTTTGCCGTTTTGGTGGTGGCGACCTTGGCGACCGGAGCGGTCGCGGAGCTGGACGCGACCGGAGCGGTGGCGGAACTGGACGCGACCGGAGCGGTGGCGGACGCAGCGGGAACCGTTTCGGCCAGAGCGGCCAAGGGCATCAGCGACAGGGAAACCAAAGCGGCGGCAACGAAACGAGAGGTCTTCATGGTATAATTCCTTTTAGAGACGGGGCTGATCGGGTCTCGGCGGCATGCCGGGTTCGACCGATCGGCCTTAAGATGTACAGTGACCCTGGACCGTGGCGGGCAAATGGTGCGATTGTGATCTTTTCACGGCACGATTCCTGTCGGTTGCCATAATTGACCGGAGATTGATCATTCCACCGCCCGCCCCTCGCCTTTATCTGATCACCCCGCCCCAGATCGACGATCCCCGGGCTTGGGTGCAAACCCTGACCCTAGCCTTGGACGCGGGCGATGTGGCCTGCCTGCAAATCCGCCTGAAAGGGTTGGACGACGATGCCTTGGCCCGCGTGGTCGATGTGCTGCGTCCGCCCGCTCAGCAGCGCGGCGTGGCGGTGCTGTTGAACGACCGGCCCGACTTGGCGTTTGAAACCGGCTGCGACGGCGTGCATATCGGCCAGGACGACGCCCCCTATGCCCAGGCCCGCAAAGCCGTGGGGGCCGACCGCATCGTCGGCGTCACCTGCCACAATTCCCGCCACATGGCTATGGAGGCCGGTGAGAACGGCGCCGATTACGTGGCGTTCGGGGCGTTTTATGCCACCGGCACCAAAGAAGTGATCCACCAAGCCGAGCCGGAAATCCTGCGCTGGTGGAGCGAAGTTTTCACCATACCGTGCGTTGCCATCGGCGGGATTACCGTGGACAATGCCCGTCCGTTGGTGGAAGCGGGCGCGGACTTTCTGGCGGTTTCGGGCGGCGTGTGGAACCATCCCGATGGCCCCGCCGCAGCCATCGCCCAGTTTAACCGGATCTTGCAGGGGGCATGATGAAACGGGTGTGCGTGTTTTGCGGATCGGCCAAGGGCGTGCGCCCCGCTTACGAAGCCAAAATGAAGGACCTTGCCCGCGCCCTGACGCAGAAAGGCTTGGGGCTGGTTTATGGCGGCGGCAATGTGGGGCTGATGGGCGTCCTGGCCGACGCCATGCTGGAGTTGGGCGGCGAGGTCACCGGCATCATCCCCGAAACCTTGGTCAAGGCCGAGGTGGCGCACCAAACCCTGACCCAGCTTCACGTGGTCAAGAGCATGCATGAACGCAAAGCCATGATGGCCGATTTGTCCGACGCCTTCATCGCCGCGCCCGGCGGCATCGGCACGCTAGAGGAATTGTTCGAGATTTGGACCTGGGGACAATTGGGCCTGCACCACAAACCCTTGGGCTTTTACGACGTGGAACAATATTATTCGCCGCTGATGGATTTCCTGGATCACGCCCATGCCGAGGGCTTCCTGCGCGCCCCCCACCGCAAAATGGTGATCTTGAATGCGGACCCCCTGGACTTGCTGGACGAATTGGCCTGCTTCCAGCACCCCGGTTCCATATTTTCTGTCCCTTGACACAATCCCCCTGCCGCCCTATAAAGCGCCTCCTCGTTGGTGCGGGCGATTAGCTCAGCGGGAGAGCACTCCCTTCACACGGGAGGGGTCGCAAGTTCAATCCTTG
>CAIYCT010000360.1 GCA_903924765.1 uncultured Rhodospirillaceae bacterium | reverse complement strand
GATTACAACATCGTCGAAGCCTTTGACCAACCCTGGAAAGTAAACCTGGACAATACGGCAAGCGAAAAACATTGGGGCATTTTCACCGTCGACCGCCAGCCCAAATTCAGTTGGATCGGTCCGGTGATCGAGTTCGAGGAATGGCCGTTCCAAGCCGCCGCCGCAACCTTGATCGCCCTGCTGCCCGCCTTCTGGTTCTTGGCCCGGTGGAAAAATCTGCAATTGCCAGGTAAAATCTTCTTCGGCGTTTTGGTGCAATTCGCCGCCACCTTGCTGATCTGGACCATGTCGGTGCCGGTGATGCGCGACCTGGGTCCCAATATCAATTTAATGGGATTCGTTCTGTTCCCAGCGCAATTGCTGCTGCTGATCGTGATTCTGATTTCCGGCGTCGAGATGACCGAGCTGACCTGGTCGGGCCGCCTGAAACGCGCCTTCAAGCCGCTGAAGGCCGACCCGGACGCCATCGCCGAAACCCATTATCCCAAGGTGTCGTTGCACCTGCCCTGCTACAACGAACCAGCGGAAATGGTCAAGCTGACCATCGACAGCCTGCTGGCCATGGATTACCCCAATTTCGAAGTTCTGGTCATCGACAACAACACCAAAGACCCCGAGGTATGGCGGCCGGTCAAGGAATATTGCGACACCCTGGGCGAGCGAGTGAAGTTCTTCAGTCTGGGAAAATGGCCGGGCGCCAAGGCCGGGGCGTTGAATTTCGCCCTATCCAAAACAGCCCCCGACGCCGAGATCGTCGGCGTGGTGGATTCCGACTATCAGGTCCGACCCGATTGGCTCAGCTCGCTGGTGCCGTACTTCAAAGACCCCAAAGTCGGCCATGTGCAAGCGCCGCAGGATCACCGCGACTGGCAAAACGACCTGTTCAAGGAAATGATCAATTGGGAATATGCCGGGTTCTTCGACATCGGCATGGTCTATCGCAACGAAGCCAACGCCATCATTCAACACGGCACCATGACCCTGATCCGCAAGAAGGCGCTGGAAGACAGTGGCGCTTGGGCCGAATGGTGCATCGTCGAGGATGCCGAGCTTGGCTTGCGTCTGCTGAAACAAGGCTATGAATCGGTTTATATTCAGGACCGCATGGGCCATGGCTTGGTGCCCGACAGCTTCATGGCCTACAAGAAACAGCGCTTCCGCTGGGCTTACGGCGCCATCCAGATTCTGAAGGCCCACTGGCGCTTGCTGGTGCCGTTCAAGAACACCGGATTGACCCCCAGTCAGAAATACCATTTCATCTCGGGCTGGCTGCCATGGATCGCCGACGGGCTGTATCTGATGTTCTGCATCACCTCGCTGGTATGGTCGTTGGGCATGGTTTTGGCGCCTCACTATTTCGCCACCCCGCTGGCTTTCTTCACCTTGCCTACCGTTGGCGTATTCTTCGCCAAGATCATTCATCACCTGTTTTTGTACAGCACTCGGGTCAAATGCAGCATCAAACAACGGTTCCTATCTGCGGTGGCAGGCATGGGGTTGACTTACGCCATCGCTTGGGCCATGTGGCAGGGCATCTTCACCAAATCCACGCCGTTCATGCGCACGCCTAAAATGGCCGCCAAAATGAGCTTCATCCAAGGCTTCCAGATGGCGCTGGAGGAATCCGTGCTGATGGTCCTGCACTGGATCGCGGCGGCGGCAGTATTGGTGGTTCCGCTGCTGACCGGACGGGTGGATATGTTCTACGATCCCGACGTCCGTTTGTGGTCGGGCGTGCTGGTTGTGCAATCGATGCCCTTCCTGGCCGCTCTGGTCACGTCGCTGATTTCGACCTTGCCGTCCCGGGATGAGAAACATTAATTCAATATGCCTATCATCTCATTCCAATTTCCCCATCAATTGACTATTATGGCGGTAAGGAATGGGGCGAAAAACGACCACACCATATAAATGCAATTATACGGGGGGGGTCATCTTGCTCTTTTTCAAAAAGAAAACTGAAACCTTTCACGCCGAATCCGATAAAACGCTAAAGCTGTTAAGCCGCTATGCGGGTGTTGGGCTTTGGGATGCCGTGCTTTATCAAGGCGATCCCGCCCACCCCAAAAGCACATGGACGTGGTCGGAAGAATTCCGACGCTTGGTCGGCTTCCAACAGGGCGATTTAGCGGCATTTCCCAACACCATGGCGTCTTGGGCAGATCGCTTGCATCCTGACGACATTGCCCAGACCTTCGAAAAATTCGGCGCGTGCCTTGCGGATCATTCCGGCAAAACCGGTTACGACGTGACCTATCGCCTGATGACCAAGCAGGGTCACTATCGTTGGTTCCGCGCCATCGGCGGTGTAGCGCGCGACGAAAACGGCGTAGCTCAACAGGCGTGCGGCGCCCTAATCGACATCGACGACCAGAAAAACGAGGAAGAGCGTTCCTTGTTGTTGGGACGTTATGCCGGTGTTGGCCTGTGGGACGCGATGTTGTTTGAGGGCGACCCAGCCCATGCCAACAGCACCTGGACTTGGTCCGAAGAGTTTCGCCGTTTGGTCGGCTTCCAGCATGGCGACCATGTGGGCTTTCCCAATGTGATGTCATCGTGGTCAGACCGCTTGCATCCAGACGATATTGAACAGACCTTCGCGAAATTCGGCGCCTGTCTTGCGGATCAAACCGGCAGAACCATTTACGACGTTGTTTACCGCATGAAAATGAAGGACGGACAGTATCGCTGGTTCCGGGCCATTGGCGGAATCTCGCGCAACGCCCATGGCATTGCCGAGCGGGCGTGCGGATCGCTGATCGATATCCATGACCAAAAAATGGCCGAAGTCAGCCAAATCAATAGCGCCGCACAAAGACGGGCCGAAATCTCCGACTTAGCCTCCTCGCTTGAAACCAATGTGGGCGGCATCGCCGAACGCGCCACGTCCAGCGGACAGGCCGTGGCCTCGGCAGCGGAAGAATTATCCGCCTCCATTTCGGCACTAAGCGATCGCGTCGCCAGCGCAGCCCAATTCTCGACCAAGGCATACGAAGAAGCCGCGCAGACGGATGCCATCGTACAAGCATTGGACGCCGCGACGGATCGGATCGGAACCGTGGTCGATCTGATCAATGACATCGCCGCTCAAACCAACCTGCTGGCCCTTAATGCAACCATTGAAGCCGCGCGGGCGGGTGAAATGGGCAAAGGGTTTTCGGTGGTGGCGAACGAAGTCAAATCCCTGGCTCGGCAAACCGCCAACGCCACCGAGGACATAGCGACCCAAATTTTATCCGTTCAGAAAGAAGCGAAGCACGCTTTAAGCGCCATCAACACCATCAAAAATACCACGCATAACGTCTGTGAGATTTCGACCAGCATCGCCCAATCCATCGAACAACAGGATGCGGCAACCCGGGAAATTGCTTCGCAAGTGTCCAAGGTCGTCACTGAAATCGGCAACGTGACGCTAAACATCCGTGCCGCCACCAGCAAGATGAAGGAAGGCTGAGCAGCATTACGGACAATTAATTTGAACTCGGCCCGCAGACTGCCTAATCTTCCTGTAGGAAACGGGAACGAACGAAGTCCCGACCTTGATGGAAAACCCCCTGGAGGCTTTATCATGAAGACTTGGAACACCCCCCGCGTTCGCGAAATCTGCGTCGGCCTGGAAATCAATTCCTACGCTTGCGCCGAAGTCTAAGATTTCAGCATCATTAAGAAGCGGCTGAGGCCAATCACCTGCCGCTTCTTTTTCCCTCGACGACAAATTGACCCAATAACACTTATGACCAAGCCTTGGCGGCTGGACATGAGGACGGCGATTCTAACCCTCGCCCACTAAATTTGGGAGTTTATGTGCGTGAAAATTCTGGTTTTGGGTGCCGCCGCCGGTGGCGGATTTCCTCAATGGAACTGTTCTTGCCCCAATTGCCGCATGGCGTGGGAGGGCGACCCCCGAGCCAGACCGCTGACCCAATCTTCCATCGCCGTTAGCGTTGACGGCACCCGTTGGGCCTTGCTCAACGCCTCGCCCGATTTACGTCAGCAAATTGCGCGTTTACCCGCCTTACAGCCGCAAACCATAGGGGGGCGTCATTCGCCTATCGCGACGGTGATCCTGACCAACGGCGATGTGGATCACATCACCGGATTGCTGTCCATGCGCGAAATGCAGGCCTTTACCATCCATTGCTCTGACCGGGTCAAATTGGCTTTGGACAAGAACGCGGTGTTCAACGTGCTGAACGCGCAATTGGTCACCCGCCGCTCCTTGCCGCTGAACGACACCACCGACGTGCTGGATGCGGACGGAGCCTCGTTGGGCTTTACCGTCACCAGCTTCGTGGTGCCTGGCAAGATCGCTTTGTGGCTTGAGGATTTGACCAAGGCGGATTTCGGCTCGATCGAGGGCGATACGGTCGGGCTAAAAATCACCGAAACATCTACCGGCAAATCATTCTTCTACATTCCCGGATGCGCCGCCTTGCCCGCCGAAGTGGCCGCGCGCCTAGAGGGGGCCGATCTGGTGTTCTTCGACGGCACCACCTGGACCGACGACGAGATGATCAACACCGGAGTGGGCGCCAAGACCGCCAGCCGCATGGGCCACATGTGGATGAGCGGACCTGACGGCTCGATGGCAGCTTTTGACCCGTTGGGAATCAAACGCAAGATATTCATCCACATCAACAACACCAACCCGGTGCTGATCGCCGATTCCTCTCAGCGTAAGGATGCCTGGGCCAGGGGTTGGGAAATTTCCTACGACGGAATGGAGGTCATCCTATGACGGAACAAAAATTACTGTCCGCCGACGAATTCGAAGCCAAGCTGCGCGCCATCGGCCCCGAGCGCTATCACGATCTGCACCCCTTTCATAAATTGCTGCATGGCGGCAAACTGAACAAGGGGCAGGTCAAGGCCTGGGCGCTCAATCGGTATTACTATCAATGCTGCATTCCACAAAAGGATGCCGCTTTGATGGCCCGCCTGACCGACCGCGAACTGCGCCGCGAATGGGTCCATCGCATCGAGGATCACGACGGAACGGCGGAAGGCCCCGAACATGGCGGCATCGAGCGCTGGTTGAAGCTGACCGACGCTTTGGGTTTGGACCGCGCCTATGTGATGTCCACAGAGGGCATTCTGCCCGGCACCCGCTTCGCCGTGGATGCCTATGTGCGGTTTGTCTATGAACGCCCTCAGCTTGAGGCCATCGCCTCGTCCCTGACCGAAATGTTCGCCCCCAGCATTCACCGCGAACGCATCGCCGGCATGCTGGAACATTATTCCTACATCAACGACGACACTGTGGCCTATTTCCGCCGCCGCCTGGATCAAGCGCCGCGCGATGCCGGTTTTGCCCTGAAATATGTGATCGCCAATGCCGAGACCCGCAAGGAACAAGAAGCCTGCGTCAAGGCACTGCTGTTCAAAACTCAAGTGCTGTGGTCGCAATTGGATGCACTGCATTATGCCTACGTGGTTCCTGGCTTGATCCCGCCCGGCGCTTATGTGCCGGAGGCCGACTAGGTGGCCGAGCGCCTACTCATCACGGAAGACATGGTGCTTGGGTTCCCGCGCCACGTCACCTTTCGCCACGATGCCGTGCGCGACCGCTGGGTGATTTTGGCCCCCGAACGACTGCTGTTGCCGGACGATACCGCAATCGAGATCTTGCAGCGTCTGGACGGCATGCGCTCCGTTGCCCAAATCGTCGATATTCTGGCGGTGGAATTCAATGCGCCGCGCGCCGACATCGCCATAGACGTCACGCAGATGCTGCAGGATTTGGTCGATAAAGGAATGGTGTTGCCATGAATGCCCTGTCTCAAGTGGTCGAGCCCCCTGTCGCCCTGCTGGCGGAACTGACTCACCGCTGCCCCATGCGCTGCCTGTATTGCTCCAACCCGCTGGAACTGGAGCGATCAACGGCGGAATTGACCACCACGGAATGGATCGACGTCATCAATCAGGCCGCCGAAATCGGCGTTTTGCAGATTCATTTTTCTGGCGGAGAACCCACCGTACGCAAGGATCTGCCACAACTGATTGCCGCCGCCACCAAGGCTGGTTTGTACAGCAACTTGATCAGTTCGGCAGTGTTGCTGGACAAGGACGGCGTCAAAACTCTGGCCGATGCCGGTCTGTCTCACGTT
>CAIYCT010000359.1 GCA_903924765.1 uncultured Rhodospirillaceae bacterium | reverse complement strand
TGTCGCCTCGGTCAATGATAGTCGGTGATCTCGATATTGAACGGCTTGTCGTGCGTGTCGGGCCATTCGAAGCAGACCCGCCACTGGTGATTGATCCTGATACTGAACTGTCCCTTCCGATCACCTTCCAGTGCCTCGAAGTGGTTGCTCGGCAGTAGCATCAGGCCATTCCGCGAAACCGCTTCCAACAGGATCACCAGGCGCTTCTTGGCCTGTTGCTCGAACCCCTGGAATTCCTTCACCCGCTCACCAGCGGCGAACCGGGCCGTCCGCTTGTCCCGATAAAGCGGCGACATGGCGGATTTTCCGGCCGGCGGCTTCGGTTGGTGGTCGTCGTCCATCATGCCGCCAGCTTGGGGCTAACGACGCACGACGTCAATCGTCTATTTTCCCCAAAAGCCTCTATCCCCACTCACCCCATCACCTTCATCATGAGGAGTACCTTCCATGAGTGATTCTGATTCCGATCTCGGGCGCTTGCAGGTCATCGACCTGGACGCCGGAGAAGTCTTCAGCGGCCAGACCTCCGGCCGTCTGATCAAGGGCTTCGCCGCCCCCTGCATCCATACCCCCGCCATCGACCCCAACTACCTGTTCCACGATGCCATGCGGGAACTGGTGGTGTGGATCATGACTCCCTCCGATCCGCTCTACGTTTTCGGGCCGACAGGCGCTGGCAAATCCAGCCTGATCCGCCAAGTGGCGGCCAAGCTCAATTACCCGGTGTTCGACATCACCGGCCATGGTCGGCTGGAATTCAACGATCTCGCCGGCCATCTGACCGTCGAGAACGGGTCCATGCGGTTCCAGTATGGACCGCTGGCGCTGGCGATGAAATTTGGCGGCCTGTTCCTGCTCAACGAGCTTGATCTGCTCGACCCGGCCACCGCCGCCGGGTTGAATGGCGTATTGGACGGAGCGCCCCTGTGCCTGCCGGAAAATGGCGGCGAGGTGATTCCACCCCATCCCATGTTCCGCTTCGTCGCCACCGCCAACACCAATGGTGGTTCCGATGAATCCGGATTGTACCAGGGCACATTGCGCCAGAACTTGGCGTTCATGGACAGGTTCTGGCTGTGCGAGGTCGGCTACCCCGAACCGGACGCCGAAACCAAACTGCTGGAGCGCCTGGCGCCGTCATTGCCGGAATCCCTGCGCCACACCATGGTCGAGTATGCCAATCAGGTCCGGCGCCTGTTCATCGGTGAAGGAGACAACCAGCAGCCGGGCGAGACCATCGAAGTCACCTTCTCCACCCGCACCCTGATCCGCTGGGCCAGCCTGACCCAGCGGTTCCAACCTCTGGCTCGTCAGGGCGTGCAGCCGGTGATCCACGCGCTGGATCGTGCCCTCGGCTTTCGTGCCTGCCGCAGTACCCGTGCCCTGCTGCATGAGCTGGGACAGCGGATGTTCACGCCGCCGGCATAGCGCCGGTCTTCCATCCCCCATTTCCCACCCACAGCGGGAGCCGGCAACGGCTCCCGTTTTCGTTTTCACAAGGAGAACCATCATGGCTTCCGTATATCCGCCCACCACCGACATCACCGTGCTCAAGCAACTCACCGCCATCCGGCTGGACGTCAACATCTGGTCGGCCCGTAAGAAGCTGACCCCCGCCGATTTCACCATCCCCGATCTGCCGCCGGAACACCTCGCCTCGCTGGGGAGCAAGAAAGTCTGCAACCCGGAAGACCTGCGGGTGTTCGCCACTCTCAAGGCCCGCGCCATTGCTCTGCTGGACCGGCATGGCGTTCGCTTCCTGGGAGGTTGGGTGATCCCCGAATCCGCCACCCGTATGGTGATCGAGGCGCTGGAGACCATCGGCGCCGATTTCACCACCGCCAAGGATGCTTTCCTCGGTCGCTATGACCAGGCCATCCGCGATTGGATCGGCCAGAACCCCGGATGGGAAAAGTTGATCTCCGGTTCTCTGGTCGGGATCGATACCGTTCGTGCCCGGCTTGGTTTTGCCTGGCAGATGTTCAAGATCGTTCCCCCCAAGAAAGTGGGCAAGACCGAGGCCGAACGTCCGCTGTTGGATGCCGTCGCCGGTCTGGGAAACACCCTGTTCGGTGAAGTTGCCAAAGTTGCCGACGAAGCCTGGCACAAAAGCT
>CAIYCT010000358.1 GCA_903924765.1 uncultured Rhodospirillaceae bacterium | reverse complement strand
CCCCACAGAGTTATCCACAGATTCGTCCCCGGCCGGTGAACGGGCCGGTATGGCTAAAAAATCCTTGACGCCGGTTCAGGTGTGCTCGGCCTCGGCGGCGTCGCGGGCGGTCTGGGACGGCCGCCGGGTCGGCGGCCCGCCGGCCGCGATCACCAGCCGGTCGGTGGCGGCTTCGAGCCGGGTCTCCAGCTCGATCATCGCCTCGAAGCGTTGCAGGCCGGGCTCGATCGGCGGCAGGAACTCGACCACGATGGTCCCCGGGCGCTTCAAAAAAGCCCGGCGCGGCCAGAACAGCCCGGAATTCAGGGCCATCGGCACGATCGGCAGGTGCAGCTGATCGTAAAGCACGCCGACGCCGACCCGGTAATTGTGATAAACGCCGGGTGCGGTGCGGGTGCCCTGGGGAAAGATCACGATCGGCCGGCCCTGGGCCATCACCTTGCGGGCGCCGTCGAGCAGCGAATTGACCGCCCGGCCCCGGGCGCCGCGATCCACCGGAATCATCTCGGTCTTGCGGGCAAACAGGCCCCAGACCGGGATTTTGGTCAACTCGGTCTTCAGCACCACCGCCGGGTCATGGAGCAGCCGGTGCAGCTTCATGGTCTCCCAGGCCGACTGATGCTTGGCCGCCACCAGATAGGAGCCGCTGGCCGGCAAATGCTGGGTGCCGCGCACCTCGTAGCGCAGCCCGAGCAGCACCCGCTCCAGAAACGCCACCGTGCCGAGATACCAGCGCACCACCGCCATCATCGCCGGGCGCGGCAGCAGCGCCACCCAGGCGGCGGCCACGCACAGAAACGCGGTCCAGCCGAAAAAGGCGACGTTGAAAAGAAGAGAACGGATATAAATCATTTCGTCTCGAGGGGCTCGATGAGGCTGACCAGCGCGGCGCGGCCGAGAGCTACCAGATACTTGTTGTATTTTTTTTCTGTGCTACCCCATTGTTCCATAGGTGATTTCCATCTACACAGTTTTATACATTCCACGCTTGAGCCTTAGCCCCATCCGCCCTAGAATATGGGGTGCTTTTGCGGGGTGCTTCGCGATGTTCAATAACATGCTCAAACCAGTGAGGCAAGGCTTCAAATTGATCGGTCACGATATCATCATCAATAAGAGGCCACATTCTAAATACTGGCAAGCAATGATATACATTTCTGATGCGAAACGTTATAAAGTTATCAGCACTCAAACAGAAGACACGAACGAAGCTATCATATTCGCCATAAAAAAACAAGGTGAAATTGAAACCAGCGTTAAAAATGGTGCCGCCCCTTTCGCAAAAACTTTTGATATAGTCGCATTGGAGTGGTATCAATCACGTGAAAAACAAGTGAAGCGGGGGGACAAGTCGACTGGAACCCTTAATATTTACCGAAACATAACCCACAATCATTTAATTCCTTTCTTCAAGGGAAAGCCAATTAATCAACTCAGCAAGAACGACACCGAACGCTACATTGATGCCATATTAGCGAAAGAGACGATTAAATCTAAAGCCGTATTTGGGCATCACAAAACAACATTCGGATTGATTATGCGGTATGCGCAAGAAAATGGGCATTATAAGCGATTAGTTATTCCAGACATGTCAATACCAAAATATAATGTAAATATTGGGGATGCAGAGTCAAGAGCGCCTTTTACAGATGAAGAAATTGATATGATTTCAGCTAACTATGACAGGTTTATAGAATCACTTAAGAATGATGCTGAATTATATGAAGCAAAGTGCATGAAGGCATGGGCAGAGTTTATGATACACACAGGATGCCGCCCACATGATTTCGGTCACTTCAGATGGTCGGACATAACGGTTGTTTCCAATGACAAAGTCGTGTTGAAGTTTTCAGACATACCAGAAGGGATGCTATTAACAGCATTAACAACATTGTCGTTATCAGTCATCCAGCTAACATCTCACAGCACTAACAAAACGGCGCATTTACAAGTTAGATTACGCGGAAAGAATGCAAAGCGAACATCTTCTGTTGATCAGCAGTATATTCCAACTTTGCTGTGGTGGATCAAGGAATCAGTCCATAAGAATATTGATGGACTGGTATTCGCATCCAGGGGCGGGAAGGGATCAGTAAGTGGATCAAGGATATTTAAGAAATATTTATTATTCTGCGGAATCTACCCAGATATTAGAGATCCTGATGACCCCGATAAAATGGCAGTTCGCGTCCCATACAGTTTACGTCATACATTCATAACCAGAAAATTAATTGAGGGAAGAACGCCATTTGATATCAGCGAACAAGTCGTAAATACCGTTGAGGAGATACAAAGAACGTATTCGCATATGCTACCCGGACATTTGTATAAAAAGATATTCTCTGATAACCAGTGACGCGATATATGGTGGCGACCGCCCAATACGAATCGGGGATCGCCACCATATCCTGTGGTCAGGCTGCCTCAGTCAGCTTGGCTTTAGCAGCCTTTTCAGCACGCCCTGCTGCCAAGCTCTCTTTCATCTTGTTAGATGTCTCAAGCAGCGTATCATCGAAAAGCCCAGCTTCTGTTTCAGCTTTTATATCAGACAAAATTTCACGAACTTGATCAAAATCATTGGCAATAAAGGGCCGCTCTTTGTTTAAGGCACCCGGCCCGAAACGAAGGTAGACAAAATACCGACCTCTGCTTTCTTCCCACCAAAACCGTTTAAGCGGAACAGCACTTTTTCCCTTTCCAGGGCGCTTAACCGTAAATTCAGATTCCGTGCCATTGGCCTTAGCAGCAAGATAACCAATTTGCTCTTCAAGAGCTTCAAGGAAAGTGGTACGCGCGAGTATCTTTGGATCAACTGGTTCAGTGCCACGTTTCGCGTAAGTCTTACTCTCCTTCTTCGGCGGCTCCTCAGCAACTGCATATTTGGAAAGCCGGCTGGAATTTGAAAATAGGTCGGTGATAGCCATTGTGTGATCCCCACATTGGTGGTGCGCCGAGAGAGACCATAATAAGGTATATGAGAAAATGCAAGCCCATTTTAAGCATGCGGTATTACACAATTGATCACGTCAAAAAGCAATTTCCTAACTCAGATTAAATTTGATCCATCCATATACGAGCTTACCATAATGGCTCCTGCAATCTACGAGGTGCAATATGGCCAATCTGTCCGACATTCTGAAGAAGAGTGCAACACTCTCCATGTTCACAGCGGTTTCAGCCGTGAACAAGCAATCGGCCGCAGATCCGATCCAACACAAGAGGGGGAAGTTTATCGAAGCAGCTACTCATCAGATCGAAGCCATTGAAGCCGAGATGAGTGGAACACCTTACATCCACACCGGCCAACGCAAAGATAAGGAAACTGGAGAGAAGGTTGACAAACAACTCCGCTTTAAAAAGTGGTGGCAGAAGGATGGCAACCGCTTCATCGTGCAATTCCGTTATGGCGCTTCAGCTTTGTTCGATCAAGGGCTTGTTGCAGCAACCATCGAAGACGTCCTTAAGATAATGGATGGCATCATTGAGGCTGCGCGTGCAGGCGACCTTGATAGCCAACTCGCAAACTTCAAACGTGGCAAGCGTGAGAAGAAGGATGATGTGAAGGCAGCTCGTAACAACAAGCCCCACTGAGGACCATCGCAATGAGCAAATCAGCAAAGATAGCGGAGTTGAATGATCAGTTTAGAAGGACTGGTCGCGGTGGCCGCTATATGATCACCGCAGGCGTAAAAGCATTAGGTGATCAGACCGTGATGGAAATCGTTGCTAAAGTGAAGTCGTTCTCTGACTTTAATAAAAACAACGAGCGAGTCGCGCAGAGGAATCTCACCCCTGCGCGCTCCCAGAACCGTACGTGAAGCTCTCACTTCATACGGCTCCCGATGTTCGGCCGTTACCATACATGAGGCGCCAGTGTGCAAAAAGATGAAGGTTCGCGAATTTTACTCTTGCCAACCATTCCCTTGCAGCCTTCGGTCTTTTTCGCAGGAGCTTGAACTTTCGTCGCGCCCACCTGACCAAATAGGCGTCTATTCGAAGGAGCGTTGAATACAGCTTTGACCTGTAGAAGCGTCCATAGTAGTTGATCCAGCCTCTGATGTACGGATTGTACTCTTCTGCTAGATCAGTCAGGGATTTGTAAGTCCAAAGATGGACCCTCCATCCACGAATCGTCTGCCCTATTGCCCTCAGCGATTTCGGGCTGACCGCTGGCATAAAGGAAACACCGCCCTTACCATTGGGCCATAGGATCAATCTCGGCCGAAATGAGTAGCCAAGAAAGTCAAATGACTGGTCCGGGTAATCGCCGCGCCGCTTGTCATCCTTGCAGAAGACCATTTTCGTCTTCACTGGATGCAAGACAAGCCCACAGCTCTCAAACCGGACTTTCAGTTCGTCCCATAATGCCTGAGCCTCCCTCATGCTTCGGCAATGGCAGATGATGTCGTCCGCGTAGCGCTCGAACGGGATATTCGGATGATTGGTGGTCATCCACCGGTCAAACACATAGTGAAGGAACAAGTTCGCCAAAATGGGGCTTACCACCCCACCTTGCGGGGTTCCCTGCACTCGCGGTAGGATTGCACCGTCCTCCATTTTCACGGGTGCTTTCAACCAGCGCTCGACATAAAGCAAAACCCATGGACAGTCCGTATGATGTCGGACCGCCTTGAGTAGCAGCTCATGATCAATGCTGTCGAACGATAACTCGACAGACTGCCCACCACCAGTCATTTCCTGACAAAGTAACAGTTACCCGCCCCTCCCATGCTTTGGAAGGGCAAGCTTTAACTGTGTTGGGGCGCAGAAAGAAGGATGGCCGGCCCCATCTGTTGCTTGCCCCTGTTGACTCTGATCCTGTTCTGGTTCCAACAGATTGGACAGATTTCCAGCCGGATTTGGGGAGTCCATCCGTCGCTTCCTCGACCTCGACGAGTCCACTGGGGTCAATCACTGACTTGATGAGATTGCGCGCCGTAGTCGATGGTTTGCTGCGATGCCCGAGCGTCCCGGGCACCGACAAACAGCAGCCACTCGGTATGGAGGCCATCGGTGCAACTGTCCATGAACTTCCTGATCCCAGTACACCCCGCAACACCACTCGAACGGCTCGATCCGGAGCGGCACGCCGCACTGATCCAGGCGCTGGCCAGGATCATCACCAAGGCGGTCGGCCCAACCGAGCCACCGACGAACAAGGAGATCGCGACGGCAACGCCAACCGGGAGAAATCGCCATGACTGATCCAACCGCCGTGGGCCCCGACCATCTCCGTCGGGGCGCCTTCGTCTACATCCGGCAGTCTTCTCTGGCCCAGGTCGAGAATAATACCGAGTCGACCCGCCGGCAGTATGCTCTGGTCGATAAGGCATTGCTTCTGGGATGGCCGCGGGCCGCCGTCTCGGTTGTCGATGAAGATTTGGGGCGTTCCGGTGCCCAATCCGCTGGCCGTTCAGGCTTCGCTCATATGGCCACCGAGGTTGCCATGGGCAGGGTCGGCATCGTCCTTTGTCTCGAAGTCTCGCGGCTGGCGCGCAACAACGCCGATTGGTATCGGCTGCTCGACTTGTGCGCCCTGACCAGAACGCTAATCGCCGACACCGATGGTCTTTACCATCCGGGCGACTTCAACGATCGCTTGGTGCTCGGGCTCAAGGGGACCATGTCGGAAGCCGAACTGCACATCCTGCGTGCCCGCCTCGACGGTGGTATCCGCCACAAAGCCGCGCGAGGCGAACTCCGCCGCGGCGTGCCTACCGGCTTCGTTTGGGGAGACGCCGACGGCGAAATCTGTTTCCATCCCGATGAAGCGGTGGTCAACGCCATTCGCAATGTCTTCGAGAGATTCGCCGAGACCGGTTCGGCCCGGCGGGTCTGGTTGTGGTTCCGCTCGAACGCCCTGCTGTTTCCTTTGCAAGACACAAGGACGCTGGGACGGGAGGTGCGCTGGGTAGTCCCGACCTACCATGCTATCCACGGGATACTCGTTCACCCTTGCTACGCTGGCGCTTACACCTATGGCCGCACCCGCTTCGAACGGTATATTGACGACGTGGGCAACGTGCGCAGCCGATCCCGCCGGTTGCCCCGAGAGGAATGGGCGGTTCTGATCCGCGACCACCATCCTGGATTCATCGACTGGGAGACCTTCGAGGCCAACCGCATGCGCATCGACACCAACACCCGCCCCCGGGCTCATCAGATTGCCGATGGTGCTGGCGACCGGACAGACAAGGGCCCAACCGGTCGTGCTGTTCGCGAGGGTGCCGCGCTACTCCAGGGTTTGGCCCTCTGCGGCCACTGTGGCCGCCGGTTGCGCACCCATTATCGGGGACGAAATGCTAGCCCCGGCTACCATTGCCCCGGCAAAAGCGTCGTTGAGGGACGCGGCCAATACTGCCTCAATGTCGGCGGCTGCCAACTCGACGCGGCGGTCACGGACGCCTTTCTGACTGCCCTGCAGCCCGCCGGCATGGAGGCAGCGCTGCTCGCCGCCGAACGCCTGGACGCCGATCAGGATGCGGCTTTGGACCAATGGCGCCTGGAGGTCGAAAGGCGCAAATACGAAGCATCCCTGGCCGAGCGCCGCTATCGCGCCGTCGACCCCGACAATCGTCTGGTGGCACGCGGCCTGGAGACCCAGTGGGAGCAGCGGTTGCGCGAACTCGGCGACGCCGAAGCAGAGATCGAGAGGCGCCAACGCCTCCGGCCGCGCGGTCTGAGCGACACCGAACGCAAGGCTCTCCTCGCGCTCGGCCAAGATCTGCGGCGCGTGTGGTCGGCACCGACCACCACTGACCGCGACCGCAAGGAACTCCTGCGAACCCTGCTCGAAGAGGTCACCATTGTCGTCGAACGGGCCGAATACCGCGCACGCTTGGCCATCCGCTGGCGTAGTGGCGACATCACCCGGCTGGACGTTGCTCTGCCGCGTTCCAATCCGCCAACACGGCGCACCGACGAAGAGACCATCGACCTCATTCGCCGCCTTGCTGTTCATCACGCCGACGGCGTTATCGCTGGTATCCTCAACCGGCAGGGTCGGCGGACAGTGTCCGGAGATCGATTCACCGCCAGTCATGTCCAGGGATTGCGCCACTACCGAGGCATCGCTCGTCCAAATGCCCCGACCGAACCACGGGACGGCGAAACTGTGACCGTCCGCAAGGCCGCAGAGCGGCTTGGCCTGACCCCGTCCACCTTGCTGCGCTGGATTGAGGACGGCTTCATCCCCGCCGAGCAGCCGACACCTGGGGCCCCTTGGCAAATCCACATCACCGACGAACTTCTTGCCCGCTTCGTCGAAAAGACCCCGCCGGGCTTCATCCCCATGATTGAGGCCACCAAACGCCTCGGCGTCTCCCGCCAGACCATCTTGCAGCGTGTAAAGCGGGGCGAGCTGCAGGCGGTCCATATCTGCCAGGGACGCCGAAAAGGCTTAAGAATCAAGGCCCCGGATGCCTCGCCTGATCTCTTCGCTGCCATACCAGGAAACGGGGGGTAGTCTGATGAGCAATCCAAAAAACCCTTGATGTCGATGTCGAGCGTCCAGTTGTACTGCCAGCAGCGCTGACGAGCCTTTCCGACCGCATCGATCGCAGACCTGCCCGGCCGGTACCCATAGGAATCCTCATGAAACACCGGTTCAAGGAGAGGTTCCAGGTGCCGTTTGGCGACTTCCTGGGCGATGCGGTCAGCAACCGTGGGTATTCCCAATGGCCGCGTTCCGCCTCCGTCCTTTGGAATGTCAACACGCCGGACTGGTGGAGGAAAGTAAGTCCCTGAAGACATCCGGTTCCAGAGCTTATAGAGGTTGTTCGTAAGATCCATGCCTATCCGGTTAAGACATACACCCACTATATGTTGTGAGCGAGATTTGGTGAAAACGGCGGATTTCCGCCAAATCACCCATGCCAACCGCCCTACCTATGGTAGGTGTATGTGTT
>CAIYCT010000357.1 GCA_903924765.1 uncultured Rhodospirillaceae bacterium | reverse complement strand
ATGCAGACTGATAACGGGCTGTCCGTTGAAACCAAGCGCGCTTTTGCCAGGAATGGCAACTCTTGGATCCACAACCGCGATAAAATTAGCTACCATGCCATCAAATTTTGACGGATGGGCCGTCCATATGGGAAATGTCGGATTAGCGTTTTGCCGGGCTGAACTGCTTGCCGACAATTACTTCCACGCTGTCCAAGAAGCCGTAAAGAGTGTTGCCGATAAAATGCGGAAGCGCACTGGATTGACGGATGATGGTGCCACGTTGGTGGACCGTGTTTTAGGAGGTGATCCTCCTCTTTTGGCTATCAACCCACGCACGACGGTAAGCGAGCGCAGCGAACAAAGCGGCTTTGCCAATCTTGTGCGGGGTACGTTCGGTATGTTCCGCAATCCCACCGCACATGAGGCTCGAATTAACTGGTCGATGTTGAAGGAAGATGCCGAAGATCTACTTACCATCGTCTCGCTCATTCATCGGCGGCTCGATAGTGCAAACATGCCATCAAGAGTATAAACTTGCCTTGCGATGAAGCAGCCTTCGATGTGGCCAGAAACTCGTCCATCTCATCCGCAAGAACCGATCATGCTTCAAACCCGTAAGGGCAAATTTCAGGGCTGTAAATATGTGCCGACCGCCTGCCCGCAGGAGGGAATTGGCCCCTTTTATCTGATGCCAATCATGACGTGGGCGTGATCATATTCTGCTGTAATACCAGTGCGCCGAACGTAAAATTCAGAGGTGTCGCCAAGCCTTGCTATGGCGCAGCCCCACGCTTCCACCCCCATGCCGACCTGCCGCCAGAATCCGGCCCAGCGTCATTTCCGTCCATCATCGGCCAGACGTGGAATCGGCGGAAAATGCGGGTGCGGGCATCTGTTCCACTCCGATTCTGCATTGGTAAAGCCGCAGCCGGGGACAGGCCAATCCCCTCCTAGTGCATGTCAATCGCAGACCATCCCTTGCATGTCTCTTAAGCGCTAGATCCCGCGCCACCCTGTCCAACTTGTCAGGGCGAAAGAATTTCCCCGGCCCTGATCGGGCCTCCTCGCGGTCGCTTCGCTGCAAATTCTCCCGCCTTCCAAGTCCTCCACTGCGTTCCGGCCGCTCATGACTTCGCGGTGGGCGGGGTGGCTTGCGGGCTCTTTACGCGAGCCATCGCAGGGACGGCCCCGCGATCAACGCAAGGAGAGTTTATCATGGCTATCACCCTCGGAACCTTCACCAAGCTCGACGACGGCGTTTTCACCGGCGTTCTCAAAACCCTCAACGTTACCGCCCAACTGACCATCGTTCCGGTCGATAAAATCACCGAAAACGCCCCAGATCATCGGGTTTATGCAGGCAACGGCCAGCGTTACGAGGTCGGAGCCGCCTGGAGCCAAGTCGCAAAATCTAGCGGCGAGACATACCTGAACCTCAAGATCGGAGCGCCGGAGTTCGGCCAGAATTGGGTCCGCGCCCGGCTCGTCAAGCTCGAACATCCTGCTGATGACGGCGCCACTCACATCGCCCTGTGGGAGCCGCGCGACCGGTAAATCCACCAACAGCCCCGCCGTATTCCCTGCGGCGGGGCTTTGATTTGAGGGGGGGGGGGGACGAAAACGCGGGGGGTGTGTTTTCGACCGTCCCGGAACGCCCCCATTCGCGCTCATCCTGTGTGGGAGGACCGCGACACGCGCCGTCGCCATCCGTACCCCGACACAGGAGAAGCAATCATGGAAGACGAGATTATCCGGGCGGCTAATGCCAAAAAAGGCAGCCCTTTTTTGGACACCGAACAGGCCGCACTTTATGTCGGCCTGTCCCGCCGGACGCTGGAAAAGATGCGCACCATCGGCGGCGGCCCGCGCTTTCGCAAGCACGGGCGCTATGTCCGCTACCACATCGACGACCTCGATGGCTGGTCAGCAGAGCATGGCCGGGTTTCGACTTCGGACCTTGAGCCGACCGGAGGGGCGCGATGAACCGGCGCGCTGTCCTCGCCCTTGGCGGGTTCGGTATCGGTCTGGTCCTGCATGGCCCAGACCGTCCGGCGCTGGTGTGGAATGCCAGCGCCAGCGCGCCGGTTGGTGTCTACCGATTAGTGTCTGGTCAGGCCAAGCGGGGAGATTTGGCATTGGTTCGGACACCGGACTCGGTACGCCAACTCGCAGCAGAACGCGGATATATTCCGGCGAATGTGCCGTTGATCAAGCGCATCGTTGGGCAGGGCGGCGACATGGTGTGCGCCTTTGGTGACACCATTATCGAGAACGGCCAGACCATCGCCAAGCGGCTCGATCATGATCATTTGGGACGCCCATTACCGCATTGGTCGGGCTGTCATCGCCTCGATTCCGACGAGGTGTTTTTGCTGATGGCGGGCGTCTCTGACTCGTTCGACGGACGCTATTTCGGGCCGGTGAAAACCACCTTGATCATCGGGAGGCTCGTACCGCTATGGACCGATTGAGTGTGCTGATCGCCGGGGTCTTGGCGGCAACTGCGCCATACCCAGCCCATGCCGACATGGATCAATGGCAAGGGTTCATCGCCGAAGCCTCGCACCGTTTCGCGGTTCCCGAACCATGGATACGGGCGGTCATGAAGGCGGAAAGCGGCGGTCAAACGCCAATCACCTCACATGCCGGGGCGATGGGACTGATGCAGGTGATGCCCAACACCTATGCTGAGATACAGCGTCAGATCAATCTTGGTCCCGATCCATACGATCCGCATGACAACATTATCGCTGGCACGGGTTATCTGCGGGCGATGTTTGACCGATTCGGCTATCCCGGTTTGTTTGCCGCTTATAATGCTGGTCCGGCACGCTATGAGCAAAGTCTGAATGGTCGTTCTTTGCCAGCAGAAACCCAGACCTACCTTGCCGCTGTCGCTAAAATCCATACCAAACCGCCAACGCATGACGGCCTATTCATTACTTTGAACGCATCGCCAGGCACTCTGTTCGTGCCCCTGACCACACCGCCGGGAGATCGCAAATGATGCCGGGAGTCCTGACGGTGAGAGGGGGCTCGTCTCGACCTCTTTATCATACCAGCCAGAACAAAGCGCCCGTCAAGGATGCGCGGTTCCCCCAAAATGCAAGGGCATTTTGGCTCCCCCCCCCGCCCCGCTACGCGGCACCTTCGGTGTCCTTGACCGCCGATTTGTTGGCCGATCCCAAGAGGTGTTCTCGATGAGGAGAACATCACTTCAGGAGGTCATCATGTCTCAAGTTCATACCCATTTACACACTGAATTCGACCGTTATCCGCTTCTGCGTAAGGAGTTCGGTGCCTACGAAGTTGACAGAATTATCAACGCGGAAGCCGCCGATTTTCACTGGGACAGCCGGTTCGCCGAACGCAATTTTGGAGCCTATGAGGGCTTCGATGAGGGTGAAGACGGCGGAGAAATCGTGCGAATTATCGGCTTTTTTCGCGGTCAATATTACGTCGCAACCTGCGTTGTTGACGTTGAACGGCGGGTACGGGCGATGCTGCGGTTGACCCATTTCGACAGCGTTGAGAGCGCCGAAGCGGTGTTTCTGGCAGGCGGGGGATGATCCCGCCTTTTTCATGATCCGGGCAAGTGGTCGTAGGAGGGCGTGAATGGGGCGGGAAGTGATCAATGGGGATGTAAGGCAAGATTAAAGGGCTGTCTCGTTGAGACGCCTAAGTCTTTGTCTGCACATCGTTTTTTAGAGAGACAGCGCCCAAGGGCAGCGAGACTCATATCTGTAACACATTGATTTTTAATAGGTCGATGGAGACAAGAAGATGAACCACGATGACGACTT
>CAIYCT010000356.1 GCA_903924765.1 uncultured Rhodospirillaceae bacterium | reverse complement strand
TGTTTTGGAAAGATTTGAAACTCATCTGTAGCCCCCGGCTAGGTTTAAACGTGCGTCGTCATAGCGACATGACGGGTTTAAAACATTAAATTCGAATTCAAACAACACCGAGATTATGACCATTGAATGAGAGTAATAGAGCTTTTTGGAGGCATTGTTTCGTTTTTGTGACGTAGAAAATATATAACATATTGAAAATAAATGAAAAAATATAATGATCTGCCTGGATTTCCTGAATTTAGGAGGGGAGGGAGGCCGACGTTATGAGCGTTTATATGGGCAGGTGATGCATTTTTGGCACATGTTTTGCCAAGGAATTCCGCCGCAATTGGTCTTTATGCCGGGTTTTCTCTTGTGCGGCGCAACCATTCTTTATGCTGCGCTGGCGTTGCCTTATAAGGGGAGCGCCTTGAGTCTTTTTGCACTCGTCAGGACTGACCTTGGGTGTTTTGCGATCCAATTGGATCAATCCCTTTCTTTCGTCATGCGCGGGCTTGATCCGCGTATCCACGTGTTTCAGCTTAAACAGTATTTATAGCAATGTCTTACGTGCTGAGACGTGGATGGCCGGGCATATTGCACATGCAACGTACCGACCTGTTGGCGAAGCCAACGGGTCCGGCCATGACGGGCTAAAGGGATATCACCCTCTGCGGTCACAATCCGCTCTACGGCAAGACCTTATAGACCTGCCAAGGCAATCAACCAGAGTCCTCCGACCAGATGCATGGCCAAGGTTGCTTGGATGGCCTTGAGCATTTGGTCTCGGTCGGTGTTGCACCGGACCGGAGGCAGGGCGCTGAAGATGAGCAGCAGGATGGGCGGCAATAGGGCCCAGATTGGAGCCTTGGAAACCAGCGCCGCGAAACAGGCGCAGACGCCCGCCGCGCCCGATGCGCCCAGATACAGCCAGCGCACGTTGGTTGGACTCAGCCGAACCACCAAGGTGCGCTTGGCGCTTTGGGAATCTGCCAGACGGTCGGGAATTTCGTTGACGATCAGGATGCAGGCCGACCAGCACCCCATCGCCAAGGCGGCAAAGAACGAATCGGCGGTGAAACTATCCGATTGCAGCCAAGCGCAGGCCCAGACCGGAAGTCCAAAGGCCAATGCCACGGTTGCTTCTCCCCAGCCGCGCGACGCCAGCGACAAGGGCGGCAGCGAGTAGGCGATGGCCAGGAAACCTCCAAGCGCCCCCAGCCACAAAACGGTTTCGCCTTTGATCAGAAAAAGGCTGTAGCCGATCAAGGCTCCGACGCTCAGTAACCCCAGACCCAGAGCCCCCATCTGAGTGCGTGTCAACACCTTGTCCTGGATCACGCGAGAGCCGCCGGTGAATGGAAAGATGCGGTCGTCATTGCGAGCGTCGCAGCCATTCAGGTCGTCGCCCACATCGTTGATCACGTTGGCGCCGAAATGCAGGCAGATCATGCCAAGAAGGGCGGCCAGGAACAGTCCCACATGCAGACCGTCCCCGTCGCGCCATCCCCAAGCCGTGCCCACCAGGACGGGAAGAGCCGAGGCCGGAACAAACATCGGTCTGGTGGCTAAGGCCAATGTCTTTAGCTTTGAACCCAATGTTTGTCCGGTCAATTCATCCCGCGCTTTTTTCTGGAACCAAGATTACGATTGTTCCGGTTTACAGGTTTTGATGCCGAACGGCAAATAGGCAGGGCACCAGCCGATCAAACCGGTGGCCAGAGGAACCACGCCGATCCATCCCCAGACGGGAAGCATGCCAGTCACGGTCGCGCCGATCAGGGCCAAACCGACGACAATCCGTAAGATGCGGTCGATGCCACCAACATTGCAGGTCATTTGATAAACTCCTTAAACAGTCACTATGCCCGTATTGTAAGAAGCGCGACGCAGCCAGTC
>CAIYCT010000355.1 GCA_903924765.1 uncultured Rhodospirillaceae bacterium | reverse complement strand
TAGGCTCAGGACACATTGATTGATCCAGAAGATGACAGTAGCGGCGATAGCGATTGCTGACATGAAGGTGTGGGCGCATCGGTCATAGCGGGTGTGGATACGCCGCCAATCTTTGAGTTTCCCGAACATATTCTCGATTTTATGACGGCTGCGATAGAGCGTCTTGTCGAAGTCGATTTGGGTTTTCCGATTTGATTTTGGCGGGATGCAGGGGGTAATGCCACGCCCGATCAGGGCTTGGCGGAACCAATCGGCATCATAGCCCTTGTCGCCAAGCAGTTCCTTGGCCTTGGGGAATGCGTCAACCATCAGCGCGGCCCCTTTGTAATCGCTCATCTGCCCTTCGGTTAGAAGCAGGATAATCGGACGGCCTTCACCATCACAGACAGCATGAAGCTTGGAGTTCAAGCCGCCTTTCGTCCGTCCGATACAGCGGGGAACAGCCCCTTTTTTAGCAGGCTTGCTGCGGTTCGATGGGCTTTCAAATGCGTTGCGTCGATCATTAGTCGCTCAGGATCGCCAGCCTTGCCCGCCAGCTCGGCAAGAATGCGATTGAAAACCCCAAGGAGACTCCAGCGGATGAAGCGATTGTAGATCGTCTTGTGCGGCCCATAGTCCTTCGGAGCGTCGCGCCACCGCAGACCGTTGCGGATCACGAAGATAATACCGCTGAGAACGCGGCGGTCATCGGCGCGAGCAATCCCATGCGATAGGGGGAAACAAGGCTTTATCCGGCGCATCTGCTCATCGCTCAACCAAAACAAATCACTCATCGCGGCACCTCCTGTCTGCCGCGATTGAATCAGCAGACTCAAGTCGATGCAAGCGGTTTAATGGGTCCTGAGCCTAGTTTGTCTTATATTGAAATTAAAAATAATTTCTCATAAACAGCACACCAACTAATACGGTGCGCTACTATCAAAATATTACTGCCGTCAATGCTTTATTTCTATCAAATTTAAATTCTATCTGACTATTTTTTATTCCAAACGATCCTTGCGCTTCGCATCCTCAATCGTTTGCCATTGCATATCGGAAGGGGCGCCGGGGCAATTCCGTGTCAAGGTACAATATGCTCAATAACGTATCCAGGACATTTTCCTGTTGAACTTCCTGTTGATGGACAAGGGTACTGCAGCAAGAATTTCCTTCTTGCTGCTTGTCACCATCCAATCACCCGCCATACGTCCTGACAGCATCCACCACCGCTCGTAGCTTGTCCGTGGACAAGCGCCCCACCCGTCCGTCGTCGCACAGGGCCGAGCGGAAGCCTAGGAAATCGGGGCGCAGGGGAGCCAGGATGGGGATGTCTTCCATAGCCAGCGACCCGGCCAAGCCGCTGCTGAGCCCTGCGTCGCGCACCGAATGAACAAACCCTGTCAGCACGCTGACCGGCAGATGGCGCAGCAAGCCGCCTCGGGTTTTGTCGGCGGTATCCAGCATCAGGCCCGCCAGACCGGCTTTGGCGGCCATGGGCAGGATGGTTTGCCACATGGTCGGGCCGTCGGCAAACAGAACTGCGACGATCTTGGTTCCGGCATTGATCAGCGGCGCCAGCGCCTTCAAGGTTCCGGCCAAGTCGCCTGCGAAAATGCCGACCTTGACCATAATATCCACGTTACAATCAGCCAGCCGCTTACAAGCCGCCGCCACTGTGACGGGCACAAGGTCCATATCGCCGATGGTGGCGCTGACCATGGCTTCTCCCTTGGCAAGGACAGCCACCTGAGCGGCCACGTCCAGCGGCACCGCGCCCAACGCGCCGTGATTGGGCTCCTTCAAATCGATTACATCCACCCCAGCCGCCAAGGCCAAACGGGCTTCATCAGCATCGCGGACGCTGGCTAGTATCTTGACGCTCATGACGTTTCCCCCCGGTTGGCGCGGAAATCGGCCACCGCGTGCACGATCCACTCCCACGCTTCGCTCTCCTTCGGGCCTGCCGTCTTGGCCACGGCGCTGGCCAGTATTTCCATCTCGCGGTCGATCTTGTCGTCGGGCAGCATGGACAAGCGGCTAACCAGAATGGCCCCCTCGACCACCGCCATGACGGCACGGTTCAAGCCTTTGAACGGGGCAATTTGCCTTGTCTCGACCACACGGGCGCGAAACTGGGGGCGGACCGGATCGTCGTCCAGGCCTTCGACCCTGACTTCGTCCCAGCTAAGGGCCTGGGCCAAGCCGACGCAGTGCACTTTCAGCGCCGGAACCAGCGGCCAGGACCGCCGTCCGGTCAGGCAGCCGGCGAAGATGCGGGCATCGTCGGTGTAATTGATCACCGCACAGCCGGTTGCCAGCAGATTGTCCAGGGTGCGCGACGGGCGAAACGGCAGGATGCCGAACAATCCCTGCTCCAAGGCATGCACCCCCATGGGGGCGATATGGGCATCGCCCTCGGCGGACAAGGTGGTGACCACGGCTTCGACGATCATGTCTCATCCTCCTTGTCGCGCCCAGGATTGCGATGGGGACGCGATTGCGGTTCGGGGTTGGTCGCAATGCCCCAGGTCAGCAAGCGATCCTGAACGTAGCGTTTGCCTAAGCTAAAGGCGATCTGAGCCTTGGACAGCTCCACCCCCAGATAGAAAGCATGCGACGAATCCGCGTCCACGTCCAGATGTGGCCACAAATCGTAAGGGTCGGTCGCCACCCAATGGCCGTTTTTGTTGAACAAATGGATGCCGTCCTCGGCCACTTCGATGCGCCAATTGCGGTCGCTAACCTGAGCGGCCAAGTCGCTGATCTGCTCGGGCGTCGAGGCAAACGGCCTGCGGTCGCGCAAGCCCAGCAAGGCGGGGGAAATCCGTTGCGGCAAGCTGTTGGTGGCAAAGGCGCGATACATGATCCGCCGCGCCCAATCGGTTTCACGCACCGCCCGTCGGCAATGGGGACTGACCTGCACCACCAGCACGTTACCGATGCCCAGTTCCTGCGCCGACGCCATCAAGATCGCAGTAATGCCGGTAGTGTCGGCGTCGGTCAGCTCGGTGACGTTACCCACCCCCATCAGCATCTCGGCCTGGGGCAGGCGTTGGCGCAGGGTTTGGAACCGCCCCAAAGATTGGGTGAAGCCGAAGGCGATGGGGTCAAGAACCGGATCGACAATGGCGCGCTTGCCGCGCTTGTCCAGATAGTCCCAGGACCGGCAAAGTTCATCCAAATCGCCGTGCTTGGCGGGGATCAAGATTGGGGTCGCCGCCACCTCCAGCGCCACATCCAAGGTGTGTTCGGTCAGGCTGAGCAAATAGGACGCCCCCGCCCCCGCTCCGCGCTTCAATTCAGACGGGTCAAGACTATCAACGCTGACGGTAAAGCCCTGGCGAACCAACTCGGACACCGCGTCCTCAAGATGGGGAAACGGCGTGCCGGGTAGACAGCCCAGATCGATCACGTCGGCCCCCTCGGCGCGCAAGAAATTGGCCTTGGCCACAATGGCGTCGATCGTTAAGGCGCTGGCATCGACGATTTCGGCGAAGATGCGGACCGAATAATCCACCAAGGAAACCGGCCCGGCCTTGCGGCCAAAATGTTCGGGCAGATCCGCCAGATCATCGGGACCACGCTCGAACGGCACGCCGAACTGCGCCGCCAGGCGGTCCAGATCGCCCCGGCAGCGGCCCGGCAGAATAACTTTGGCCGCGCCCCTCGCATCGCCCAATCGGTTGGCGACGATCTCGGCAGTCATCAGCCCCGCGACCTTGACGCCGATCTGGCGAATGTCCCAAGTGAAGTCCACCGGCTCCATTTCGCGCAACGTCGATCTTAGGCGCTCTTCCGCCAAACGCCCGGTCACGAACAGCAGATGATCGGTCATGAGGCCAACTTGCCCAATTCGGCGTCTAAGGAACCAACGGTTTCTGCCACAATGGTGTATTCCATGTGGACCAGCTTGCGGGTGTTTTCCAAATCGATGCGCCGAGGATAGACCGCCACCATGCCGTCCGGGGCCTCGCTGGACAATTCGGACTCGGTGTCGCAGGGAAAGACGATGCTGGGCACCCGGCACTTGCCCGCATGGGCGTACAGGTTGGTGATCAACGTGTCCGAAATCCCAAACACCATCTTGGCCACTGTGTTGGACGAGGTCGGCGCGATGACCAAGGCGCGATAGCCGCCGCGATAGAACCGCCCCACAACGGGAGCGCTGGCCGCCCCTTCCTTGTAGAGACGGCACGTCTCCGGCAAGTCCAGCGGCAGATGGTAGCAGCGCAACACTTCCTCGGCCGCTTGGCTCAGGAACACGTCCACATGAGTTTGGGCGCGCAACAACGCGACGCATTCTTTCAAGAAATGCCCCGACCCGGTGATGGCCCAAGCCAAACGAGGAGTATCCTCCACGCTCATGAAACGACTTTAACGCCGCAGGGGCGTTTGGCCGCCAAAGCGGCCATGACAAAGGCGGCGTCCGAGGACGAAACCAGTTCCACCTGCAACGCCCCCCGGTACTCGGCAAACGCCCGGTCCACCATGCCGGACGAGATCAAATCGGCCACCTTGGCCTCGGCGCCGGACAAAGGCGCAGACTTGACCAACAACAAACGAGTGGCGCCGGTTTGTGCCGCCAGCCACGCGGCCAAACTGTCGGACGTGACGTCCCAGCTTTGCGCGATGTCGGGATGGTCGCCCAGCGCCGACGGCAGCCACAGCGCAGGCTGTCCCAAGGACAAGGCGCTAAAAATCTCCGATAAAATGGTCGCGATCACCAAACGGGGTTCAAGATCGGCCAGCATACGCCCGAACTGCTCCATGGCGGACAGAGCCATCTTATGGGCAGCTTGGTCGCTAAAGCCTTGCTTGACCTGCAAGTCGCGCACTTGGTCGGCGAAGGGTCCGCCGCCCGGCACCACCACCACCGGCAAAGTGGCCACACACGCCAACCAGGATTTCAAATCCGCATGCCCCGCCATCGAACCGCCCAGCTTGATCACCGCCAAGGGGGGAACCGGCTGGGTTGGGCATGGATCATAGGGGCGGTTTTTGGCTTGCAGACGTTCGATTTCGATGCCGACGCTTTCCGCCTCGGCATAGACGTCCAGCTTTTCGACCTTGACCCGCACGTCCTCGACCCTGGAATCCTTCAAGCAATGGGCGGCGATGCGCTCGGCCAGGGTCTCCACCAGATCGATGTGACCGGCGGCGATGATGTCCTTGGCCCCGGAAATCACGTCTTCGTAATTATAGACATTGGCGATGTCGTCACTGGTGCCGCCGACCACTTCGGAAACAGCCAGATCCACATTGATCAGCACCCGCTGCGGCGCCAACCGTTCGTGTTCGTACACGCCGATGCGGCATTTCAACAGCAGATCCCGAACGACAATGCGATAGATCGCCCGCGGCAAAGCCGGTCGCGGCGCCACTCCCGAAGCCAAAACATGCGCGATGGTCATCTCACTCCCCGTTATTGTTATTCTTGGGCGTAAGCATACCGAGGTTTTTTGCCTCTGTCACATGCCTTGATTTTTAAAAATGGCCTTGCGCGAACGACTTACCCCGCCAAAGCGGCGGCGCGATCGGGGTGGATGACCAGGATTTTGGAGAAGCCGGACATGTCGAACACTTCGCGGATATGGGGCTTCATGTCGGACAGGACGAATTTGCGCGGCGAGCGGGTCATCTTGGCACCGACCAGCACCACCCTAAGACCGGCGCTGGAGATGTAATCCAACCGCGAGAAATCCAGCACGATTTTGCTGGTGCCTTGCCCGATAGCGGCGATCACTTTGGCCTCGAAGGCCTTGGCGGTCGCGCTGTCTACCCGATCAACGGGCACCAGGACCAAAGCGTCGCCGACCTTTTCTTCCTGAACTTCCATGGCTTGCTATTCCTGATCCAAATTCTGCCAAAGCGTGGTGACATTGCGGTCCCCAAGGCGTTCGTACTGCGTCCTGCTCATGAATTCCTTGACCAGATAAACCCCCAACCCCCCGATGGGCCGATCATCCAATTCCAAGTCCAAATCCGGTTCCGGCGCTTGCGCGAAGGGATCGTACTCGTTGGCGTCGTCGATTATCTCGGTGATCAAGCACCCCTCATCGATCCGAAGACTTATCAGAATGTCGTGCGCATCGCTATCCGAAAAACCATACGAGACTATATTTGTAATCAGTTCATCCAACGAAAGATTAAGATTAAAGGCCAGTCTGGACGGAAGTTGGCGCTGCGATACAAACGTATCGACCACCGTCGCCAAACGCTCCAATTCGCTCAAATCATTGGTGATAGTGACATCGATTCGATTGCTTTCGCCCCCGGCCTGCGGGACCTCGTCAACCGAGTTTTCCTCCTGTTGAACAGGCACGATGGGTTCGGAAGCGCCAAAGCCCGACAACTGCAACTTGCTTAAGGCTGGGGACTCATCGTCCCCGTCGCTGACGGACAGGTGATCCAGCGCCAAAGCCAGCATGGTGATGTCGTCGAATTGCGGCGCGGTTTCGACAAAGATGTTAACCGCTTCGTTGACCCGGGCGATGACCGCTTCAGGATGCACGCCGATAAGGTCCTTCAAGGTTTCGATCAGACGGCTTTCTTCGAACAGGCGCTGACGGTCGTTGGTGGCTTCGGTCACGCCATCGGTATAGACCAACACCGAATCGCCCACGCCTAAGGTGAATGAACCGGTTTCGTACTCCAAATCCTCCATTACGCCCAAGGCCACCCCAGAAACGTCGCGGAAGGAATCAATCTGCCCGTTATGCCGCAGAATCATCGGCGGCGGGTGACCGGCATTGCAGAATCGCACCTCACCGGTGCTGGTGTCCAAGACGGCGTAAAACACGGTGGCGAACAGCAGCTGCGGATTGTCCGCCGCCAGCATGTTGTTGACGAAGGCCATGCACTGACCGGGACTGTTGGAGAACGGCGCCACCGCCTTGATCAGGCTACGGGTGATGGCAATGAACATGGCGGCGGGTACGCCTTTGCCCGAGGCGTCTCCGACCACGAAGGCCAAATGATGGCGGTCGATCAGATAGAAATCGTAGAAATCGCCTCCCACCTCCTTGGCGGGAACCATGGCGGCGTGAATGCGGAATTCGTGGCGGTCGGGGAACGGCGGAAATACCTGCGGCAGCGAAGACAATTGCAACTCTCGGGCAAAGTCCAATTCCTGGCGCAGAACCGTCAATTGCTCTTTGTTTTTCAGGGCTTCGCGCAGGATATTCACATCCCGGGTGCGCTCGGCGATCAGGCTTTCCAGATTGGTGTGCTGCTCACGGATACGCGACGACATGGTTTCGAACGCCTTGGCCAGGACTTCGATCTCGCCCCGCTCCGTATCGTCTTCGGGTTTGGTTTGCGCCTGGGCCAACGCTTCCATTTCGGCGATGTCGCGCAGCACCGTTTCACGGGCTTCATCGGACAGCATGTCCGCCAATTGGCGCATTTGCAGCCTGATGAACAATTCCTGACGGCGACGCTGCCGTTCGCGTCGTTCCTCCAACTGGTCAAGCTTGACGGCGTTGTCGCGGAATACGCCCACCGATCCGGCGATGCGGCCGATTTCGTCCTTGATGTTGTCCACTTCCAAGGTGACCGAGGTGTCGCCTCGCGACAAGGCGTTCAACACTTGAATGGCTTCATCCAGCGGCGCGAACGACCGGCGCAGATAATAGGTCAGCCACAACAGCACCAACAGCAACATAGTGGCCACCAAGCCGATCTCGATGTTCTGAATGTGCCGCAACTGATTGTGCGACAGAGTGGAGTCGCGCACGGTAATCAAAGCGCCCATCACCTGCTTGTCCATGCCCCGCAACGGCAAAACCCCCACCGAGAAAAACCGCTTGCCTGCATGAACGGTTTCCAACCGCCGTTTGCGGATCGAAAAATCGTCCTTGGACATCAGCGACCAAATGGACATATCCGTGCCAGCGGTCACGCGCCCCACATGGTCCACCAGGAAAATATCGGCGCCAGTGGCGTCCTTGAATTCCTGCAAGGGCGGATGCAAATCGGCGGCGATGGCGGCGACGGCGGCGACAGAACCATCGGCTTTCAGCAACGGCTGCGCCACGGCGGCGATAAAGCCGCTTTCGCTGTCTTGCACCACTCCGCCCTCCAACGAGGCCTTGGTATCGACGATGACGCTCAGCGAACCCGCATCAATCAGCGGCGTGTCTTGTAGCGACCCGCGCGAGGAAAAGAGCAACTCGCCTTCGGGGCTAATCACCTCCCACAGAAAGACGGCGGGCAGAGTGCGCAGCGCTTCGGTAATCTGGCCTGTGGCCTCGGTCAGTTCGCCGATATTCTTCCGCGCCGCAGCCTCGGCCACATCCCGGCGCGACATGATCACCGGCACGACCGTTTCCAAGCGCTGCACCGTATTCTCGATCAATTTGCGCCAAAAAATTTCCTGACCGTTCAACGTCGCCTCGGCATAACGGTTGTCGGAGAGTTCCTCGCTTTTGACGCCGAAGAAGGCCAATCCCCCCGCCATCAACAGATACGAGGCCAAGACCATAAAGGTGATCCGGGTCCTTAGCAGCATGACGGCAGATCCATATGGGGCGGTAAGAACTCGGCCAAGGCCTCAGAATAGGTCTTGGGGTCGAACAACTGATATCCGCTTTCGACGAAACGCCGCACCTCCTGGGCCGCTGGAAAGCTACGATACACGCGCAAGCTGTCATCCTGAGGTTGTTCTGGCACGGTGTCGCCGCTGGCTATTTTGGGCAGCAGATCGGCAAACAGGTCCAAACCGGCATTGTAGGATTTGAACACATGCCACAGCAATCCGCGTTCGAGCGCCATTTCGGTCCAACCGATGCCCAAGATCGGGCCCGCGTCGATCCGGCGGTCAACCCGATGAAAGGTACAGCCGATCCGGCTTTCTTGATTGAGCATCGCCCGGAACGACGGAAACAATCCGGCATAGTGAGGCAAAGCGCCGGGATGAATGTTAAAGGTTCCCAAGCGCGGAATTTGAATGACCTCGTCCTTGAAGACGTTGGAAAAGCGGGACGAAACGATAATATCCGGCTGGAAGTCGCGCAACGCATTGGCCCATTTGGGCGCGTTGACATCATCGACGATGCTCATCGGGCACTGGAATTTGCGGGCCAAGCCCTGAAAGGTCAGCTTGCGGCCGGTGCGGTTGTCGGCAATGGAATCGATCAATGGAAACACCGTGTTGACCGGCAAATCCCGCTCCAGATATTTCAAAATCGACAATTCGGGAATCAACAACTCGGCATCGCGAATTTTCTCGGACAACAGGACCATGGCCCGATGGCCCGTCAATCTAGGCAGAATGCGATTGAGGATGATGGCGCCCGGCAGATCGTGCTTGGTGCAGAAAACCACGCGCAAGGAAGCAGAATGCGCCATCGTCAAGGCCCCGAACTGGTGTCGATTATTTCCGCCAATTGCAGGACCTTCATCGGCGGATAAAGTCCCAATTGGCGCACAACCGGCATGTTGAGAATGATCGACAGACGCTTGGGAGCATCCACCGAAATATCCTTAGGATTGACGTTTTTTTGCAGGATCTGCGCCGCTTTGTAGGCGGTCATCTGCCCCACCGTGTAATAGCGATAGACGCCGCCGAACATGGCCTTCGATGTTAGGACCGGATTTTCGGCGGCGGCGAAGGTGGGAATGCCTTTTTCCAGGCATACGGTGGTCAGCACGTCGCGATTAAGATTCATAAAGGTGTCGGGCGGAATGTACAGGAAATCCACCCCAGCCTTGCGCATATCCTCGACCTTGGCGGCAATGCTGGCGGCGTCGGGGTGGTTGTCGATGATATCCACCGGCTCGGCCACCAAGGTAAAATCCATTTTTCCGGTCAAGGCATTGATTTCCTCGATAGTCAGCAGCGAATTCTTTTCTTGAGGATTGTAGATCATCCCCAATTTGTGCAAGGGACGATAGGATTGGATCAGCGAGATCTGAGTCGGCATGGGCACCAGATATGTGGTGCCGGTGATATTGCGCCCGCTGGAGCTGAAATCCGGCACCAAACCGGTCTTGGTGGGCTGAGAAACCACCGCGAATACCGCCGGAATATCGGTAATGAATTGCGCGGGATCGGGAGTAAGGCCGCTGCCCAACATGCCCAAACTGACGGACGTGCCCCAGGTAAACACCAAATCAGGCTTCATCTGCTTGGCTTCCTCGACGAATTCCTTCAGCTTGCGTTCGTCCTGATCGGCATTGCGGATGATGAATTCCACCGGAATGCGCTGGGAGATGAAGTAATCCTTGAAGCCTTGCGCGGCGTCTTCCCACCCCCGCCACAACGCCATATAAATGCGAAAGGGCTTCTGTGGATGAGAATCAGCCATCGCTTGACCGCTTAAGATCACGCACGCCAAAACTGTCGCGATCAGACGGGAGATCATTCGAGCGCCTCTTCGGTTGCGATGTGGATGCCCGTCCCAAAACGAAAGGACGCCAGCAAGAAGATCACCGACATCAGAAACAGCCCCGCGCCCAAACCGGCAATGGCCAACCCATAGCCCAAGGTCGGGACCAACAGGGCCGCCAGAATCGGCCCCAGGGTCGAACCGATGCGCTCCAATCGCCGCACTTCGCCAAGAATCGCGCTTTGACCGATGGTGCGGCATTCGATCCAGCAGAGATCGGGGATCAGCGCCAATTGCGGCGACGCGGCCAAGCCATTGCCCAAGCCCAGACAAACCATCGAGATCACCACCGGAAGCTCGCCGCCGCCAAAGGCCGGAGCCAGCAGACCGGCGCTGCCAATCAATCCGCCGGTCACCACCAACCCCAAGCGCCAGCCGGTACGATCTGCCAACTTGGATACCATGGGCGACAAGATGACCACCAAGACCGCGTACAGCATGACCACCCTAGCAATATCCGCATATCCATAGCCTATGGTCCACAGATAGAGCGGGGCCAAAAAGAACGTCACGCCGGTGACCGCGATCTTGGACGGGATGGCGGCAAACAAGACCAGAACCGTAAATCGCCAATTCCGTAGCAAGCTCAACCGTTCCTTAAGCGGCAGGTCGCGAACCTGCCGGGCCGATTTGCGCTGATCGATCAAGCGGCGAGCCAACAGGCCAGAGACCAGAACCAACACGGCGCTGAGCAGAAACACGCTGCGGAACCCGACCCATTCCGCCAGAATGCCGCCCAACCCCGCACCGCATACGCTGGCGGTCAATACCGCGCCCACGAACACCCCCAGGCTTTGCGTCCTGGATTCATCGCGCGCCGTGCTCGATATATAGACTTGGCACGCCATGGTCACCATGGCGTAGCCCAAGCCGCAGGACACCCGCCCGATCAACAAATGAACGCTGTTCTGGGCGATGCCGGAGAGGAAGAAGCCGAATACCGCCGGGGCCAACCCCATCAAAAAGACGGTGCGGCTGCCCAGGCGTTGGGCGATTGCCCCAGACCACGGCGAGAACAAGGCCACCATGGCCATGAACGACGCGATGGGAACGGCCATGGTCATCTCGGTTGACAGCCACGTCATGGAATTGGGCAAGGATTGAACATACAAAGGCAGGAACGAGCGGGACAATTCCTCGGCGAAGGTGAACAAAAACAACGCCAGTCGGATGTCAAGAGCATGACGATGCACCGACACGTTGGGCGCGCCCTTGGCCGAAAAGCGATACAGAAACTTGACCCGATCCTCGACCGCATGGACGTCGGCGATCACCTGAGCGTCGAAATGGCCCAGGCGGATTTCCTCCACATAGGCCACCAGTTTGCGGTACAGATCGTCCACCATCCGCACGGTGCGGTTAAGGCGCTTGGTGAAACGACCGACTTCGTCCAGCCCCGATACCCCCGCCTGCTCCGTGAAATCTCCCTTGGCGAACCGCTTCAACAACCGAACGATCTGCTGCAACGGCCCGGAAACATTGAGCGACACCACATAAAGCAGAATTTCCGACGCAATCAGGAAAAAGACAATGGTCAGGACGCCCACATCCAACAAAATAGCGCGAATCTTTCCAGCGATATAATCCCCCTCGATCCCCACATGGAGCGTGCCTTCGGCCACGGATTTGGCATGAAGGGGAATGGAATAATCGAAATCATCGTCCACAGTGACCGATCCGCCGGTCGTCAGCTTGCCTGCCTCCACCAGATCTTTGTCCAAAGAAGCGGGGACGACCCCTACGGAATAAAGCCGTTTGCCCGCGACGTCATACAGGCAAAGGTACAAAAACTCCTGATTTCCCTTCAATATGGGAGCCAAAAAATCCTCGACGCCCACCAACTTGTCGATGGGGATGCCGCCCGCTAGCGCCTTATTGAAGGGAATCGACAGTTCTTCGGCCACCGTGCGGGCCTTGATTTGCAATTCCGGCTCCAGGCCCGCTTCCAAATTGGTCACAGCCAGAAACGACACCACGATCACCGGCGGAATCAGAACCAAGACGGCTAAGACCAACAGACGGAAGTACAGGGATTTGTATCGAATATCCCTCATGCCAGACGATCCAGTTTTTCCACTTCCGCCAAAGCGGCATTCAAATGGGTGACCACATCATGCGTGCGCCACTCAAAACCGGCGAAACATCCCTCGAACGAGGTGTCCAATGGATCGGGCGTGGGAGGAATATCGGCCTCGTCCCTTCCCACCAAATCGACCATGCTCGTTTCCAGGGCTTTCAGTCGGGTGCGGATGGGTCTCAACAGCAGCATCGCCCCCAGGACCGCCACCGCGCCAAACGCCGAGATCAAGAGGGCGACATCCAGCGCCAACTTACCCATCACCGCGCCCAGACGGCCTTCCAGATAGGTGGTGGGATACCGCAAGACGACCCCGCCCACCGGCTGGTCGAAAGCCGCCCATGATGGGCGTGCCCACCACTTGTCCCTCGTCATCGCCGCTGTCCGCATAAGACCAGTTCGGGTCCGACATCAACCCCAGCCAGCTTTTCGGCACCAAAGCGCCGATAGCGCCGCGATCGCTGTTGTAAAGGATATCGCCTTGGGCGTTGAACACCTCGATATCGATGATCTGAGAATCCTCACCCTTGTAACGTTCCAGTTGATCTTGGATGGAATGTTGCTGATAAAGGGGAATCCCTAAGGAATTGCGGTCCTCGATGCTGCTTTTGATGGCCTCGACCACCACGCCGTAGCGGGATCTGACCATTGCGGATAGAATGTCTTCAAGCTTCCAATAAGCAAACGAGCAGGTAGCGGCCATCATGCATAGAAGGATAGCAAGCAGAGCAACGGACACTTTATGAGCTAAAGTCCAGAGCATTTATCCACGCGGCAAATTAGGTCCACAACCCCGATCATTACGGCTTTATACGGCATTTACCAGACTTGTCCAATCCCAATAAAGTGGCATAATTTTCAAACATTTGTATTCGGATTTCTAACGTGTTGACTCACCGTTCCCGCCCCATCGGCATTTTTGATTCCGGCGTCGGGGGGCTTACCGTCGCTTCCGCCTTGCGCCGCTTGGCTCCCAATGAAACGCTGATTTATCTGGCTGACGCAGCACGCCTGCCTTACGGCACCAAATCACCGCAAACCGTGACCCGCTACGCCCTTCAAGCCGCCAAATACTTGCAATCCCTGGACGTCAAGATGCTGGTGATTGCTTGCAACACCGCCTCGGCCCATGCCGTCGGCGCGGTGCGCAAGGCCGCAGCCCCCCTGCCGGTGCTGGGCGTGGTCGAGGCGGGGGCCAAAGCCGCGGCCCAAGCCACCCTAACCGGCAATGTGGTCGTGGCCGCCACCGAAGGCGCGTGTCAGACCGGGGTTTTCCCCAAGTTGATCAACGCGGCTCGATCGCAGACGAGCGTCACCCAAGTGCCCTGCCCGCTATTCGTAGCCCTTGCCGAGGAAGGACTGGGCGACTCCTCCATCGCCGACGCCATGGCGCGGGATTATTTAGGAGCCCATTTCGGCCCGCAAAGCCAGAACGACACCCTGCTTTTGGGCTGCACTCATTTCCCACTGCTGGCGCCATCGCTCAGACGGATCATCGGTCCCGGACCTAATATGGTCGATTGCGCCGAGGCGGTTGCCCAACAGGTTGTCGCCGCCCTAAACGCCCACGATCTAATCGCCGATGCGAGCACAGTCGGCGCCTTGCACTTGTTCGCGACCGACGCACAAAGCCGATTGTCCAAACTGGCCGCCAAACTGATGCCGGATTTAGGCCCGACCCCGGCCGTCACGCTGATCGACCTTTAGCCAGGCTGTCATCAACCTGTAACTTGCCCGTTCCGGCGGTTTCGTCCATCACAGGCCAGAACATCGACATTTAGTTTTTATATGGTGGGATTTCAATGCGCATTGCCCTGGTTACCGATGCTTGGCACCCCCAACGAAATGGCGTTGTCCGGGTTCTATCCACCCTGACCGACCGGCTGAAGGCGTTGGGCCATACGCTTCAGGTTTTCAGCCCCGACCAGCACCGCACCATTCCCTGCCCCAGCTATCCAGAAATCCTGCTGTCGTTGTTTCCCGGCCAAAAATTAACGGCGCAACTGAACGATTATGCCCCCCAGGCGGTACATCTGGCCACTGAAGGTCCGTTGGGCATAGCCGGACGGGCTTGGTGTCTGAAAAACCGGTTTCCCTTCACCACCGCGTTCCACACCCGTTTTCCCCATTACATCAAGGCGCGGTTGGGAATTCCGTTATCGTGGTCTTATACTGCCATCCGTCGGTTTCACGCCCCATCGTCGGCGGTGATGTGCCCCTCGCCCTCGGTCTATCGCGATTTGACCCAATGGAAATTCCATAATGCGGCCCTGTGGTGCCACGGCGTCGACACGGAAATCTTCCGGCCTCAAGCTAAAAGTTTTCTGGATTTGCCCCGCCCCATTTTCGCCTATGTGGGCCGAGTGGCGGTCGAGAAAAATCTCCCAGCCTTTTTATCCCTGGACTTGCCGGGATCGAAATTGGTGGTGGGCGATGGACCGGCCCGCGAAGGACTGATGAAGCAATATCCCGACGCCCATTGGCGCATCGCCAACGGCGACCAGGAATTGTCGCGCTATTTCGCCGCCCTGGACGGCTTTGTTTTCCCCAGCCTGACAGACACGTTTGGCTTGGTGATGTTGGAAGCGTTGGCTTCGGGCGTTCCTGTCGCCGCTTTCCCCGTTCCCGGCCCCATGGATGTGCTAGACGGATCCAGCGTGGGAATCATGGACCCTGATTTGAAGGCGGCGGCCCTGCAATCCTTGTCCATTGACCCGGTCCTGTGCCGCGCCCATGCGCAAAAATTCTCTTGGGATCTGGTCGCCGAACAATTCCTTAGCTTGCTTCACGTCCGGCAGTAGCTTAACTAAGCCACTTCGTTTCGAGACTTCTGTTCCGAAACCGCCAACCAGAAACCAACAAAAAGGATTCCCGTCGTGCGAAGCCTGATGACTCTAAGTGTCTGCTCCACCATTTTTTTTCGCCGCAATCAATCCCGCAATGGCCAAGACCGCCTGTTATACGCCAACCGAAGTCTCGACCGTGCAACTGCGTCAATTGCAAATCGAGATGATGGTCTCAACCTTGCGCTGTGACAGTTCCTCCTATGACTTTCGCGGTCGTTATGGCGCGTTCATGGAGCGCATCAATCCCTTGATGTCCGACAACGCCAAGCGCTTGAAAGCCATCGTCGGCAAAAAAGGCCAGGGCGGATTTGATCAATACCTGACATCCATGTCCAACGACGCCCAAAACATCAGCCAGCAAGATCCCCTATACTGCTCTAATGCGGTTCAGGTCATTGAGCAGGTGGCGTCCCATGACACCAAGGATGTGCCCACCATTGCCGCCCAAGCCATCCCGTCACCCTACCAAGTGGTGGCGTGCGCCGACAAGCCCGCCCCAGCCCCCAAGAAAAAGCATCACAAGCAATCGTAACCCACGGAAATGAAAAGGGCCGATGCGCAAGCACCGGCCCCAATCTATTGTTTCTGTAAGGATTACAGAAACATTCTTACTTCATGAAATCGCCCAGCGGAACAATGATGCGACCGAAAACACGGCTGTCATTGTAGGACAGATTGGACCGCGTCACGTCCGTGCCGCCGTAAACCTGCAAGGTGGCGCCAGCGAGATTGTAACCAACCAAAGCGCCCATGGCGAAATCGCTGGTCTCTGCCGAACCATTGCGTGAGAACGTGTGCGCACCCCAAGCAACCGGACCAACTTCCCATTTGCCGAAGGTCTTGGTGGCGGTCAAGTCGTACATGAAGTCGTCAGGAGACGTCGTGCCCGTGCTTTGCTTCTCATAGGTTTCATAGACCAAGTGGGCCGTCAGGTTGTAGCCGTTCTTGAGATAGGTAAAGGCCGCGCGTTCGTTGAACAGGAAAGCGTCCTTGGTGCCTAGGGCGGTTGTCAACGGCGTGTTGATCGGCATATAGCCGCCAACGAAGTTCGAGAAGTAGAACCCGCTCAAAGCGGGAATCAAGCTGCCAATATCCCAAGCTTCACCGACCAGAACCGCCGGACCGGCCAAACCGGCAATGGCTTTGGTCGATGAGTGCGTGAAGTACACAACTGCCGGAATCACGGGAGCGGTGTAAGCCTCGATCCGGCCACCCAGAAATTCCCACGGAGTCGACCAAGCGACGACGGGAATAGTGATCAAGGTGTCTTCGCCCGAGGTGTTCGAGAACGAACGACCGCTGGTGGTGTCGACGAAATAAAAACCTTGAGGCAGCGGAGCGCCCAAAGCCAGACCAGCCGTCTCACCGGCGTAGTAGGCCATGGCGGAGGTGCTGGCAACAGCCGTGAGTGCCGTGGTCGCGAAAGCGGCCAACAGAGCAGCCTTAACATTAAAACGAGTATTCATATCCTTCTCCCTTCCTCTTTTTTCGAGGGTATATTTGTGTGAAGTGAGACGACATTACTCGGAATTGAGCCTCAAGCGGAATATTATAATCAGTCTTACGGGGCGCCAACGATGCGTTTGCCTCCGAATGTCACAATTTTACCACAAGACTTTGGTCTAATTTTTCCCGTTATTCGGTGACGCCCCCCGATACTGCAGGTGCGGCATTAGAGAATCGCCTGGACGCGACAGCGCTTGTTGAAGCAACTGGACACCTCCAAAAACCCTGGCAATTAGGGCGGTCCTTTGATTCAATGACGGGATCATGGTGGTGAGGTGGGGCAATGAAGGCACCGGGGTTTTTCGACGTTGAAGAATGTCTGGCGGGTCTTTCGAAGAAGGGCG
>CAIYCT010000354.1 GCA_903924765.1 uncultured Rhodospirillaceae bacterium | reverse complement strand
GTGAGACATCCGCTTTATCTGTTGTCGACCTGACCTATGCCTATGGCCCCAAACCGGTCTTGAAAGATGTGGGATTTACCGTGCCGCAAGGTGGTTTCGCCGTGCTGCTGGGCCCCAACGGCGCGGGCAAAACCACCTTGTTTTCGCTAATCACCCAATTGTTCGCCTATCGCAAGGGCGGCATCTTTATCCATGGCATCGACGTGGCCAAGAAACCGTTGGACGCCTTGGCGATGATCGGCGTGGTGTTTCAGCAACCCACCTTGGATTTGGATTTGTCCATCGATCAGAACCTGCGCTATCACGCGTCGCTGCACGGCATGTCGGCCAAGGATTCCAAGGCCCGTATCGATCAAGCGCTGGAACGGGTGGAATTGACGGCGGAACGGGCCATCATGGTGCGCAAGCTGTCGGGCGGACAACGACGCCGGGTCGAGATCGGCCGCGCCCTGATTCACAATCCCCGTTTCCTGTTGCTGGACGAACCCACAGTGGGGTTGGACATCTCCAGCCGCAAAGGCATCCTGACCCATGTGCGCGCCTTGTGCCGCGATACCGGCATCGGCGTGCTGTGGGCCACCCATTTGCTGGACGAAGTCGAGGGCAACGACCATCTGATCGTGCTGGACAAGGGCGTGGTCAAGGCCACTGGCCCAGTGGACACGGTGATCGCCTCGTGCGGAGCCCCAACGTTGAACGCGGCGTTTACCAGTTTGGTAGGAGGCGGATCATGAAGGCCATTCATTATCTGCGCTGCCTGATGGGCATCGTCGTGCGCGAAGGGTTGCGTTTTACCCATCAACGCGAGCGGTTCATTTCGTCGCTGGTGCGCCCCTTGCTGTGGCTGGTGATCTTCGCCGCCGGATTCCGCAATGTGCTGGGCGTGTCCATGATCGAGCCTTATGACACCTACGTGCTGTACGAAGTGTTCATCACCCCCGGCCTGATCGCCATGATCCAATTGTTCAACGGCATGCAAAGCAGTCTGTCCATGGTCTATGACCGCGAGATGGGCAGCATGCGCACATTGCTGATCAGCCCGTTCCCGCGCTGGTGGCTGCTGTTCTCGAAATTGCTGGCGGGCGTGGCGGTGTCGTTGGTGCAGGTCTATGTCTTCCTGGTCGTCGCCTTCCTGCTGCTGGACATTTCCATGCCGCCCATGGGCTATCTGTACCTGTTCCCGGCTTTGGTCTTGACCGGGCTGATGCTGGGAGCCATGGGCTTGGTGCTGTCCTCCTTCATCAAGCAATTGGAAAATTTCGCCGGGGTGATGAACTTCGTGATCTTTCCGTTGTTCTTTACCTCTACCGCTTTGTACCCGCTGTGGCGCATGCGCGACGCCAATCCTTGGCTGGCCGACATTTGCGCGGTCAATCCCTTCACCCATGCGGTCGAGTTGATCCGCTTCGCCCTGTACGAGAAGCTGAACTGGGAATCCCTGGCCGTGGTGGTGGGGACGTTTTTAGTGCTGATGGCCGCCGCCGTATGGGGATACGACCCGTCGCGCGGATTTATGCAACGCAAAGGGGACGCCTGATGAATGTACGCTTGACCGCAGCCTTGTTGATCACGCTGCCTTTCACTTCCGCTTTGGCCCAAGAATCCGATCCCGATTGGCCCTGCGCTCAGCAATTGGTGCCCAAGATCGTCGCCGCTCAGTTGTGGTCCGGCCCCCTGCCCGACGAAAACGTCGCCATGACCGCGCCGCCCGATCTGTCCGAACTGGGCCGCAACGCTATGGATTCCAAGGTCAGTGAGCAAGACGCAGTGAAATCGCTTAAAACCTATTTCGCCAAGGTCAAATCGCCGCAGAAGCGTCTGGAGCAAATCCCCACCGCTTTCATCGTCGCCTTGACCGAGGCCAATTCCCGCCGCGACCGCCAAATCAACGGCATCAAGAGCTTCACGCGCGGCCAATTCGCCCTGTCGAAGCAATTGGCCGCCGACGTCAACGAATTGGACAAGCTGACCCAAGGCCAACCGGCCAAGGAAGGCACCCCGGAAAAAGCCATCGAGGAAAAGGTGCAATTCGAGCGGCGGGTGTTCGAGGATCGGGAGCATCAGGTGAAATATCTGTGCGAAGCCCCCGCCGACGGCGAAGCCCGCCTGGGGCTGGTCGCCCGAACCTTGGAAGCGCTGCTGCCAAGATAGTAAGCTTCTCGCTTGAAAACCCAGGAAATCAATTATAAGGTGATATTCATCAAGTACGGGCTTTATCGTATGCTTAAAAGTAATATTGATGGGAAAAGAGTTGAGCGCCGAAGTATGTGAGAATGGTCAACATCCCGCTCCAATTTCATCGCACCACTCAATCCGGAAAATTCTATCTTTACGAGTAACTCTTTTACTGACCGCACTGCTTTTTATATCTACGGCAAAACTCAGCCACGCCGAAATCCCTCCCCCCATTCTTGATGCCTCATTCGGGGCGATCAGTGAATTCGACATTTCCTTCGATGGCAGGAAACTGACCTGGATAGCCCAAAGCAACAATGAACAGCGTGTGTATTATCGCGACATTTTTTCCACGGACATTCATATCGTCCCGCTGGTTCCAGGTTTGCCTTTATAACAAATCCGGCGGGTGAATAACTTCATTCTGAAGGACCGGAAGCTGAAGTCCTTCAGAATGATGAGGATATGATTTCCCGGATTTAAAAACTGTCTCAATTTGGTCATTTGTATCGCGCACAATCCTATGACAAGTCTTAGACATCAAGAGTCTAAGTCGTAAGAAGAGCGTCCTTTGATCAGCACCCATACCATAAGGCCTCAATCGTGAGCGAAGCTGGCACAAGCTCGTTCCGCGTCCTGGTGGTCGATGACGAACCCTTTTCGCTCAGCATGGTGCAGCATTTGCTGCAAGGCTTGGGGGCCGAGCACATCGTCACCGCCAATAGCTTCGCAGAGGCCCGCAAGGCGCTGACCGAGGACGAGTCTCTGAAAATGATCGTGTCGGATCACTACATGCCTGACGGCAGCGGCCTGCATTTGCTGGGCGAACTGCGGCAGGGCCGGTTCTCGGTTCCCAACGATCTTTATTTCGTCGTCTCCACCAGCTCGAAAAGCTTCGCCTTGGCTGCAGTGGCCATGGCGTTGGACGTCGATTCGTTCATGACCAAGCCCTATTCCAAGGATCAAATGGCAGTGCGGCTTTACGAATTCCTGACCAAGGAAAGCCGCGCCATCAAACCCAAGGACTACTATCTGGGACTGGATCTGGATTCCATGCTGAAGGCGGCGGAAGCCACCGATCCGCTGTCGAAAAAGGGCCCAGACAAATCCGGCCCGTCGGCTCCGTCGGCTCCGTTGACCCCGTTGGACAAGGTGCCCGTCGATACCCCGCTGACTTCGGACTTGGTCAATACCGCCGGCGTCATTTTGCTGCGCAACAACACCGTGCTCAGCAAACACATCTTGCGCCGTTTAGCCGAACTGGGTGTCGAAGGCGTGCCGATCACCCCGGTCAAGAAGAAGCAATAAGCCCGTGTCACCCGCCCAGCGGCATGGCGAAGAGGCGGTCATGGTCCAGGCAAGGCAGTTTGGCGCGAGCTTCCAACACTTGGGTATCGTTGATCTCGGCGATGATCCAACCCGGTTGCTCCATGGCGTCGGCCAGTATTTCGCCCCATGGCGACACGATCAGCGAATGGCCATAGGTCTGGCGACCACCCTCGTGATCTCCCACTTGAGCTGGAGCAAAAATGTAGCAACCGGTTTCGATCGCCCGCGCCCGCAGCAAGACATGCCAATGGGCGCGCCCCGTGGTGCGGGTGAAGGCGGCGGGAACGGTGATATACAGGGCTCCCGCCTTGGCCAAACTGCGAAACAGATGAGGAAAGCGCACGTCATAACACACGGTCAACCCCAGCTTTCCCCACGGCAGATCCACCGTCACCGCTTGATCGCCCGGTTTGAAAGTCGAGGATTCACGGTAACTTTCGCCGTTGCCCAGGGTGGCATCAAACATGTGAATCTTGTCGTATCGGGCCTTGATTTCCCCCATGGGATCAATCACGAAGCTGCGGTTGGCCACCATGTTGTCGTCCAGAAGGCAGGCCAAGGTACCGGTATGTAGCCAGCAATCCAACTCGCGTGCCAGCTTGCGAAAGGCATCCAGAGCGAAATGCTCTGCCTCGGGCATAGCCCTCAGCACCACGTTGGCGCGTCCCCATTCCATCATGGCCACGTTTTCGGGCATCAGGATCAGCTCGGCTCCGGCGGCGCGGGCCTCGAACGCCAAACGGGTGACTGCATACAGATTGTCGTTGAGATCGTTGGTGGCGTTGACCTGCAAACAGGCTGCCTTGAAAATCGTCATGCTCAGGCCTTCAACAACGGGTCCAAACCCCCTTTGGAGTCCAAGGCGTACAATTCATCGCAGCCGCCGATATGCTGATCGTTGATGAAAATTTGCGGCACGGTCCGTTTGCCGCCGGCGCGGGCGATCATGCCATCGCGCAGGGCTTCGTCGTCGGACACGTCGATTTCGCGATAGGCCACGCCCTTGCGCTCGAACAGCTTCTTGGCGCGGACACAATAGGGACAAACGCGAGTGGAGTAGATTTCGATATCGGGCATAATGGTCTCTTCTTTACTAACGCCTTATAATACTTAACGCACGACCCGCCCCATGGTCAACACATCCACCTGTCGCGCTCCGGATTTTATGAGCGCCATGGCGCATTCGGCCAAGGTGATGCCGGTGGTCATCACATCATCAACAAGCACGATCCGACGATCCTTTATTTTAGAGAGTCGCTTGGGGTCGACGGAAAAAGCCCCGCGCACGTTTTTAGCGCGTTCGATTCGCCCCAAATGGCCTTGCGCCGGAGTCCAACGATGACGGACCAGGGCTTGGGTTTCCACCGCCAGACCGGTTTCGCGCCCCAGGGCCAAGGCCAAAACCGCTGCCTGATTGTAGCGGCGGCCCAGCAAACGCCAGCGATGCAGCGGCACTGGCGCCAGCACAGTTTGGGGATCGAGCACATCGGCCCCTGCCCTTGCCATCCACTTTGCGAAGGATTTGGCCCCCTCCAACCGATCGGCATATTTGAAACGCAGGATCAAGCCTCGGCTGGCATCGTCGTAGCGGAACACCGCCCGAGCGCGTTTGAACGGATATGGCTCGTCCATACACGCGCCGCAGAGTGTCCCCTCGCCCATGTCATGCTCGAAGGGATGGCCGCAGGCGGCGCAAAAGGGCGGGGCCAGAAACCCAATCTTGCCCCAGCAATCCGGGCACAGGCTGCCGGGTTCGGCCACCACCGCCCGGCATGACAGGCACAAGGGCGGCAACACCAAGTTCAGTCCGCTTTTTAGAATATTTGCAATCATGGCGATTCACTGTAAACAACCCCTATGTCCGATTCCATGACAGTTTTCGACCGCCGCGCGGTCCGGCAACGGCGAGACCGCAGAGCGGCCGAGTTCGCTCACTATGACTTCCTGGTGCGTGAAGCAGCCGAACGCCTGTTGGATCGGTTGGCGGACGTGACCCGCACCTTTCCTGTCGCCCTGGATTTGGGCTGCCATACCGGGCAACTGGCCGACCTGCTGCAAGGCCGGGGCGGCATCGAAACCCTGGTGCAATGCGATCTGTCGCCCGCCATGACCGCCATCGCCGCTGGCAATGGCCACCCATCCGTGACCGCCGACGAGGAATGGCTGCCTTTCGCCGATGGCAGCTTTGATCTGGTTCTGTCGTGCCTGTCGCTACATTGGGTCAACGATCTGCCGGGGGCCTTGGTGCAAATCCGCCGGGTGCTGAAACCCGAAGGATTATTCCTGGGCGTGATGCTGGGCAATGAAACCTTGCAAAATCTGCGGCTGGCTTTTGCCGCGGCGGAACAAGACATCGAGGGCGGTGTCAGCCCGCGCGTTTCGCCGTTCGCCGACGTGCGCGACGTGGGACAATTGCTGCAACGGGCCGGATTTGTCCTGCCGGTGGCCGATTCCGACTGCATCGAGGTGCGCTATGCCGAACCCTGGAAAGTGCTGGACGATCTGCGCGGCATGGGTGAAAGCAACGCCGCGACCTTGCGCCGCAAGCAGCCACTGCGTCGCCTGACCCTGATGACTGTTTTGCAAACCCTGGCCAACGATTATGCCGGTGACGACGGGCGCATTCCCATGGCGTTCGACTTGGTCGGCATGACCGGGTGGGCGTCATGAAATTTGACCATCCACTGGTTCACGGCACGCTGATCAAACGCTATAAACGCTTCCTGGCCGACGTGACGTTGGATACCGGCGAAGAGGTCACCGCGCACCTGGCCAATTCCGGAGCCATGCAGGGCACCAGCACGCCTGGCATTGAGGTCTGGCTGTCGCCCGCCGCCGGACCGGGCCGCAAACTGGCCTGGAGTTGGGAATTGTGCAAAGTGGACGGCACTCTGGTCGGGGTCAACACCGCGCATCCCAACCGCATCGTCGCCGAGGCCATCACGTCCAACGAAATCCCCGAACTGCGGGGCTATGAGACGGTGAAACGCGAAGTCAAATACGGCGAGAATTCCCGCATCGATATTCTGCTGACCGCGCCCAATAAGCCGCCGTGCTACGTGGAAGTCAAAAACGTCCACCTTAAAAATGGCGACTGGGCCGAGTTTCCCGACGCAGTCACCGTGCGGGGAACCAAGCATTTGCGCGAATTGTCCGCCATGGTGGCGCAAGGATCGCGAGCGGTGATGGTTTATCTGGTTCAGCGCGAGGACTGCAAGGCCTTCCGTCCCGCCGCCCAAATCGAC
>CAIYCT010000353.1 GCA_903924765.1 uncultured Rhodospirillaceae bacterium | reverse complement strand
CGGTGGCGTCACTGCCGAAACAGGTGCCGTGTTTGTCCCATTCATGATTGATCAGCTTGCGGCTGGGCATGATGCCCTGCATTTTTTCCACCGATTTGTCGGTCAGAGAGGACTCGCCACCGCCGCAACCATGGGCCGCAGAGCCGGAACCGCGCGGAAACACCGGCCACAGGCCATGGGCGACAAACCCGTATTTGTTGGTTCCGCCGCATTCCTCGCGGTCGGCATGGCCGCCGCTGGAGGCGCAGAAAGTGGGGGCCCAAGACAGCGCCAGCACCAAATAATCATAACTGCCGGGCTTGGGAGAGGCGGGCTTGAGCGCCGCATTTCCATCCGTTACAGCCGCGAACGCCGAACTGGCCGCCAGCATGGTTATAACGACCGCTGTCACGAACATACGCTTGATCATGATTCCCCCATTGGATTGCATACAGTCCGCACACAATACTCAATTTTTGGAGGATGTCACTTGTCAGTTTTAGTCTTTCGGAAGAAAGCGGCCCATCCGCTTTTCTGACTTTGCCGCCCCCGCGCCAACGCCAAGGCGTCGGGAGCCACGTCCTCGGTGATCACCGACCCCGCGCCGACGATGGCCCCGTCGCCGATTGTAACCGGAGCCACCAACACCACGTTGGACCCGATCGAGACTTTCTCGCCGATGGTGGTGACGGATTTCGTGAAGCCATCGTAATTGGCGGTGATCACGCCCGCCCCCACATTCGTTCCGGCCCCAATATGGGCATCGCCCACATAGGTCAGATGATTGATCTTGGCGCCCCGCCCCACTTGGGAATTCTTCACTTCGACGAAATTGCCCAGATGAACGTCAGGCGCGATTTTTGCGCCTGGCCGCAGGCGAGCATAGGGACCGATCTCGGCCGGTCCCGTAACCACGCAGCCCTCAAAATGACAAAAGCCCTTGATGGCAACACCGTCGCCGATCTGGACGCCGGGAGCGAAAATCACGTTGGGCCACACCACCACGTCGCGTCCCAGCTTGGTGTCCCACGAAAAAAACACGGTTTCGGGAGCGATCAAAGTCGCGCCCGCATCCATGGCCCGCAGACGCAATCCCAGTTGAACCTTGGCTTCCAGTACCGCCAATTCGGCGCGGGAATTGACCCCCTGCAACTCGTCCTCGCGTCCCAGCACCACGGCGCAAGGCGCGCCGTCCTGGCGCGCCAAACCAACCGCATCGGTCAAATAGAATTCCCCGGCGGCATTGTCATTGCCAATCCGGCGCAGCCAATCCCACGCCCGCGCGCCGTCCAGGGCCATCACGCCGGAATTGCACAAGCGGATTTGCCGCTGCGCGTCGTTGGCATCCTTCCATTCGACAATGGCGTCCAGACCGGTTGCCCCCATCACCAAGCGGCCATAGCGCGAGGGGTCAACTGGTTCGAAACCCAACACCACCACGCCGGGATTGTCATCCGCGCGGCGCCTGGCGATCAACGTCGACAAGGTCTCTAAGCTTAAACACGGCGTGTCGCCATACAGCACCAGTAGGTCTCCGTCATACCCGGCCAAAGCCTGCTGGGCCTGGAGAACCGCGTGCGCGGTCCCGTTGCGTTCGGCTTGCAGCACAGTCACCGCTGGAGCGACCGCTTGGCTGACCGCCTCCATACCGGGGCCGACCACCACCACCACCCGGTCCGGCGACAACGCCGCCACCGTCTCCATCAAATGCCGCACCATGGGCCGCCCGGCCAGGGGGTGCAGAACCTTGGGCAAGTCGGATTTCATGCGGGTGCCCTGACCGGCGGCCAGAACGATGACGGCAAGTTTGCGATCGGACATGATCTTTCCTATATACAGACAGCTAGCGCGGAAGGTACACGAAAGCGCTCTTCCCTCCACCAGAAAATGACGATTCCTGATCATGACATTCGCCAATCTCGACGCCGCCCTTGCCCTGATTAAATTCGATAAGGACGGACTGATTCCAGCCATCGCGCAGCAGCACGACACCGGCGAGGTGTTGATGATGGCGTGGATGAGCAAGGACGCAGTGGTGGAAACCTTGACCACCGGGCAGGTTTGTTATTGGTCGCGCTCGCGCCAGAGCCTGTGGCGCAAGGGCGAGACCTCGGGCCAGACTCAAGCGCTGGTGGACTTCCTGGTGGATTGCGACGGCGACACGCTCTTGCTGAAGGTGGATCAATCGGGCGTCGCCTGCCACACGGGACGACGCACCTGTTTTTACACCGCCATCCGCCAAAGCGGCGCGGTGGTGGTCTCGGACGTGCAAATCGCCCCCGAGGACCTTTACAAGTGAGCGCCATCCCCATCACGGTGCTGACCGGCTTTTTGGGCAGCGGCAAGACGACGTTGCTGAATGCCTTGCTCAGCCATCCCGGCTTGTCCGACACCGCCGTGATCATCAACGAATATGGTGAAGTGGGCATCGACCACATGCTGGTCACCGCCGTGACCGACGAGGTGGTGCTGTTGGAATCGGGCTGCATCTGCTGTTCGGTCAAGGGCGAGTTGTCCGACGCCCTGCGCAACTTGGCGTTCAAGCGGATCAAAGGCGAGATCCCGGAATTCCGTCGCGTGGTGATCGAGACTACAGGTTTGGCCGATCCCGCTCCGATCCTGCACACCCTGGCCATCGACCCGGTGGTGGGCGCTCATTACCGCCTTGACGGGATCGTCGTCACCATCGATGCAATGTTGGGCGCAGCCACCTTAAAAACTCACTGGGAAGCCGCCAAACAAGCCGCCATCGCCGATCGCATCGTGCTGACAAAAACCGACATGGCCGACAAGACCGCCATCGCTTTAACCAAAAGCGCCGTGCGTGACCTCAATCCCACCGCCCCAATCATCTCCGCCATCATGGGCGACATCGATCCCGAGGTGATTTTAGAAACCGGATTGTTCAAGCACGGCGACACCGTGGATGCGGATCGTTGGTTGGCCCATGTCGGCCACGACCACCACTGCGACGCCTCGTGCGACCATGATCATGGGCATCACCATCACAGCTCGGATCATGACGTATCCAGTTTCGTCATCACCCGCGAGCAGCCCATTTCCTGGCCTGCTTTATCGTTTGCTTTGTCCATGCTGGCCTCCAACCGGGGCGAGGCGTTGTTGCGCGTCAAGGGCATCATCCATGCCCGCGAACACGACACGCCCTTCGCCATCCATGGCGTTCAGCATATTTTTCATCCGCCCGCCCCCCTGCCCCCGCAAAGCCTGAAAGACACGGTTACACGCCTGGTTTTCATCACCAAGGGCCTGAGCCGCCAGACCGTCGAGGAGATCCTGGCAGGCTTTCTTGATTGACAAGTTGATGCGGCTTGCTGTATACGCCCCGCTTCATTCCCGAGAATGTGGGTGGCGTCTTTAGGGCGCGACCCCGCCCCGGCCGGGCCGGATCAGGACTATCGGGACACCATCAAGCCATGGGATAACATGAGCAAACGCATAGAAACAAAGTACAAAATCAATCGCCGTTTGGGCGTCAATTTGTGGGGCCGCAGCAAGAGCCCGCTGGCTCGCGGCAAAGAAACCCCGCCCGGTCAACACGGCGCCCGCCGCAAGAAGCCCTCGGACTTCGGCACTCAGCTGAGCGCCAAGCAAAAGCTGAAGGGCTATTATGGCAATATCGGCGAGAAGCAATTCCGCAGCCTGTTCGACGAAGCCGTCCGTCGCCGTGGCGACACCTCGGAGAATTTGATCGAACTGCTGGAACGCCGCCTGGATGCGGTGGTCTACCGCCTGAAGCTGGCCCCGACGCCGTTCGCCGCCCGTCAGATCGTCAATCACGGCCACATTCAGGTCAATGGCAAGCGCGTCAACATCGCCAGCTATCGCGTGTCCGATGGCGACATCGTCAGCGTCCGCTCGCGGTCCAAGACCATGGCGTTGATCCTGGAAGCGACTCAAAGCGCCGAACGGGACGTGCCCGATTATCTGGAAGTGGATCACAAGGATTTGAAGGGCGCTTTCATCCGCGCTCCCAAGCTGGCCGACGTCCCCTATCCGGTTCAAATGGAACCCAACCTGGTCATCGAATTCTATTCGCGTTAATCGATTAGAACTCACACCAATGAAAAGCCCGGCTTTTGGCCGGGCTTTTTTTTACTTTCTTGTACCGCTTCCTAAAGATTAGGCCGCAACAGCGATGCCTTTGTCTTGGAACAGCTTGGTCAACTCGCCATTGGTGGCCATCTCGCGGATGATGTCGCAACCGCCGACGAATTCGCCCTTAACGTATAATTGGGGAATGGTCGGCCAATTGGTGAAAGCCTTGACGCCATCGCGCAAGGACGGATCGGCCAATACGTCGATGCCCTTGAACTGGACACCATAGCCGCTCAGCACTTGCACCACGGCGGCGGAGAACCCGCACTGGGGAAACATCGGCGTGCCCTTCATATACAGCACGACGTCGTTTTCGGTGATGTCTTGGGTGATTCGATCAAAAACCGGATTGCTCATGGATGGATGCTCGCGTCGTTAAGGTTATGGCGTGCCCATAATCTAGGGTGCCCGACTCAGGAATTCAACCCCGGCCTTGTCACGACCCGGGTGCCACCGTCACCGGAAACGAGCCGGTGAAGACGGTATCCCGGCTGTCCACCGCCTTGACCTCGAATGTACCGGAATGATCGGTCACCCAAGCAAAATGGAAGCTGGGGTCTTCCGAGATCGAGATATTGGGCTCGACGGTCAAAACCGGCTGTCCGTCGAAGGTGATTTGAATCAGTTTGATATAGTGGGCCGGAATGTAATTGCGGCTCATTTGATCGAACTGCAAACCGGAATTGTTGGGATGGCTGATCAGCAGGTGAAATACCGAGGGTTGACCGGACATGACCCGTTCCGGCGGAATCATCTTCATCTTGCCCAACCGCGCCAGGGCCGCCTGTTGGTCCTTGCTGGCCGGGGCCGAACAGCCGCCCGCCGCTTTCATATAGCGGCTAACCATCACCAATTTGCCGTCGGACATTTGCGCGATGGCGCGAATATTGGTGTAATCGTTAACCCGCACCCGGGTCGAGAGGGTGGCCGAACCGTTCAACGGAGTAAGATGGAAGACCGCCACCAAGGGGGCCGGATTTTCATCGATCACCAAACTGACCTTGGCGATAAAGCGGTCTGGGCTTTGCGGCGCCAGTGCCACAATGGAAATGGGGACGACGGCTGCGTCTTCCGCCCGGGTCGGCGCGTCGAGGGCAATGATTCCCTCGCCATTTTCGATCTCGGCAGCTCCGAAAATCAACGGCCTGATTTCATTCCAGCGGGTCAAATCCCCCGCTTCGGCGGCCCTTGCCACAGACGTGCAGACCCCGCAACTCCACAACGCCAGAGCGGCTAAGAGCAAAAGGCAACGAGAACCCATGGCGATCTCCCAAATTTTTTTGATTATTTTACATATATAATACGTTCAATGTTGTTTTGCTACTCCCATTCCAATTCGGCAAAGGCGGCAGACACGTTGCGGCGGTTATAAAGACCGAACAACAGCCATTTGTCCTTCTCGCCGAGACAGGCGCTGTCCATGGCCTGCTCCATGGTGCCGTGATGGGCGATGACGGCCCTTACATCGTCGCGCAAGACCGTTAGATAGCGCCGCTGATCGGATAAGCCCTGTGGCCATTCGGTCACCAACGGACCATGGCCCGGCACCACCAGCTTGGCTGGGATAGCGGCCATTCCCTCTAGATCGGACAACCAGCCCGACAGATTGCCGTCCAGCACCGGAATCCGGTTGACGAACAATAGGTCCGAGGCGAACAGCGTTTGGGTGGCTGCGTCCCACACGGTCAAATCGTTGTCGGTATGGGCTGTAGGCCAGCTTTTCAACACGATCTTTCTGCCGCCCAGATCCAGGGTCGTTTCGTCCTGAACGCTCAGGGTGGGGGCGATTACCTGCGCTCCTTTGGCGTCATCCTCGCCCACCGTCCGGGGCAGGGCGTTCATATAATAAGGTCCGCGCGCCTGGAGCGCCGCCGACAATCGGGCATTGCCGACAAAAACCGTATCCGTCCCGACAAACGACACGTCGCCCAACACATGATCGGGATGCACATGCGTGTTGATGACATAGCGGATCGGAAGGTTGGTCACTGACCGCACTGCTCGTTTTAGCTGATCTCCTAAATAGGGCGAACTGCCGGTGTCGATAACGGCGACGGAATTATCGCCGACAATAAACCCTAAATTTGCAATGTCTCCCCGATTGAAGGGAAACGCGTCTTCCTGCTTGCCGAAATGAACATAAACTCCCGGTGCGATGGATGTGACCGAAAGACTGTCCGCCCAAGCGCTGAAGGTCAATAAGACTGACCCAATGATTAAGAATAGAAAGAGTAACGATCGCATTTTACTTTTCACTCTCGCCAAGAAAAACCTTAACATATTGCGTCGCGGAAATATTTGTGCGTCGCAATAAACCCCAACCTAAAGTATTTTATTAACGCTATACGAGATTCCCTATTGATTCCACATTACAAAATGCTTAGATTTCCGATCAAGGCAGGGGTACCGAACAATTAAAAAAGGACCTGCCTTACCTTTGGATAATCCGTCAACCGGCCTTTCGCGCCACGAAAGGTGCCGTAAACGAGAAGATCATCCCAGGTGGTGTTGCAAGCGAGGGTAGTTTTCCTTCAGAAAAAACATCATGGGAGGACAGATAATGAAAAGCTTAAAACATGTACTGATGGCCGCCGCCGTCATCGTTGCCGTTCCGGCTGTCGGACAGGCCAATGATGAGCTCTTGAAGCTCCAAAAAGATCCCAATCAATGGGTCATGCCGAACGGCGATTATTCGGCAAACCGGTATAGCGAACTCACCCAAATCAACAAATCCAACGTCAACAAGCTGAAGGTCGCATGGACCTTCTCGACAGGGGTTTTGCGCGGCCACGAAGGTGGTCCGTTGGTCATTGGGGATGTGCTGTACATTCACTCGCCTTTCCCCAACAAGGTTTTTGCCTTGGACTTGAACGACAACGGTCGGGTGATCTGGCGCTATGAATCCGTGCAAGACCCCAGCGTCGTGCCGGTCATGTGCTGTGATACCGTCAATCGTGGTCTGTCCTATGCCGACGGCAAGATCTTCTTGTATCAAGCAGACACGACTTTGGTCGCCTTGGACGCCAAAACCGGCAAGGTCGCTTGGTCCGTCGTCAATGGCGACAGCACCAACGGCTCGAAGGGCGACACCGCCACCGACGCCCCCTTCATCATGAAGGACAAGGTTTTCGTGGGTATTTCCGGTGGTGAATTCGGCGTGCGCGGCCATGTGACCGCTTACGACATCAAGACGGGCAAGAAAGTTTGGCGTGGTTACTCGATGGGTCCCGACTCGGACACGTTGATCGACGGCGCCAAGACCACCAACCTGGGCAAGCCCGTTGGTCCCGATTCGGGCACCAACACATGGGAAGGCGATCAATGGAAGATCGGCGGCGGCGCCACCTGGGGGTGGTACGCTTTTGATCCCAAACTGAACCTGATCTATTATGGTTCGGGCAACCCGTCCACCTGGAACCCCACCCAACGCCCCGGCGACAATCGCTGGTCCATGACCATTTGGGCCCGTGACGTCGACACCGGCGTCGCCAAGTGGGTTTACCAAATGACCCCCCACGATGAGTGGGACTATGACGGCATTAACGAAATGATCCTGGCGGACCTGGATATTGGCGGAAAAACACGTCAAACCGTCGTCCACTTCGATCGTAACGGATATGGCTATACGCTGGACCGCGTCACTGGCGAATTGTTGGTTGCCAAGTTGTACGATCCGGCCACCAACTGGTCCACGCATGTGGATATGAAGACGGGTCGCCCCGATGTGATCGACAAATACTCGACGCAACATGGCGGCGCGGACTTCAACACCAAGGGGATCTGCCCTGCGGCCTTGGGTTCCAAGGACCAACAACCGGCGTCTTTCTCGCGGAAGACCAAGCTGTTCTACGTCCCCACCAACCACGTCTGCATGGATTATGAACCCTTCAAGGTGTCCTACACTGCGGGTCAACCCTATGTGGGCGCCACCTTGTCGATGTTCCCCGCCCCCAACTCCCATGGCGGTCTGGGTAACTTCATCGCTTGGGACGCCACCACCGGCAAGATCGTTTGGTCCGATCCCGAGAAATTCTCGGTTTGGTCTGGCGCTCTGTCCACAGCGGGCGGCGTGGTGTTCTACGGCACCTTGGAAGGCTATCTGAAAGCCGTTGACGACACGACAGGTAAGGAACTGTTCAAGTTCAAGACCGCGTCGGGCATCATCGGCAACGTCAACACCTGGACCCATGCTGGCAAGCAATATGTCGGCGTTCTGTCCGGCGTCGGCGGTTGGGCGGGCATCGGCATGGCCGCTGGCTTGCAAAAACCGACCGATGGATTGGGCGCGGTTGGGGCTTATGCAGCCTTGTCCGACTACACCAATCTGGGCGGCGTCCTAACGGTCTTTACGTTAGAATAGACCGAAGCGTTAACCTATCATTCCCTGGTGGAGCGTCCTTCCACCAGGGATTTTTTTCCAACGGCTAATGGGAGTTGGCCAATCGTCACGCGCCTTTCGTTTGACACTCTTGGTCAGAGTTCCCATTCAAGAAAAAAACAGAGGAAACAGGAATGTATGGGAAAGTCATAACTTGTGCGGCAGCTTTGGCCGTCTTGATCTGCGTGGGAGCGCCCATGGTTTCGGCTGATGAGAGGACTCCTCCTTACACCATCGAAAACGGCAAGGTCGACAAGGGAACCTATAATGGCTATCGCCGCTACGCATCTACCTGCCATGTCTGCCACGGACCAGACGGATTAGGCAGTTCCTTCGCTCCGGCGTTGGCCGATTCGTTGAAGCTTATTAGCTATGAAGATTTCGTCAGTACGGTGGCCGGGGGCCGACAGAGCAATATCGGCGGGGTTTTGCGGGTCATGCCCGCTTGGGCAAACAACCCAGACGTCATGGATTATATTGACGACATCTATGGATATTTAAAGGCCCGAGCCGATGGCGTGCTTCCTCCCGGCCGTCCAACGCGCATCGGTGAATGATGAACGAGATCGGTTCATCCGATAACGTCCGTCATGGGTCCGGGGGCCATCGTGGACCGTTTCCGCATGGCCTCCGGCCTTTTCGGAAAAGTCTCTGGCTTACAGTGAATCGGACGTTACTCGGATTGAGCTTGATTGCATGGGGAACAGCCGCCCATGCGGCCAATCCCAATAGCCGCGAAGTTGATCTGACAGAATTCAAGGTCTGCGCCGACCCGCACAATCTGCCTTTTTCCAACCGGGCGGAAGAAGGGTTCGAGAACAAAATCGCCAAACTGATCGCCGATGACTTGGAATTGCCGCTTAGCTTTGTGTGGATGCCTCAATCGGTGGGGTTCGTCCGCTCGACCTTGAACACCCGCGTCTGCGACGTCATTCTGGGCATGGTTAGCGGTGACGATCTGGTGCAAAATTCCAATCCCTATTATCGCTCCACATACGCTTTGGTGACGCGCACCACGGACGGCTACAAAGCGACAACGCTCAATTCGCCCGAGCTAAAGGGCCATGCTATCGGCGTGGTCGCAGGAACGCCGCCGGTCGATGCCTTGGTAGCGTCGGGATATGCGGCGCAATTGCGTCCCTATCGGTTGGTGGTGGATACCCGCTACAACGCCATGGGTCAGGACATGATCAACGATCTGACCTCGGGAGCCATCGATTTCGGTGTGCTGTGGGGACCCATCGCCGGATATTTCGCCAAGCATTCGACCGTTCCACTGACCCTTGCGCCCTTGGTCAATGAACCGGACAAGCTGAAAATCGAATACCGGATTACCATGGGCGTACGCCACAACGAGCCCAAGCTTAAACATCTGCTGAACGCCGAATTGAAGAAACTGAAGCCGCAAATCGATGCCATTCTGAACGATTACGGCGTGCCCAGGATCGACGATGATGATCAGGTTATTGCCCCCGTTCCATAAATTCTGGCCTGTCCTGGCCCTGGTCGGCGCCCTGCTTGGCGGTCCCTCCAATCCTGCTTGCGCCAATCCCAACAATAACGACCTGTTCAACGAAGACGGCTACCGCAAGGACCAATACCGCGCCCCGACCCCGGACAGCGCGCCGGGAGCGACCACTCTGACCGCCGCTCAATTAAAGGAGTTATTGGATCGTGGCGAAAAAAAAATGGGGTTGGTGGACGTGCTGCCGGTCCCGCCCCGTCCGGCGGATTTAGCCGCCGACACGCTGTGGACCCCGCCCACCCATCACAACATTCCCGGCAGCCTTTGGCTGCCCGATGCCGGTCAGCCGGTGCTGTCCCCTGCCCTGGAACAGTATTTCAAACAAGGATTGGATAAGGCCGATGGCGGCGACAAAGCCGTCCCGGTGGTGATCTATTGCCGCGAGGAATGCTGGATGTCGTGGAACGCCGCCAAGCGCGCCAGCCTATGGGGCTATCGGATCTATTGGTATCCAGGCGGAATCGAGCAATGGTCCCGGGCCGGATACCCGTTGACGGACTCGAAACCCGAGCCGTCAACGGAACTAGGGCGCTAGCGACCGTACAATCCATATGTCCCAGATCGTCATGGCCGGACTTGATCCGGCCATCCACGTCGAAACACCTAAACCATTGTTTCAAATTCTGTTTAAGCAGAAACACGTGGATACGCGGGTCAAGCCCGCGCATGACGAAAGAGGGTGTGATCCTACGGATCGCAAACCGCTAGAAACAACGCAAGTTCGATTCGGCCTGGGCCTTGCGCAGTTTGTCGATGGCATCGATAACCGTGGTGGTCTGACGCAAGGCGGCGGCGCGAACGCCGGGGACGTTGGTCATTTGCAGCCCGGTATCGGCGGTTTCATAGGTATCGTATGGGATCAACGACGCAATCACATCAATCCCGCACGAACATTTTTGTAAGAACTCCGGGCTCTTGCCGTTCGCATCCATGCATTGCAGGACGTAAATTACCCGAGCCTGAGTTGGATATACGGTCTCTCGCGTCAATTTCTTCTCGGCGGCAAACGCGTGTCCGGCAGCCAGAAGTATCCCCATGGTCGCAAGCAGTCTTAGTGTGACAGTCTTCATTGCGGTTTCCTTATCTTAACTTTTAGACCGCGACGCGTATTGCAGGACTTCCTCCAGAATCGGGGGGTTGCCATCCTGGGACGGCGTCATCGTCTTAATACTGTATACGCCGCCTGGGACATGCGGGCTAATGACGAATTGGTAAGACTTCTGCTCGAACTGTTTGAAACGCTCGATCTCCTTCAGCCCCACGAAGGGCTTGACGGTAACCAAGGTCGCCTCAACCTTTTTCTCATCGATGGTCACGCTGATCGGTTCGACCTTGGTCATGTTGGGGCTGGCCAAACCGTCGTGAATGCGGTTGCGGAAATACAGGGTCGACCCTTTGGTCAGTTCCGACATTTCCTTGACGTCATGTTCCAGGAACACCATCAAAATGGGATTGCCCAATTTGAATCCTTCGAATACCGGCATGTCGATATGATTGTCGCCAGACAGGAAATCGACGACGATATTCTTTTTCCCGTCTTGGTCCATATCGACGATGGAGATGGAGGCTTTGTCCTCCAGCGGCGTTTCCAAACTGCCCTGGCGAATGAACGAGTACGTGACCATCTCGTTCTTGTTCAACATCCCCACTTGATTGCTGCGATACAAGGCAATTTGCGCTTGGGTGTATTCGGGCGCGGCCTCGCTCTTAGCGGGCCGTTCGTTCTGGGCGGCAACCTGCCCGGCGGCCATGCTCAGTCCGGGCATGGCTATACACGCCAGCACCAGGCCGACTGCTATTTTTGTTGTCATGTCATTGTCCCTATAATGTGCCATACGCCAAAAAAAGGGCGACCAAACTGGGCCGCCCTTCCAGTGCTGTTTAAGAGAACACGTTCAGCAAACGCGCCAGCCAGCTTTCCCTTTTTTGGGTGTTATGCGCTGTTTCCGGCTCGCTGCGGGGCTCTCAAGACGCGGCGAACGGGTGCCCGACCGAGTGATACTTGGCTTGCACTTCGGCAGCGGTAGGCGAACCATCGACGGCGCGCTTGAGGGCTTCCTTGGTGGCTTCGTAATTGAACTTCTGGATCTTGGCGTCGTCGGCGGCTTCCCAGTG
>CAIYCT010000352.1 GCA_903924765.1 uncultured Rhodospirillaceae bacterium | reverse complement strand
TTAACCGGCTGGTCGACCCTGGGGTAAATGACGTTACCATCCGCGTCTATCACTGAAACGTTGGAAACGATTGAGTCATGAAATTCAAAGCGGCTGATATGCTGAGTGAAAGCCTTGTCAGCCTCGCCATGAACGATGAACTCTCCGGCCAAGAACTTCAGATCATCATCGATATGAGTAATTGTGCCCAGCAAGTTTTCGGTCAGGACTGCGGCATAAGAGGTCAGCGTCGAGTAGGCTTTATCCCTATATTGTTCATAGCTTGCGTTCAAAGCATAGACGACGAAAGCCACCAACATCAGGTTGGCTCCCCCAACGATCAGACTCAATCGCCGCAGAAATATTTTCCCGTTCGATACGTCCGACTCTACATGGGTTGCGCTATGGGACATCCCTCACCTTAAGTACCCTCACCTCTGCCCTGCCCGTACAAATCATGGGCGCGCTTTTCGAAGGCGCCGACCATGACCGAAACCGCCTCGCCAAACATCTTGCCGATAAGGGATTGCAGCAGCCGCGATTTAAACTCGAAATTGATATGAAACTCTACACGCGTTCGGTTATCTTCCACAGCAACAAATTTCCACCTATTATCCAAAAACCGAAACGGTCCGTCCAAATACTCGACGATAATTGTATAATTTGAATGGTTAAGCAATACGCGAGAGGTATACTTTTCCCGCAACATCTTAAAACCAATCAACAAGTCGGCAAGATACGAGGCAGGCATACGATCACGGACCCTGACGCCGATGCACCAAGGCAGAAATGCGGGGTACGATTCCACATCGGCAACCAGATCGAACATTTGATCGGGCGTGAAGGGAACGATCAGGCTCTCATCGTGATGCGGCATGGGCCTGACGCAATTGCTCGAAGTCCCGGTCAGCGTGATGAGACGACCGGGTCAGGGGCGATGACGCCACCATCAGGAAGCCTTTCTTGCGGGCTGCCGCGGCATAGGCCTCGAACTCACTGGGCTCCACATAGCGATCAACCGCCGCATGTTTGGGCGTGGGTTGCAGATATTGACCGATGGTGATGAAATCCACCCCGGCCTCGCGCATATGGTCCATGACGCCCAACACGTCCTCGAAGCTTTCGCCCAAGCCCACCATGATGCCTGACTTGGTGTAGATGGAGGGATCGACGCGCTTGGCGGCGGACAACACCGACAGCGACAGCTCGAAACGTGCGCCGGGACGGATTTTGGCATACAGCCTGGGAACGGTTTCCAGATTGTGATTGAACACGTCGGGCTTGGCCCTTGCCACCGCCTCGGCCGCGCCGGGTTTGTCGCGGAAATCAGGGGTCAATACCTCGATGCTGCATCCCAATGCCAAGGTGCGGATGGCTTCAATGCTGGCGACGAATTGGCTTGCGCCGCCATCATCCAGATCATCGCGATCCACCGAGGTGATCACCACATGGCGCAACCCCATGGAAGCAACGCTTTCCGCCAGATGCTTGGGTTCGTCCGGGTCCACATGGGCAGGTTTGCCGGTGGCCACATTGCAAAACGCGCAGGCCCGCGTGCAGATGTCGCCCAAAATCATGAAGGTGGCGTGACGCGCCTTCCAGCATTCGCCGATGTTGGGACAAGCCGCCTCCTCGCACACCGTATGCAAGTTTTTCGACCGCATCAGATCGCGCACATCCTTGGCCTCGGCCGAGGTGGGGGCCTTGACCTTGATCCAGGACGGCTTGGGCGGACTGGGATTGTCCGGCTTATTGATCTTCTCGGGATGGCGAGGGCGTTGAGCTGTTGTCATGTCCTAAAAATGAATGGCGCGGCCGTAGGCGTCAAGCACCGCTTCATGCATCATCTCGGACAATGTGGGATGAGGGAACACCGTATGCATCAAATCGGCCTCGGTGGTTTCCAAATTCATTGCCACCACATAGCCTTGGATCATCTCGGTAACCTCGGCCCCAACCATGTGCGCCCCAAGCATTTCGCCGGTCTTGGCGTCGAAGATGGTCTTGATCATGCCCTCGGTCTCGCCCAAGGCGATGGCTTTGCCGTTGCCGATGAAGGGAAAACGCCCGACCTTGATTTCTCGCCCTGTCGCCTTGGCTTTTTCCTCGGTCATGCCGACGCTGGCCACCTGCGGATGGCAATAGGTGCAACCGGCGATTTTGGATACATCCAACGGATGGACATGGGGCAGACCGGCGATTTTCTCGACGCAGATCACCGCTTCATGACTGGCCTTGTGAGCCAGCCACGGCGGGCCGGTCAAATCGCCGATGGCGTACACGCCGGGCTCGCCGGTGCGCGAGAACTCATCGGTGACGATGTGGGTTTTATCCACCACGATCTTGGTGCCTTCCAGCCCCAGATTCTCCACATTGCCAACGATGCCGACGGCAGAAATCACTCGATCCACGGTCAGTTCGCTGGTCTTGCCGCCCGCCTCGATGGTGGCGGTGACGGTGTCTGCGGATTTCTTCAAACCCAGCACCTTGGCGGAGGTTTGAAATTTCATCCCTTGCTTTTCCAATGACTTGCGCGCCAAAGCTGAAATCTCGGCATCTTCCACCGGCAAGATCCGCTCCATCACCTCAACCACGGTAACATCACTTCCCAGTGCATTGAAAAAGCTTGCAAACTCGATTCCGATAGCGCCGGATCCCACCACCAGCAGTCGCTTGGGCATTATTTGCGGCACCAAGGCCTCGCGATAGGTCCAGACCAGCTTCTGATCGGGTTCCAATCCCGGCAGTACGCGAGCCCGCGCGCCGGTGGCCAGAATGATGTGCTTGGCGTTCAGCACCGTCGAGCCGTTGACCGAGACCTTGCCCGATCCAGCAAGTTTGCCAATGCCGTCGAACACCGTGACCTTGTTCTTTTTCAACAGGTGCTTGACGCCTGCTTGCAGCTGCGCCGACACGGCGCGCGAGCGGGCCACCACTTTAGCCAAGTCATAAGAGGCGCCCGGCGCAGACAGGCCGAATTCCTCGGCATGCTTCATAGTCCGCAAGATGTCGGCGGAGCGCAGCAGTGCCTTGGTGGGAATGCAGCC
>CAIYCT010000351.1 GCA_903924765.1 uncultured Rhodospirillaceae bacterium | reverse complement strand
TGCCTGATAGGACAGAATGAAAGCCATCCGATTTCGAGGTGCGTGTTTGGTTTGGGCGACCACAGCAAGGATACGCTTTTGCTCGTGGTCGGTAAGGACGCGGGCTTGTGGCATTGTGTAACCTCATTTAATCCTGCTTCACCTGTTTATTATTATGTTTCCAGGTTGGAAGAAGGTCAAACGATGGTTGAGAGCCTAAGATTACAAGGGGTTATGGCGAAACCTCACTTTTCCATATTTTTATGAGGTTTTTTTGAACTGGGGTCTTGTCAGGCATGGGACCACGGTGAGCAACATGATCGGCGCAGGGTATTGGGACTGGCTAGCCGATTCGGAGCACCTGCGAAAATAGCGGAGCCTTCTGCATGTTCGGCGCGCCCAGTACACCTGACAAAAGCATCAGGCGTTATGTCATTCGTACCTGTTACACATACCAGGTAATTTTACGCCAGAGCCTGTAAATGTAATCAGGTTAAAGTGCCTGGCATGTCAGTTATGCGCCTTGAATTTTATTTTCGCTCTTTGATCTGGTTTTGATTCTCCAAAGACGGTGGTCAACATAGCGCCCTGGAAGGAGTCAGCGTTGTTTGGCTCCGGACGACATGACAAGCGCAGACACAATAATGGCCCACTCGTTAAAGAACCCTTTACCTTTTGGCGGCGGCCTAGCCTTGTCAATAGGCAGGTGTTCGCGCTCACATTCAATTCAGCCGAAGCAATACTCTGGGGAATTTGAGTGGTTTCGCTACGCCCCGGCTCTCTCAGCGGCTATGCGGTCAAGCCGAGCAAACCAAGCGACCCTCAAGGCCGGGATACGAAGTCGTGCGCGCCGTCCGCGCGCCAGACATCAGCAAGAAAGGGCCGCAAAACCGCACATCTACACAAGACACCTACATAACATTGGAGAGAGCATAGATAATACAAAAGCATCGACTAAGAAATCCTCCAATATCTCTTGTTTTGTCAACTAAACAAGCCGTGCGCTTGCTCTTTCGTCGCCTTCCCCTGTCACCGAGAGGAACCCCGCCTTGAAGCCTATTCGTATCATCGCCCTGCTGCCGCTCATGGCTATTCTGGGCGCCTGCAACGCAGTGATGCTGCACCCGTCCGGCGACGTCGCCGTGCAGCAACGTGATCTTCTACTTTATGCCACTGAGTTGATGTGTATCGTTATCGTGCCTGTGGTGTTCCTGACGGCCTTTTTTGCCTGGCACTACCGGCATACGAATACAAAAGCTCGTTATGAGCCTCATTGGCATCACTCGACATTGCTTGAGCTGGTGATCTGGGGCGTGCCGGTGATGATCATCATCACCATTGGCATGGAGACCTGGAAGACGGCGCATACCCTTGATCCCTATCGCCAACTCACCCGCATTGCGCCTGATCAGCCGGTGCCGCCGGGAACCAAGCCCCTGGTTGTGCAGACGGTCGCTCTCGATTGGAAGTGGCTGTTCATCTATCCGGAGTTGGGCATCGCCACGGTCAACGACCTCGCGGCGCCGGTCAACCAGCCGATCGAGTTCCGCATCACCGCCGACCGGGTACAAAACGCCCTCGACATTCCGGCGATGGCGGGCATGGTCTACGCTTATCCGGGCATGGAAACCGAGCTCCACGCGGTCATCAACAAGCCCGGTAACTATATGGGGCAATCGTCGCGTTTTAGCGGCGCCGGCTTCTCGAAAATGCATTTCGTCTTCCACGGCTTGAGCAACGCCGACTTCGACAAATGGGTCGCGGACGTCAAGGCTTCCGGCGAGACGCTGGATTCCGCCGCCTATCTCAAACTCGCGATTCCTAGCGCGGGCGAACCCGTTCACCGCTATGGCACCGTCGATCCCCAGCTTTACAGCACCGCGCTCGATCAGTGCGTCGGCAAGTCTTCGAATGAGTGCCTGAGCACACAGAGGGCCAACGACGCCAAGAAAGGCAACGGTCTGTGCCGGCCGAACGTCGCTTCAAACTGACCGCTCCCTTCCAACCGAAAAGGGCTAAAAGATAATGTCCCCCGATACTCCTCATCTGGACCCAATTTTCGGCCGGTTGACGCTTGGCGACATACCGTATCATGAGCCGATTCTCCTGATTACCTTCGCCGTCGTGGCGCTGGTCGGCCTTGCCGCCGTTGGCGCACTCACTTACTTCCGCCTTTGGGGCTATTTGTGGCGCGAGTGGATTACCACCGTCGATCACAAGCGCATCGGCATCATGTATGTGGTGCTGGCCATCATCATGCTGGTCCGAGGCTTGGCCGACGCCATCATGATGCGCCTTCAGCAGGCGATGGCGTTCAATGGCTCGGAAGGCTACTTGCCTCCGCACCATTACGACCAAATCTTCACCGCCCATGGCGTGATCATGATTTTCTTCGTGGCGACGCCGTTGATCGTCGGCATGATGAATTTCGTGGTGCCGCTGCAAATTGGCGCCCGTGACGTTTCCTTCCCTTACCTCAACAATCTCGGCTTCTGGCTGACTGCGGTTGCGGCGATTTTGGTGAACATTTCGCTGTTCGTCGGTGAGTTCTCGCAGGCCGGCTGGGTCGGCGAGCCGCCATTGACCGGCTTAGCCGCGAGCCCTGGGGTCGGAGTGGATTACTACCTCTGGGCGCTTCAAATTTCGGGTATCGGGACGACCATCGGCGCGATCAACCTCGTCGCGACCATTTTCAAAATGCGCGCCCCCGGCATGAACCTGATGAAGATGCCGGTCTTTACTTGGACCTCGCTGTGCGTCAACGCTCTGATCGTCATTTCTTTCCCCTTCCTGACCATTTCGATCACCCTGCTGACCCTTGACCGCCTGTTTGGGATGCACTTCTTTACCACCGAGCTTGGCGGCAACCCGATGGCCTATGTCAACTTGGTCTGGATATGGGGCCATCCCGAGGTTTACATCCTGATCCTGCCGGCTTTCGGCGTTTATTCCGAGGTGGCGGCGACCTTCTGCGGCAAGCGGCTGTTCGGCTATACTTCGATGGTTTATGCCACGGTCAGCATCACCGTGCTCGGCTTCCTGGTTTGGCTCCACCACTTCTTCACCATGGGTTCGGGCGCGAACATTAACGCCTTCTTCGGTTTGATGACGGCGTTGATCGCGATCCCGACCGGCGTCAAGGTCTATAACTGGCTCTTTACGATGTATCGAGGGCGCGTCCGCTTCGACGTGCCGATGTTATGGACGATTTCGTTCATGCTCACCTTCCTGCTCGGCGGCCTGACCGGCGTGCTGTGCTCGATCCCGGCTGCCGACTTCCAGATTCACAATAGTCTGTTCGTCGTCGCCCACTTCCACAACGTCGCCATCGGTGCCATCGTGTTCGCGATGCTGGCGGCGATCGACTACTGGTTCCCCAAGGCCTTCGGCTTTAAGCTCGAGCCGTTCTGGGGCAAGCTTTCGGTCGCCTTCTGGACCGTGGGCTTCTTCATCGCCTTCCTGCCGATCTATATCGCTGGCTTCATGGGGGTCACCCGCCGGACTCAGTCGTTCGACGATCCCTCCTTGCAGATTTACTTCGTGATCGCGGCGATCGGTGGGTTTGTCATTCTGCTGGGTGTCGTCTTCTTCCTCATTCAGCTCTTCGTCAGCATCGTCAACCGCGAGAAGCTTCGCGACACCACCGGCGATCCCTGGGGCGGTCGCACGCTCGAATGGGCGACCTCTTCGCCGCCGCCGGCCTATAACTTCGCCTTCACGCCCTTGGTCCATGATATCGACGCCTGGACCGACATGAAGGAGCGCGGTTATCGCAGGCCGTTGGATGGGTTCAAGGCCATTCATATGCCCAGCAACACCTCGACCGGCATCTTCTTGTCTGTGTTGTTGTTGGCCTTCTCGTTCGCGGTGATCTGGTTCATGTGGTGGCTGGCGGCCCTCAGCTTCGCCCTGATGCTGGTGATCGGTATCGGCCACACCTTCAACTACAACCGCTCCTTCCACATTCCTGCGGATGTCGTCGCCCGCACGGAAGGTGAACGGACCCGTCTTCTCGCTCAGCAAGGTTAAGACCCATGACAACGACAACGATCATGAGCCACGGGAAAGGCGGGGAGCCCCCGGCCTTTCATGTGACGGAGGAGCACGATCACGACGGCGCCAGCACCGTGATCGGGTTCTGGATGTTCCTGATGAGCGATATGCTCCTGTTCTGCGGGCTGTTCGCGATCTACGCTTGGCTGGGTGGGCACTATGCCAATGGTCCCGCGCCGCTCGACGACGGCCATGGCGGCCAGTTGTTCCACCTGCCGGTGGTGGCTGCCAATACTGTCATCATGCTTCTCTCTGCGTTCTTCTGCACCATGGGCATGGCCGAGACGCGGAAGGGAAATGCCGGCTTGGCGCTGAAATGGTTCGGGGCGACCGCGCTTCTCGGAGCGTGCTTCCTCTTCAACCAGTTCAGCGAACTCAAGCACATGGAGGCGATTGGTGCGACCTATCAGACTAGCGCCTTCCTCTCTTGCTTGATCACGCTGGTTTGCGCCCACAGCCTCCACGTTATCGCGGGGTTGGTCTGGGTGGGGGTGCTGACCGTCCAGGTTCTCCAGCACGGCCTTAACGCCGCCAATGAGCGCCGGGTGGTTTGCTTCTCCATGTTCTGGAACTTCCTCGACATCACCTGGGTCTGCGTCTTCATATTCGTCTATCTGATGGGGGTGATTCGATGAGCGATCACACACATGCGGGCCACGCTCACGGGCACGCCGTCACCGAGGGTTTCGGTTATGGGTCGGTTCAGAGCTATCTGGTCGGCCTTGGCCTCGCGGCGGTTCTGAGTGCCCTTGCCTTTGGTCTGGTGGCGATGGGGGGTGTCGGCAGCATTCAGACCACGGCGGTCGTGCTGGTGGCCATCGCCATCGCGCGGGTCATTGTCCATATGGTCTGCTTCCTCAGGGTAAGTTCCTGTTCGGAGGAAGGCTGGATGATGGTTACGACCGTCTTTACGGTGATGGTCGTGGTCATCGCGATGATCGGCTCGATCTGGATCATGCTCCACGGTGAGATCAACATGATGCCGATGCCCGGAACCGAATCGTTCCGCGGTCAATAACCAAGTCGTGCGGGGGAGCGAGCCCGTCGCGTCGCGTTCGCTCCCCAACTTGGTTCGCTTCCGATGTCCTGATAAATCGCTATGGTTTTGCAAGGAAAAGACGATGAGTTTCTCTCGTCGCCACGTTCTCATCATCATGGCCGCGGTGGTTCTGGTGCCGTTGGTGGCCGCGGTCGTTTTGTTGCGAATGTCTACCTATGGCCCGGATTCCAGCGGTACGCACCGGGTGACCCAGGTCGTTGGCGGCTCCTTTTCCCTGGTTTCGACCGAAGGTCTGGCGGTGACCCCGGCCACTTGGCCCGGCAAGTTGCTCGTCATCGTCTTCGGCTACAGTTTCTGCCCCGACATCTGCCCGACCAGCCTGGGCACGATCGCGCGGGCGCTTGACCGTCTGGGGCCGGATGGCGACCGCGTTCAGCCTCTTTTCATCACCGTCGATCCCGAGCGCGACAGTGCCGATAAGTTGCGCAATTACGTTGCTCTCTTTCATCCCCGCCTGATCGGATTGACCGGGACGCCTGCTCAAATCGCCGATGCGGCGCGGGCTTATAAAGTCTATTACCAGAAGATAGAGGGCGGAGCGCCTGGGTCATATATCATAGACCACACGGCATTCTTCTTCGCCACCGATGATAAGGGGGCCGTCGTCAAGGTGTTCAACCGCGACATTGCGAGTGACAAGCTGGCCGTTGATCTTTCCGAGCTTCTGCATCGATAACCGACACTCATAAGGCTTGACGAGAGTTCAGCATGCCCTTTCGGTCTTATATCGAACTTTTCAAGATGCGCATCGGGGTCATGATCGCCCTCTCGGCGATGATGGGCTATTGCGCGATCGCCCATCATTTCGACCCGGTGGCGATGGCGCTGTTGACGGTGGCGATGATGCTGGGCTCAGCGGCGGCTTCGGTGTTCAATAACTGGTACGACCGCGACATCGATCGTCTGATGGAGCGCACGAGCAAGCGGCCGCTGGCCATGGGCGCGCTGGCGCGGCCGGGATTGGTCCTGGTGATCGCGGCGTTGCTGTTGGCGGCCGGGGTCGGTTTGGCGTGGTCGGTATTCAACGCCATGGTCGCGCTACATCTTTTTCTCGGCGCCTTCTTTTACGCCATTGTCTACACGGTCTGGCTGAAGCGCCGGACCTGGCTCAACATCGTGATCGGTGGCGCCGCCGGCAGCTTTGCCGTTCTGGCCGGGGCGGCGGCGGTCGATCCCCACCGTCTGTTGCTGCCGATTTTGCTGGCGGTGGTGCTGTTCCTGTGGACACCCAGCCATTTCTGGGCGCTGGCGATTCTGATCAAGGACGATTATGCCCGTGCCAAGCTGCCGATGCTGCCGGTTCTGGTCGGCGATGCCGTCACCGCGCGGGTGATCTTCGCCAATTCGCTGCTGATGATCGTGGTCGCGGCGTTGCCCTGGTGGCTGGGCGAGATGGGCGCGATCTATGGTGTGCTCTCGATCGCACTCGGGGCCGCGCTGCTTTGGTGCAACTGGAACCTGATCCGCCAGCCCAACCGCGAATGGGCGCGCCGCAACTTTTTCGCCTCGATGCAGTATCTGGCCGCCCTGTTCGTGGTCGTGCTGCTCGATACCGGCTGGCGGTGAGGGGCTGTCGATGATCTATCTCGGCTATTCACCGGCGGGAAGTTCGCGGATAACCAAGAAAAGTGGCGTGGCCATTCTTCGGTACGAGGCAGGTTCGGTTCAGTTCGATGTCGGCTATGTGAGTTGCGTCGATGCCGCCATGAAATGGTTCTCCGAGCGTTTGGGCCGTGACGAGCCGGCCTCGATCGGCATCGATTGCCCGCTCTATTGGGAGACCGGCAAGGGGGGGTGGAGGGCCGCGGACCTCTGGCTCCGGGCAAACTATGGCAATGCCAAGCGCCTGATCATTTCGTCGAACTTCACCCCGGGCGCGCTCCTCGTGCAGGGCATTGCGCTTGGGACCATGCTGCGTCAGGCGTGGCCGGCGATTCAGTTGGTCGAAACCTGCCCGAGGCTTCTCTACTACGCCATGGTCAACACGATCCCGAACTGGGACGCGGCCGCGGTCGAGTGGGCCGAGGCGAAGATCGGCTTGCCGAGCGGATCGACCATTTCCAGCCAAAGCGAGTGGAGCGCGCTGGTGTCGGCCTGGGTGGGACGAATGGGCCACAGCCAAACCTGGAGGCAGGATCTCCGCCAGCGTTCGCACTTCGCGGTGGAACCGGCCGGGCCGGTCTCGTATTGGTGGCCGGGCGCCGATTCCAAGGACCGGCGCCGACGCTACCATTGGACAAGGCGGTATTTGCAGGGGAAGGCTGCCGCCGCGAGGGCCATGAGTTCCCCCGCCAGGGCGATGACCGGAATGCCTGGTTCCCCAGGCGTCCCGGTCTGAATCGGAACACTCTGCCGCTCGCGCACTGATTCCGGCTCATCCTTTCATCGCTTGCCAAGAAGACGCCCGGAAGGCGTGTTTGTTGATCAGGCTTGCGCCAGATAATGTCACCACAAAATGAACACAATCAAGTGTTCCTCGCAATATACTGATAATTTTTCGTGGCTGTCCCGTCAAACTATACAGGGGGGGATGCGTTTTCGTGCCATATTTTGATCATCATCCCAAGTCATTCTTTGGACAATGAGAGCCTGACAGAAATTACAGGTATCTACTTTGTTTCGCGCCAGCCATGCGTTGCTTCTAGCTAAGCGGTGCGAATAAAGGGTGGGCCGTCTGGCGGGCACCTTAATACACTGAAGTGGATACCGACCTAATAGAGGGGCCGTATCATGATATATCTTGGTTATGCGCCAGGCGGAAGCGCACGGGCCACAAGCAAAAGTGGTGTGTCGATCATCCGCGCCTCCGCAGACACCATCCGAAGCGAGACGGGATCGGTTGGTTGCGTCGACGAAGCCATGGACTGGTATTTCGACCGCTTGAGAAACGACACGCCCAGTGCGGTTGGGGTCGATGTCTTGATGTTTTGGGAGACCAGCCGCTGCGGTTGGCGCGGTGCCGACCGCTGGCTCAGATCGACCTACAGTCCGATCATGAGGAGCGTGCTGCCGTCCAATTCCGTCCAAGGGGCGGCGGCGATCCAGGGCATGGCGCTTGCCGTCAGCCTGCGCAGGAACTGGCCGGAGATCATCCTCACGGAAACCCATCCCAGGGTGCTTTACTACGCCATGACCGGAAACCGCTATGAATGGTCTCCGAAGGTGGCGCAGTGGCTGCGCGACTCCGTTGGCTCGGAGTTGGGGGCGGCGATCCAGACTCAGAACGAATGGAGCGCGCTGACCTCGGCCTGGACCGCGATGATGGGGCATAGCGGCACCTGGAGCCATGATCTTCGCCAGTATACGAAAGCCGCGGTGGAACCGGCCGGCCCGGTAATGTTCTGGTGGCCCGGAACCGGCCGTCCGGACCAACTGGCCTCGGAGAAGAGTGGCGACCCCGGCGCCCCCGCGGCGCCTCTCAGGCGCTTCAGCCATAAACGCAAAAGCGCGCAAACCAGGCCCCAGGTTCGGCTCGCGCGCCCGATCGCGGCCGGTCTCTCTTAAAGCCGGTCTCTCTTAAAATTGCCTGTTCAGAGGCGCGCAGGAGGGTTCGAGATGAAGAGATGCTTCAAATTTGTCCCTGCCATAGTGGCAGCCTTGGCCGCGGGGCCGGCCTTTGCCCTCGGCGAATATAACGACGCCATAGAGAGCCTGTGTTCGGGCCATTCGTCCGAGATGCTCGTTCCCAAAGACATTCTCGATGGCAATAAAACGATTTCGTATCACCCGGACCCCGAGCTCGGAAGGCGGATCGTTTTTAACGACGATCAGCACTGGGCGTGCAAGATGCGCAAGGGGTCTCTGATGTTTGGCGAAGTGGTGGATGGCTGGAGCGGAACCTACCGTATATTGCCGGAGCTGAACGACGATGGGGCCGTCATCATACTCAGCCCGACGACATCCCCCGTGCCAAGCAACTAATAATTATCGGCTTCGGCCGAATGGTCCCGGCTCGCCGTCATGATCTGCGGAGGAGCATGACCGTCTCGCGAGCTTAGCCCATGCTGCTGAGCATACGGCGAACGTGTACGAGCCATTCTCCGCATAATCGCCACCGGCACCGCCCACGACCGTTTCACCACCCTCGTCAACGATCACAAACCCAAAATTCTCTGATATTCTATCAGTAGGCCAGCCTCATATCGTGAACATATCGCCCGAACCTTATATCTGGTTCATTTTTCGGGTTTGGTGTATTCCTCAGGCTTGTCCTAAACATTCTTCTGGCCCACCACCACACAGGACTTCCATGGCAATGATGAACAAGAGCAGTGAGGGTGCGGCGGAACCCGCCCACTCGCTTCCGCTTGCTATCGCTAGCGTCGCCGCCTTGGGGATCGTGTATGGCGACATAGGAACAAGCCCCCTCTACACCTTCGGGGTCGCTGCGAAAACCGCCGCTGACGGTGCAGGCGGTGTCGTTGACACGGTTGCTGTGCTGGGCATGCTGTCCATGATCGTGTGGGCGCTTCTGATCGTGGTCGCCCTCAAATATGTCGTCTTTGTCATGCGAGCCGATAACCACGGTGAGGGCGGCATCCTGGCTCTTTTGGCGTTGGTAAGGCCATGGAGTACTGGTGGTGATAAACGTCGGAAGATTTTAATCGTCATCGGCATTTTTGGAGCGACGCTTCTTTTTGGAGATGGCGTAATCACTCCTGCAATTTCCGTGCTGAGTGCCATTGAGGGGTTGGAAGTTGCGGCTCCATCACTCACGCCCTGGGTAAAGACGATAACGGTGGTGATTTTGATCGGCCTGTTTCTGGTTCAATGCCGAGGCACCGCTGTTATAGGCCGGATGTTTGGGCCAGTGATGCTGATGTGGTTTGGGACCATCGCTGTCCTCGGAATATCCGGCATTCTTCGGGCACCACAGGTTCTTTCGGCTCTTGATCCCTCATGGGCCTTGGCCCTCGCCCAGCGCGACATCTGGGTGGCCTTCATGGTGTTCGGAGCGGTGTTCCTGGCACTGACGGGCGGAGAGGCCCTCTATGCGGACATGGGCCACGTTGGACGGCGCCCAATCCGCCTGACTTGGTTCCTGGTGGTGCTGCCGGCCCTGCTGCTGAACTATGCCGGTCAGGCCGCTTTGCTTCTTGCGGAGCCGGGAAATATCACCAACCCCTTCTTCCGCTTGGCCCCCGATGCGTGGCAATTGCCGCTGGTAGCACTATCGACGATGGCCACGGTGATAGCCTCTCAGTCCTTGATCTCGGGTGTATTCACAATTACTCGGCAGTCAATCAACATGGGATTGTTGCCGAGGATGAAGATTGTCCAGACTTCTGCCGAGGGCTACGGCCAGATTTACCTGCCAGCCGTCAATTACACATTAATGCTTCTTACCGTTGGGGTCGTTCAAGTGTTCAAAAGTTCCGACGACATGGCCGCCGCGTTCGGCATAGCCGTGTCGGGAACGATGCTGATAACCACCGTGTTGCTGGCTGTGGCGATGCGTCAACTCTGGCATTGGCCGGTAGCGGTGGTCGTGACGCTGGCTGGCGTGTTTACGCTGATCGACCTCGGTTTCTTTACGTCCAACATGTTCAAAATCACCCAGGGAGGTTGGCTCCCGCTTGCGGGCGGGATCACGGTATTCCTGACGATGCGCCTTTGGGAGCGGGGGCGGCAGTATGTTGATGGACGCTTGGCAAGCCTTACAGAACCTGTTGAGACGTTTCTGAAGCGATTGGAGGATGGCAAAGCGGTTCGTCGGCCTGGGCTCGGGGTGTTCCTCGCCAACACCTCCTCAGAAATTCCGGTTATCATGCAGCACCACGTCAAGCACAATCAGGTGCTACCCGAGCACGTGATCATCTTGAAGGTAGTAGTCCACGAAGTCCCACGGGTCCAGTCACGTGATCGGCTTACCGCCACAGCGATGGGAGATGGCATCTGGAGAGCAGAAGCGCACTACGGCTTCATGCAAACCCCAAATATTTCAGTGGCCGCGCGGCTGTGTGCTGAGGATGTTCTGAAAGTTGATATCCCCCCTGAGAATTTTACATATTATGTCAGGCATGAGCGGATAATCGCCGACGTGGATAATCGCGAATTTAACGGGTTCTCGGAGTGGTTCTTTGCTTACATGGCGCGCAATGCAGCCGAGGCGAGCGAATTTTATCGAATTTCAGGCGAACAGGTGGTTGAGATCGGCATTAGAATTGACATTTGACCAGCGCGACAAATCAGCAATGGCGATGATCGGGGCGGTGGCTGACCACCGTTTCATCACCCTCACTCCCATCATCGACCCCAAATTCTCTGATTCCGTATCAGAAGGTCACTCCCAAACCAGAACAAAACCAGAAGGTCACAGATCAGTCACACGATGATTTCTATATTGCTAACTTGTTGTGATACAAAGCAAAATATGAGCGTCATCCTTACTACGGAACAAAGTTGCTCAGGCCTACTTGGTCAAGATTGCTCGCACCTTGTAGAAGGGGTAAAATAAACCGAGGCATTATCGGGAGGCCCAAGGTTACTAAAATACTGGAGCCTCCCGATAACCATACCGGCCCTTAGTAACTATTGCTTCCAGGGCATGATTGGAACAGTGGATATGCTGTTGAACGGGGAGCCGTTTATCAGCTTGGTGCTATACACAAGGTAGACAAGGGTGTTACGCTTCTGATCAACCATTCTAACAACTTTTGTTTCCTTGAAGAACAACGACGCAGACTCGCTGAAGACCAACTCATTGGGCCTCAGGTCATTGCTCATCGTGATTGCACCGATCTGTCGGCAGGCCAGTGAAAACTTGGAGGGATCCGTCGCGATCCCCAAAGCACCGCCGAGTCCGCCGGCTTTCGCAAAACTCAGGTGGCAGGCGACCCCGGTGACCTTGGGATCGTCAAATGCCTGGACGCAAATCTGATTATCGGGTCCAATCAACTGGAACCCCGTTTTCACACAGCCGATATCGTCGGCCTTGCTTGGAGTGGAAAGCGAAGCGGCGGCAACGAATCCGATCGCCGCAAATAATAGTCTCATGCCAGTGGTCATGTTGTTCTCCACCTACAATGGGGTCTCGGCTCAACCAAAGTATGCGGCCCGTGCTTGAGGAGGTGCGCTGCCATCGATCAATAGCCTCAATGCCCATGGGCCGATCTTGAGTTGGTAGGTTATGTAATATGGAATGTTGACGTTTTCGTGGCGACCTTCAGGAACTGACCTTCCCCTATCGTTAGTTTTGCCTGTTTATGAGATGATTGCCCGCCATGCCGCCGACCAGCCAGCACACCGCCGATCTCGAAAAACTGAAGGCCCGGATTCAGGCGCTTCGGTCCAAGACGGTCGAGAACGGTTGCACCGAAGAGGAGGCTCTATCTGCCGCCGCCAAGGTCGCTGACCTGCTCGACCAGTACGACCTATCCCTGACCGACATCGAACTCCGTGAAGAGCCCTGTGAGCGAGCCGAGTTCGAGACCAGACGCAAACAGAGCATTCCGCTCGACGCCTG
>CAIYCT010000350.1 GCA_903924765.1 uncultured Rhodospirillaceae bacterium | reverse complement strand
GGATATGCGGGAGGGCGTCGCCCCAATCCAACCTACCAACAGGTCTGCACGGGCGTCAGCGGTCACGCCGAGGTGGTCCAAGTGACCTATGATCCCAATCAGGTCAGTTTCGGCACGGTGCTGCGCGTGTTCTTTTCTGTGGCGCACGATCCCACACAGTTAAATCGCCAAGGACCCGATTCGGGCACCCAATACCGCTCGGCTATCTTCACAACCTCGGACGACCAGCTCAATGTCGCTCGGGTCTATGTGGAGCAACTGGACCGCAGCAAATGTTTCAGACGCCCCATCGTGACGCAGATCGAACCCTTGGATGTATTTTATCCGGCTGAAAAATATCACCAAGACTATGCCACCCTCAATCCTGACAACCCGTACATCGTGTATAACGATCTGCCCAAGGTCGTTCAGTTGAAGGCGCTGTATCCCGGTTTGTTCAACGCCGATCCGGCGTTGGTGGGTGTGTCCTTAAAACCTTTAAAGGGGGATGAGGCATGAGTAAAAGCGATGATGAGTGGAAATACGCGTTAAGCCCATCGCAATACGCCGTGTTGCGTCAACATGGCACCGAGCGGGCGGGTACGAGCCCGCTGTTGGATGAGCATCGTGACGGAACCTTTGTTTGTGCCGGTTGCGGCGCGCCGCTTTTTAAATCCGAGACCAAATATGACAGCGGTTCCGGCTGGCCCAGCTTCTGGGCCGCCATCGAAGGCGCGGTTGCAACATCCCAGGATCACTCAGCCCATATGGTGCGGACCGAGATTCATTGCTCTGTCTGTGGCGGGCATCTGGGGCATGTGTTCCCGGACGGTCCCGAACCTACGGGATTGCGTTTTTGCATGAACGGGATCGCCTTGGCCTTCATCCCTATTACTTAAAATATAGCGATATAAGTCCACTTGGTAAATGCGTAGGCCCAAAGTTTGATGCTACAAAGATAAGCTCGTTTGACAATAAAAGACTATGACGGCCAGACGTTTAAGAACAAATCTAAACTGGTCGCTTTGGGGGAGAGCATGAAAGACAACGGACCTGTTACGGGCCGTGAGGCTTTTTTTCCTGATGGGAAAGTGTTGGTCTCGCGCACGGATGTTAATGGCAAGATAACGTTTGTGAATCAAGCCTTTGCCGACCTTAGCGGTTATTCAGAGTCCGAATTGATGGGCTCACCCCATAATCTGGTCCGGCATCCGCATATGCCGTCGGCTGCGTTTGCCGATTTATGGACGACGGTCAAGACGGGCAAGCCTTGGCAGGGTCTGGTTAAAAACCGGTGCAAGAACGGCGATCATTATTGGGTCTTCGCCAATGTCATCCCCGAAATAGAGGGAGATGCGATCAAAGGCTACGTTTCGATTCGCACCAAGCCGTCCGCGCAATTGATCGCCGAAGCCGAGGCGCTGTATGCCAATATGCGCGACGGCAAGGTTAGTCATTTGAAATTGGACGCAGGCCGGGTGGTCGATACGCGGACCCGGGCCAGGATAAAAGAAAAATTTCAGGGCATCGTGTGGAACTTCAACAGCGCGTTTGGCGCGCTTGGGTTGGTGCTGATCGGCTTGGGATTTTTGTTCATAGCCGGGATGAATTATAGCCTCGACACCACCGAGTTGATCTTCCAAGAAGGATTGGTCATCACCACCGGAGTCAACGATCTTGACGACTTGAGCAAGGAAAGCGGATTCTTGG
>CAIYCT010000349.1 GCA_903924765.1 uncultured Rhodospirillaceae bacterium | reverse complement strand
TACCATGGATAGACAAAAGGCGTTGGAAGCCGCTCTCGGTCAGATCGAGCGCTCTTTCGGCAAAGGCTCCATCATGCGGTTGGGGCAAAAGGATCATGTGGAAACCGAGGTGATCTCAACCGGCTCGCTGGGTCTGGACGTGGCGCTCGGCATCGGCGGTTTGCCCCGTGGTCGCATCATCGAAATCTACGGACCGGAAAGTTCGGGCAAGACCACCTTGGCCCTGCACGCCATCGCCGAAGCGCAAAAGAAGGGCGGCACATCCGCCTTCATTGACGCCGAGCAAGCCCTGGACACCATTTATGCCCGCAAGCTGGGCGTCAATTTGGACGAGTTGTTGCTTAGCCAGCCCGACGCCGGCGAGCAAGCGCTGGAAATCGCCGACACCTTGGTGCGTTCTGGCGCCATCGACGTGCTGGTGGTCGATTCGGTGGCGGCGCTGGTGCCCCGGGCCGAACTGGAAGGCGAAATGGGCGACAATCATATGGGTCTGCATGCCCGTCTGATGAGCCAAGCCTTGCGCAAGCTGACCGGGTCGGTGTCCAAATCCAACTGCATCGTCATCTTCATCAACCAAATCCGTATGAAGATCGGCGTGATGTTCGGCAATCCCGAAACCACCACCGGCGGCAACGCCTTGAAGTTCTACGCTTCGGTCCGCTTGGAAATCCGCCGCGTCGGCGCCATCAAGGATAAGGACGAAGTCACCGGCAACCAGACCCGCGTCAAGGTGGTCAAGAATAAGCTGGCGCCGCCGTTCCGGGTGGTGGATTTCGACATCATGTACGGCGAAGGCGTCTCCAAGACTGGCGAGTTGATCGATCTGGGCGTCAAAGCCGGAGTGGTCGAGAAGTCGGGCGCTTGGTTCTCCTTCAACTCTACCCGCATCGGTCAGGGCCGCGAAAACGCCAAGACCTACTTGCGCGACAATCCCGCCACGGCGTTGGAAATCGAAACCCTGATCCGCAACCATGCCGCCCAAATCTCCGAGGCCTTATCTGGCGCGCCCGGCGATCTGGACGGCGCTGCCGTGGAAGAGTCAGAATAAAGTTTAACGCCAAGGGGCTTGCCCCTTGGCAATCCCATTTCACAAAAAGCGCCGAGGGATTTATTCCTTCGGCGCTTGTGCTTTCGTAGGTCTCGATGCTGTCAAAACTCAAATGGATCGGAACATTGGCGGGAACGTCCGGCGCACTGCTGTTGGCGCTGAACATTCCCTATAGCGGTTGGGCTTTTACCCTATTCCTGATTTCGTCATGCATCTGGACCAGCGTCGGACTCGTCACCCGCGATCCGGCGCTATGGATCTTAAACGGGGTCTTCGTCGGCATCGACATCTTGGGCATCTATCGCTGGCTGATGTGATCACCGCACCAATGGCTTGTACTTAATGCGGTGCGGTTGATCGGCCTCGGCGCCCAAACGGCGATGACGGTCGGCCTCGTAATCCTGGTAATTGCCTTCGAACCACACCACTAGGCTGTCGCCCTCGAACGCCAGGATATGAGTAGCCAAACGATCCAAGAACCAGCGATCATGGCTGATGACCACGGCGCAGCCCGGAAATTCG
>CAIYCT010000348.1 GCA_903924765.1 uncultured Rhodospirillaceae bacterium | reverse complement strand
CAAGGCAATCTCTGACTTCTTTCGATCGGTGATATCTTCGAAAGCCCAGATCACTCCCAATTTAGGATTGGAACCATCAACCATCCGACCGACCAGCCGTATCCAGATATCCTGCCCATCATGCCGCCGCATTTGCACATCATCACGAAAGACGCCGCCTCGGGATATTGCGGGGTATATTCGAGCGTTAAGATGCTCGCAATCATCCTTGGAAGCGTAAAGTATTGCAGTTGCACTCCCAATTATCTCATCAGAACGCCAACCAAATATCTCACAAAATGCCGGGTTTACGTCGAGAAAATGATGATCAAAATCGATGATGGCAATACCTACTGGCGTATTTGTGAGGATAGCTGTTTGACGCCCCAGCAGATTCCGGATATCTTGTTCGGCGCGGAATTTCTCCGTGATGTCGCGGGCATGTATTGCGACGCGCCGGATAATTCCATCAGCACTGGGGACCGGATAGAGTCGATTATCAAGGATCAGACCCATTCTCTCCTCCTGATGGCACATTGGGACACCAGAATCGATGACAGCACGACATGCTGCCCGACGGCTCTCAGCTAACTTCGGGGGAAGTAATTCAAAGAATACTCTGCCGATCAGATCGCGGACCTGCACCCCGAAGCGCCGTGCCAGCTCCTCATTGGCGGCCAGAACCACCCCGTCCCGATCGAGTAATAGGGAGGCATCGGAAGTGGCATTCATCAGGGCGGTGGCGACTTCTTGGCTGTCGCGAAGCGCCGCTTCCGCCTGTTTCCGCTCGCTGATATCGCGGGATGAAGCGTAAAGCACTCGTCTGCCGTCCAGCTCAATACCCTGTGAGTGTATCTCGACGTCAAGAATACTGCCATCGTGGCGACGATGCTTGGCCAAGAAGGTGCGCGGCTCCTGAAGCAGTTCCGGCAGAACATGTAGCGAAAGTTGTTCCTGGCTCCATTGAGCGTCCCAGTCCCAGACGTGTAGCTGAGGCGGTGCTCCCGCATCATATCCCAGCATTTTATAAAATGATTTACTGGCAGTTACCAAACGCCCGTCTGGTTCGAGGATATGGACTCCGTCGCTAGCATTATTGAGCAGTAACTCACTCCGTTCGCGTGCAGCGTCCTCTCGAGCTTTGCGTTCAAGCTCCCCCGTCACATCGGCTAGGCGGTCGAGCATGACATTTAGGGTGGCCGCTAGGTTTGCGACCTCTGGCGGACCACCGACCAGGGCGCGGCTGTTGGAAAGGCCATCGCGGACGACCGACCCCGAGAATTCGGTCAATGAGACCAACGAGCGGGTGAGGCGCTTTGCGATAAATTGACTGACCAGCAATACGCAGGCCATCACAGCCAGGGTGGCAAGTAGCAGTGCGGCGATGTTCGCCGCCTGTGACGGCACGAGGTCCGCCTTGTTAACAGAGATCCGGTAGCAAAGTGCGAGTGGCGTCATGATTGAGTCTGTGACCACCGGCACCGAGACGACCAGCTTATCCGCAGGCGTTGGTGTTTTTTCTGGACCCCAGGCCAGCCGTTCGGGGTCCTTTACGAGGGCTTCGAGCGGAATGCGATAAAGCAGCGCCCCTTCCGGCTCCTGCGATCTGGAATAGGTCAGAAGCTCCGCAGCCAGCACCACACGCCGCCCATCCTGACCCGCAGGAAGGATGGTCGCTTGTCGCCTCCCGGATACCAGGGTTGCCGTTAGCCATGCCTGTTCTTCGGCCGAAGGCTCAGGCGCACCGTTGGTCGCAATCAGCCCACCTTCGAAGTCAGTGAAGACAACGCCAACGGGGATGCCACTGATGTGCCGGAAGCCGTGGAGGAAGGGCAAGAGGTAGGTTTCTTTGCCTGCACTGTCAACCAATGCCGTGGCAAGCACGCTGTTGGCCGCGAGCGAACTCATTGTGGAGAATACGGCATCGAGAATCGCGCCAATATGGCTGGCGTCGAACTCAGCATGAAGGCGAAGCGTCTCCGTCTCCCGGTCAGTCACTTGACGAACCGTATAGGTCCAGAACATGGTTCCGATGAGAATGAGGGCAGCACCGGCGATCGTGGCCGACGCCAGCGAGAAGCGCAGCGCCATACTCATGTTCGGGACCATGGCGGAACCGGAACGGCGGCTAGCGGTCATGCTGAAAGCTCCACAATCATCGCTCTTCCGGGATCAGCATCCCGTCGGCACGGTAACGGGCCATGAAAAGTTGATCCGACCCGAGGGCATCGTGGTTGGTCGCCGTGAAGGGCTGAGGAAAGTCCCTCACCAGCCCCTTGTAGTCCGTGACTAGCTCCAAAGCATCCCTGACGGCGGCCCGGTCGGCCGTCCCTGCCTTGGTGATAGCGCGTGCCAAGATGTGCGTGAGGTCGTAGGCATGGGCAAAACCAACTGGTGAGACGATGTCACCAATCTTGCTGATGCCGAACAGACGTTCCGTCACGGTCAGTATCTTCGCAACCCGTACAGGGTCAGCCTTGAAGAAACTGAAGGTCTGGATGACGGAGAAGTCCACTTCATTGAGGGCCGGTCCCGCCTGTTCGGCGAAACTGCCACCGGTAACGCCCCAGTGGCTGATGAGTGGCAGGCGCTCGTCCTTCGGTAAAGCCGCGATTTCACGGACGAGCGTGGCGCCCTCGTCGTCATTGGCCACCAGGATAATGGCTTGGGCACCGGCCTTGCGCAGGATTGCATATTTGTCGATGAGCGACTGGTCACGCCAGTTGTACCACGCCGTTCCAACGGAACTCACGCCACCACCCGAAGCGAAGTAGCGTTCCGCGGCGGCAAGATTGGAGCGCCCCCAGGCGGTGTTCGTAAGCAACAAGCCGACGTTCCGAAAGCCGTGGTCGGCCGCGTGCGTCAACATGAACGGCATTGCCAAGCTGTCGCGTAGGGATAGGCGGAAGGCGAAATTGGGCGTCATGCCGTTATCGATGATACCGTCCGCCGACGACCAGGGCGCCAGCAAGAGCGTCTTGGTTTCCTTCAGGATCGGCAGTTCCTCAATAAGTACTGGACT
>CAIYCT010000347.1 GCA_903924765.1 uncultured Rhodospirillaceae bacterium | reverse complement strand
TCACCATCAAATATCTCCTCTACTCAACAACCTTAGTTAGTCCCTAATGCCGATCCCAACCTAATCGCTTGGATCAAACCCATGGAACATTCCCAGCTCTGCCGCCCAGGAGTACCCGTTTCCGTTGATGGCATAGGGGTTCGATAATGATCGCGCTCTGGTTCATATGCAAGAGGCGGCATTGATACGAATGCTTCAGAACTTGCTCGATCCCCTTGTTGCCGCAACAGACTTGTAAGCAGTAAGGGATCAGAACCATGCTAACAAATACACCTGCAGGTGACCAGCCTGCAGCAAGTTCTGTCGATGGGAAGGTTCCCCTTCCCATCGACCCGGCCAGTGGATTACCCAAAATCTCCACAGAGGACGGCGACCTCCACAAGGTCACTGGTCAGATCAATGATGTCATCATGGAGTGCCATGAGGCCGTCCCAATCTATAGGCAGGGGGATCAGCTTGTTCGGGTCGTGAAGGAAGACGACGGGAGCATCTCGGTCGTAAATGTCATCGCCGACACTCTGCGCGCCATCCTCGCGAGTATTATCTATTTCTTTGTCGAAATCGACGGTGAGGATGTTCAGATGCATCCGCCGCCTGCCTTTGTCAGGAACGTTCTGGCACAGCCAGACAAGCCCTTCCCGATCTTGAACGCTGTCGCCTCTGCCCCCTTCTTCACCCGCGACGGCTCGCTCGCCGCTGGTGATGGGTACTTTCAAGATAGCGGCATGCTGCTCGCCCTCGCTGCTGGCGAGACTGCCCCGAATGTGCCTGATGAGCCGACTGACGAGGACGTTGCCGAGGCAAGGAATTTGATCCTGGACGAAATGCTGTGCGACTTCCCATTCGTGGACGCGGCTGACCGGGCGCATGCTTTGGCGGCGTTCATCGCTCCGGTCATACGACCGATGGTCAATGGTTCCGCCCCCCTGTTCCTGATCTCCAAAGAGGCGCCGGGGACTGGCGCCGGGATGATGATCGATCTCATCACCCTCGTGTCGGTGGGCGGCAGCGCTGCCGTAATGACCGAGGGCGCTCAGGAGGAAGAGTTCCGAAAGCGGATCACTGCCAAGCTCCGGACCGGCCCGCGGATCATTGTTATTGACAATGTCCGCCGCCGACTCGACTGCTCCGCGCTCGCGGCAGCTCTCACCGCCCACAAGTGGGAGGACAGGGTGATCGGCACCTCCAACATCGCTCGGTTATCAACCCGGTCGGTCACCTGGGTTGCCACGGGGAACAAGGTCCAGACCTCTCTAGAGATTGCGCGGCGAACGCTTCTGATCGGTCTCGATGCCGGGATGCTCCAGCCGTGGCGACGCATGCAGTTCCGCCATCAGAACCTCATCGCGTGGGCTACGGAAAACCGGGCGCGCCTACGGCGTGCGGTTCTGGTACTCGTTCAGTCGTGGATTTCACGCGGTCGCCCGCTCGCTCCCGGGCAGTCCCGACTCGGCTCCTTCGAAAATTGGTGCGATATCGTCGGCGGGGTACTCCACGTTGCTGGCGTTCCGGGCTTCCTGGGGAACACCGATCGTCTTTATGGCGCCGCCGACCCGCAGGGCAACGCCATCGCCACCTTCAGCAACCTCTGGTGGGCCGCTCATGGCAGCACCCCTGTCGGGGTCACCAAACTCCTCGAGATCGCTCGGGAGGCTGAACTGGATCTCGGTGCTGGACCGGACAAGGCGATCAGCACCCGGTTCGGAATCAGGCTCAAGCGGATGGCCGGTCAGAGGCTCAATGCTGGGGACGGAACCAGTCTGACCATAACTGAAGCTGGGGTTATTAGTGGAGCTAAACAGTGGGCTTTGGTTTAAATACCGCTTCTGCTGGGCCGAGGGTTTGAGAACTGGGATCAACGTCGCTACTCTCGCGCTAGTCGCCTCCCCATGCTCCTCGAGAGGATGGGGAGGCACTCCCTGATCTGACAAAAGTTGAAGGATCGAGGTTTTTCCCTCCGAAGCAAACAGACCAACCCGTGTCGCCCACACGCTCGGCGACGTTCTGGGTGCTCTACGAGGATCGGTAAATATCGCTGGCTCCGCAACCGTGAACGAGCCTCCGTGGTTTTTTGCCGTCTCTCGACCCAGTGCCGATCCCAACCTCTGATCCCAACCCTGATCCCAAACAAATAGCTTGGATTGGGCATTTGTAAGATTCCAACGACTT
>CAIYCT010000346.1 GCA_903924765.1 uncultured Rhodospirillaceae bacterium | reverse complement strand
GCAAAGCCCGTGTGGCGAAGGTATCGCAGGATGATGATCTGGCGCTGCTGGAAATTGATAAGCCCTTCCCTGAAGGGGCCGTGACTCCGATCTCGGATATAATCCAGCCCGCAGCTGGCCGCGCCGCAATCGTTATGGGCTACCCCCTAATCGGTCTCCTTGGTGACGAGCAACCCGCGCTGACCGAAGGCATCGTCGCCAAGGCCGCCGGGCTGGGCAACGACCCAAACACCTTCCAGATGACCACCAAGATCAACAAGGGCAATTCGGGTGGCCCGGTGTTCGACAAGCGTGGCCATCTGTTGGGCGTCGCGGTCGGCAAGACCGATAGCGCGGCAATCTACCAGAAGACGGGAACCCTGCTTGAAGACATGAACATCGGCATCAAAGGCGGACGCATCCTGGCCTTCTTGGGCAAGACCGCATCGGCTGAATCCTCACCGCCGGAAATGAGCCTGGAGGACCTGTATCAGCAGATGCTTCCCCGCGCCGTTCTGATCGTCGGGCAGAAGTGAACCCGCCATGAAGCGCAACGCCGTCATCGTCGGACTAATCTTAGCCTTACCGGCGTCTGCCTCCGCTGAATGGGTGCGGGCAACCGGCAGCTACATGTTCCCTCCGGTGATGACAGAGGCCGAAGCCTGCGAGCAGGCTAAAAGCCGCGCCAGCGCCGATGCCGTGCGTCAGGTGACAGGAGAAACACTGTCATCGGAAGACGCCATGCGATGCACTGAACAGGGTAACGAGGTGGAATGCGCCCGAAACTCGACAGTCTGGACCATGGTGGGCGGTGAAATCCGTTCGAGCCGCAATTACAGGTCAGAAACTACGGTTGAAATGGAGAGTTTTCGTAAATGCACCGTGTCATTTGAGGCAGATGTGCATGTGGCCCAAGGCAAGGCCGATCCCAATTTTGATGTTGGTGTTACCCTTAGCAACGCAGTGTATCGCGATGGCGAGAACCTGATCGTCACCTTGAAGCCATCGCAGCCCATGGCGGTGCAGATTTTCCAATGGTTGCCCTATGAGAAGGGCGACTCCCAGGTGGGCCGCATTTTCCCCAACCCGTTCGATAATGCGGATCGCATCGCAAAGCCCATCACCATCCCCACCGAGGCCGGGGCAAAACGCTACGATTTGAAAGCGACCTTCCCCGCCGGTCAGTCGGCTGGCCGCAAGATGGTGGATGAATATCTGATGGTGGTCGCCACCAAGAAGCCTATCACCTTTCGCGACGCCTATTCGCTGGAGGACTTCAATCGGGTTATAGCTGAAATCCCCCTGGGGGATCGCCGCATCGTCAAACGCGCATATAATATCTTGCGGGGTGCCGAATGACCGCCCCCCGCTCCCTCCCCGTCATCCTCGCTCTGGCCGCCGTCACCGGCTGTGCCGCTCCCACCTACGTGAACAAGGGGGATGGCGAAACGGGATGGCTGGGTCTGAACGAGGTCGCCTTCCAAGTCCACGACGCCTACAAGACGACTCCGCCCGATTGCGTTGCCATCCTGCCGCTGACCATCAAGGTGCCTTCCCAACCCATGGCCAGCGCCGAGGAAGCCGCCAAGGTACGGCTGTCGCTCTATGCTCATCTCGCCACCCAATCCAAGCGCAGCGTCCGACTGGAGCGGATCGACCACGTTCTGGAGCAGGTGAAGGGCGATCGCAAGGCCCTGGCCGAACAGATCAAGTGCGGCACGTTGATTGAGGGCGAGGTCAACGAGTATGGCACCACCTTCCTGGCGCTCTATTCACGGGTCGCAGTCGGTGCCGATCTTAAAATGATCAGGGCCGCCGATGGCGCCGTGCTTTGGGAAGGCCGCCATACCGCCGCCAGCCATGGTGGGTCGGTCCCGCTTGATCCCGTTGGTATTGCCATGGCCGTTCTTGATGCCGCCAGCAATATTAGAGATGAGCAGATTTTGCGGGTGACCGACGATCTCGCCCGCCGCTTGGTGTCCACGATTCCCGACGAGAAGGTGGTTGCGCTGGACGATCCGGTAGAAGAGCCACTCAGGCCGCAGATCGCAGCACAACCAGTGGCGCCTTTGGACGATCTGGCGACGGGTGAGAAGCTGCTTTCGGATGGCGACCATACTGGCGCTCTGGCCGCCGCTGATCGCGCCATCACGGCAGACCCATCACGCTCTGATGCATGGTTCCTCAAGGGTCGGGTGCTGATGCTGGACAGTCATTACGCTGGTGCCGAGCCTGCCATCCTCAAGGCGGTAGCGCTGGATCGCAGCAATGCCAAATATCTGAACGCCCTTGGGGCCGTAAACGCGGCAAAGGGAGCGAACGATCGCGCCCTGGCTGCCTATGGCATGGCCATCGAGTTGGACAAAGCGAATGGGTTCGCCTGGTACAACAGCGCCGTCATTCACTTCAACACCG
>CAIYCT010000345.1 GCA_903924765.1 uncultured Rhodospirillaceae bacterium | reverse complement strand
CGGGCGCGCCTTCTTCCTTGCCCCGCTTGCGCAGGAACTGGAAGAACTCGATGCCTTCACGGATGCGACGCCAGAACATGTCCCACGAGGTCAGCATTTCGGCGACCATTTCGACGATCTTGGACGGGCGCAGGTAGAATTCCTTGTAGAACACCTCCAGCGCGTCGAAGATTTCCTGGCTGGACAGGTTGGGATAGGTCAGCACGGCGTTTTGCGCGCCATGTTCTTCGACCAGCGAGCCGTGGGCGGCTTGATCGTACCAGCCGTTGGCGATGGCCTGTTCGTACAGCTCGGTGCCGGGATAGGGCGCAGCCAGGGAAACCTGCATGGAATGCGGGTTGATTTCCTTGGCGAAGTCGATGGTCTGACGGATGGTTTCCTTGGTCTCGCCGGGCAGGCCCAAAATGAAGGTGCCGTGCACGGTGATGCCCAATTCGTGGCAATCGGCGGCAAAGCGCCGCATGATGTCCAAACGGGTGCCCTTGCGGATGTTGTTCAGGATCGCCTGCACGCCGGATTCATACCCGACCAACAGCTGACGCAGGTTGTTTTCCTTCATCACCTTCAAGGTTTGGTAGGGCACGTTGGCCTTGGCGTTGACCGACCAGGTGATGCCGCGCGGCTTCAAGATCGGCCCCAACAGCTTGGCGATTTCCTCGGCGCGGGGCAGATCGTCGGTGAAGGTGTCGTCGTCGAAGAACACTTCCTTGACCTGAGGCATGGTCTGCACGGCTTCCAGCACGTCCTTGGCCACCTGAGCAGGGCTGCGGGTGCGATAGATGCGCCCGCCGATGGTTTGCGGCCACAGGCAGTAGCTGCACTTGGAGCGGCAGCCGCGGCCAGTGTAGAACGACACATAGGGGTGCTTGAGATAGCCGATGTAATAATCCTCGACCACCAGATCGCGGGCATAGACCGGAATGACCGACGGCAGGCTGTCCATGTCGTGAATCAGGGCGCGGTCCTTATTATGGACCACTTGTCCGTCCTTGCGCCAGGTGATGCCGTCGATTTGCTCGAACGGCAGGCCCTCGGCCACTTCCTTGATGGTGAAATCGAATTCGTGGCGGGCGACGAAATCCAGCACCGGCGAGGCCTGAATGGCTTCCTCGGGCACGGTCGCCACATGGGCGCCGACCAGACCGATCATCAGATTGGGATTGGCGGCCTTGAATTTGACGGCCACATCCACGTCCGACGCGAACGTGGGCGCGCTGGCGTAGATGATCAACATCTCGAAATCTTTGGCCTGAGGCAGGATATCGTGCAGCAGCAAACCGCGCGCCGGAGCGTCGATCAGTTTGGAGTTCGGCACCAAGGCGGCCACCTGGGCCAACCATGTGGGATACCAGAACGACCGGACCTCGCGCTTCGCTTGATAGCGCGACCCGGCGCCGCCGTCAAAACCCTCGTAAGAGGGGGGATTGAGGAACAGCGTCTTTTTCATTGTCATTAACCTTTATCGTCCAAGGATTCCAAAATTCCGTGCCGCGAGACCCGGTACCGACCGCCACGCCAGCGCACGGTCCGTCCTGACAAAGCGACGATTTGCACCGTCAACGTCAGGAAATCCCGCGCCACCACCATCCAAGCCGGTTGCCGAACCAAACCCAAGGCCTGCTCTTGTAAACGGACTGCGAACACTCTTGCCGTCCAAGCCAGGGCCAAGGTTAACAGGCCGAGAGATTCTCCATCGGCCAAAAGCGCCAGCAGGCCAAGCGGCATGGCCTGGGTCACTAAAGTACCCGCATACCCCATTCGGTCGATGCTGGCAAGTGTTCGTCCCCATCTAACCTCGTGCGAGAGCAAAGTTTTTGCTTCCGGCTCGTCCGCCATGGTGGTCGGCAGCATGGGAATCAAGGCGATGGACAAGCCTTTTTTTCGCACCGCAGCCCCGATCCTGTAATCGTCGGCCAACTGATCGCGCAGAGGTTCGAAGCCGCCGATTTCATCCAGCAAAGTCCGGGTCAGCGCCATGGTCGCGCCGAAACACCCGTCCACCCGTCCCACCGCCTGCCCCACCAGAACCGAGGGCAAGAACGAGTGATTGACGCCCATGGCCCCCAGGCGGCTGAACAACCCGCCCGTGGGATGGGACACGTACAAGCAGGTGGCCAGTCCGACGCCTGGTTGCAGCAACGACGCGGCCACAGTTTTCAAATATCCGGGACCAACCTTCATGTCGCTATCGGCGATGACGATGACCTGACCATCGGCGGCGGGCAGCATGTCCAACAGATTGGCCACCTTGGGATTGCCCTGCGTCGGTCGGCCTTGGCCAATCTGCAAGCGGATATCCACCTCGGGATGGCGCACTTTCAATTGCGAAACCACGGGAACGGCCGGATCGTCGGCAGTATGGACGCCGAACACCAGATTGAAGGTGGGATAATCCTGGGCGCAAAAGCTGGACAGATTGTCCAGCAGATGGGGTTCATTGCCGCACAGCGGCTTGAGCACGGTGATGGAGGGCCACTGAGGCAGCGTAGGCGGTTTCAACGCCACGAATTTGCGCACCAGAAAGGCCGACCACACTTGGTAGGCCGAGGCGACGCCTGCCGCCGCCACCAGGACCCAGACCAGCGCGCTCAATTCTCTTTGACCAGCGACTTGGTTTTGGCGTCAAGGGCGGCCACCAGCCCATCGGCCCCGTCCTTGCGCAAGATGGGGACGAATTCGGCGCGCTTGGCCGCCATCTGGCTGACGGCGCCATCGGCCAAAACGTCGGTGACGCGCCAATGATCGGGCGCGGCCTTCATGACGAAATCAAGCTCGACCGGCAGCGCGCCATCGGAGGCAATCAACCGGCTGGGCACCACGATGGCCGCGCCGCCGCCCTGACGCGGCTCGTCGATGTCGAAATGCTCGCCCGAGAAACCATCGAAATTCTTGGCGTAGCTGGCGACGGTGTAAGCGCGAAACGACTCGGCGATGCGTGTAACGTCCTCGGGCGGCAAGGTCTTGCCCGCAGATCCCAATACCAACCGCGTCATCTCGGGCAGATCGAACGCCTTGTCCACGGCGGCCCCGATCAAAGCGATGCGGCCCTGGATTCCCGCCGCCTTGCCCGCCTTCATGGCGGTGATCAAGGCGTCGTTAAAGCCCTTGACCGTATCTTGAGGCGTTTCGGCGTGACCGCTGGACAGGGTTGCGATCCAAAGGAAAACCGCGAGAACAAACTGGCGCATAGGGACCTTCCTTGTGAAAGATTTCATTTTCATGTATCACCAGAATCAAGGCGACGAAATACCCTTTGATAAATAGTATTTTGTTTTTGCCCGACTTCTGAAATTATGCGGTCCCACTCAAAAACAAATCGAGATTTGAACTTCCATGGCGATTCCCTTTTTGCAGGCGGCGCGCATCGGCGCGTATCTGGTGAAGCAACACCTTCTTGGGCGCGAGCGTTATCCGCTGGTCCTGATGCTGGAACCGCTGTTCCGCTGTAACCTGGCCTGCGCCGGGTGCGGCAAGATCGACTATCCGGACGAGGTGCTGAACGCTCGCCTGACGGTGCAGGAGTGCCTGGACGCCGCCAACGAATGCGGCGCGCCCTGCGTGACCATCGCCGGCGGCGAGCCCCTGCTCCACCGCGAGATCGAAAAGGTGGTCGAGGGCTTGTTGGATCAAGGCCGAATCGTCATCTTGTGCACCAACGCCTTGTTGTTGGAACGCAATCTGGAGCGGTTCAAGCCCCATCCCAACTTCAATTTCAGCGTCCATCTGGACGGCGGCCGCGACGATCATGACGTCTCGGTGTGCCAACCGGGCACCTACGACATCGCCTCCAAGGCCTTGTTGGCCGCCAAGGCCGCCGGGTTCCGCGTCAGCATCAATTGCACCTTGTTCGACACCGCCGATCCCCAGCGGGTCGCCGAGCATTTCGACGCCGTGATGGCCATGGGCGCCGAGGGCTTTACCGTCTCGCCCGGCTATGCCTATGAACGCGCCCCCAACACCGAACATTTCTTGAACCGGCTGAAAACCAAGGAGCTGTTCCGCTCCATCTTCCGCCTGGGCAAGCAGAATGGCCGCAAATGGTCGTTCACCCAATCCGCCTTGTTCCTGGACTTCCTGGCGGGCAACCAGACCTATCACTGCACGCCCTGGGCCATGCCGTGCCGCAACGTGTTCGGCTGGCAGCGTCCCTGTTACTTGCTGGGCGAAGGCTACACCAAGACTTATGACGAACTGATGACGACCACCGACTGGGACAGCTATGGCGTCGGCAACTATGAGAAATGCGCAAATTGCATGGTTCATTGCGGTTTTGAAGGCACTGCCGTCAAGGACATGATCCAGCATCCGTGGAAAATGCTGCCCATCGCCCTGCGCGGTCCCAAGACCGAAGGCCCCATGGCCGACGATATTTCCTTGGACAATCAACGTCCTGCGGAAGAAGTTTTCGAGAAAGTGGTCGGGGAACAAGTCAGTCAGCTGGCGGCGGAAAACCGTCTGCCGACAAAGCGTAAAGTGGCCGGTTGAAAGCGTTTGCCAAAGCCGACGACAATAACCACAAGTCATAAAAGCTTATTATCGGCTATCTTTTTTTTCGGCTAGGTTTACCGTAGCTTAAGTCTGGAACACCGACTTTTGAATGGCACTAATGTGTCCGAATAAACTCACGATAACGAGGTCGCCTATGATCCCCATGTTTTCTGCGGAATCCCTATCATCCCTGGAAGGGCTCAATCGCGTTTTGTTGGATGCCAATCCCGAGATTTTCGCCGAGCTGTCCAACCATCCCGAAAAGCTCAAGAACCACATGGACTCCATGGGCGAATACGTGGATATGGTCAAAGGCATCAGCCAATCCTTGGTCGAGCGTTTGAACGGTTCGCAATCCGACCTCTTCAACAAGCACGTGCAAGTGCTGCAAGATTTGATGGAGAAGGCGCAACAAAATCCCGATCCGAGCTCGCTGCAAGATTATATGGTGGATTTCGCCCAGCGTTCGGTCCTGTTCCTGGACATTCTGCGTCAACGCGGCAACATGTTCATCCATCACGAAACCGAAGGCTGCCCGCCGGTTTTGATCTATGACTACACCGTCATCGTCGATGGCTCGAAGCTGGAACAGCCGGTCAATTACTCGCTGGTGCACATTCACCAGCCCAAGGGCGTCGAAGTCAAAAAAGACATCCGCCCCTATATCATCATCGACCCCCGCGCCGGACACGGTTCGGGGATCGGCGGATTCAAGAGCGAAAGTGAAGTGGGCGTGGCGCTGGAACACGGCCACCCGGTCTATTTCGTCATCTTCACCCCCCACCCCATTCCGGGTCAGACCATCGCCGACGTGTGCCGGGCCGAAGCCCAATTCGTCCGCGAAGTCATCCATCTTCATCCCAGCGCTCCCAAGCCGGTCATCGTCGGCAATTGCCAAGGCGGCTGGGCGGCCATGTTGCTGACCGCCACCAACCCCGATCTGACCGGTCCGGTGGTTCTGAACGGCTCGCCCATGTCCTATTGGTCGGGCGCGCGCGGTCAAAACCCCATGCGTTATGCGGGCGGCGTCCTGGGCGGCGTCTGGCCGGCCATGTTGCTGGCGGATTTGGGCAATGGCGAATTCGACGGCGCCAATCTGGTCAAGAATTTCGAGAACCTGAACCCGGCCAACACCCACTGGAAAAAACTGTACGAAGTGTTCGAGAAAGCCGACACTTCGGCCGATCGCTTCTTGGAATTCGAACGCTGGTGGTCCGGCTTCTATTTCATGAACGAAAACGAGATCCGCTGGATCGTCGAAAACCTGTTCGTCGGCAACAAGCTGGCGCGCGGAGGCGTCAATTTGGATCGCCGCCTGCACGTCGATCTTCGCAATGTCCGCGCCCCGGTGATCGTGTTCGCGTCGCACGGCGACAACATTACGCCGCCGCCCCAAGCCTTGAACTGGATCTGCGACACCTATTCCAGCGTTCGCGAGATCAAGGCCCGCGGCCAGCGCATTATCTACACCGTCCATGACAGCATCGGCCATCTGGGCATCTTCGTGTCGTCGTCGGTGGCCAAGAAGCAACACGAGCAGATCACCTCGACCCTGGGCTTCATCGAAGCCTTGTCGCCCGGCCTGTACGAAATGGTCATCGTCGACGTGGCTGGCGAAGGCGTCAACCGTCACTTTGAAGTCGCCTTCGAAGAGCGCGAGATCGAGGACATCCTGAAGCTGGACGACGGCCGCGACGACGAAAAGATTTTCGACGCCGCCGCCCGCGTTTCGGAAATCAATTCCCGTCTGTACGAATTGACCCTGCGTCCCATCGTTCAGGCCATGACCACCAAGCAATCGGCCAAGGCGCTGTTCAATTCGAACTCGCTGCGGTCCGAGCGCTACGCGTACTCGGATAAGAACCCGATCATCGCCGCCATGGGCCCCTTGTCCGAAACCGTCCGCGCCAACCGCAAGAAGGTGTCGGACGATAACCCCTATGTGGAAATCGAACACGCCGTGTCCGACCTGATCGTCGATGGCTGGAACATGTATCGCGACATTCGCGACGGCATGGTCGAAGCCTTCTCGTTCATGCTCTATGGCTCGCCCATCATGCAACGTCTGGTGGGTTCCAGCATGGAAGATCGCGTGACGCCGATGTCGCCCGCTCAGGAATTGCTGGCGGTGCCCGATGTGCGTCTGGCCTTGGAACACATAGATCTGGGCGGTTATGTGGACGGCGTGATCCGTATGTTGATCCTGCTGGCCCGCTCGCGCAAGTCGGTCCGCAAGGATCGTCTGGTGCGGTCCAACGAAGTGCTCAACCACACCGAGCCCTTCGCGTCGCTCAGCGATACCGCCCGCTCGCGCATCGTCCATCGCCAAACCATCATTGTCGAGTTCGAACCCACCCGCGCCTTGTCGACGCTACCGTCGTTGCTGCCCAGCACCGACGACCGCCGCTTGGCCCTGCAGACCTGCTGGTACATCGCCGGCGCGGTCGAAGACATGGACCCGGACGTCAAGGAAATGTTCGAGAACTTCTTCAAGGTTCTGGACATCCCCTATGGTTCGGTGCCCAGCACCGCCCCCGAAGACGCCCATCACCATGTGGGCGCCCACGTCTTGGGTGAAGACCTGCCGGTGAAGAAGCCGACCGCGTCCTCGACCCCGGAAGGCGCTTCTGCTTCGGACGATACGCCCAAGGCCGCCAAAGCCGCCACCGCCAAACCGGCCACCGCCAAAGTGACCGCCTCGGCCAAGGCCGCCACCGCCAAGACCCCGGCGGCGCCCAAAAAGGTGCAGTAACCCCTAAACGAAAAGGCCCCTCTCCCGGTGACGGGAGGGGGGCTTTTTTTATGGCGCGCTGTGACGGCGAACAGAATAGCGAGCAGTCACACAAGAATACTCTCGCAACGCACGAAAGCGGCCAAGCCTTACGTTCAAATTTAACCTAGTAACAACAAGATTTTTATAAAAATGGCATTTAATTAGCAACTATAAATGTGATAAAAGGTCATTACTGCTTTAATTATAATAACTATAGATAATTGAATCGGAGGCCTTGCCATGAAATTTACCACTCAGATTGCTCTTGGGATTGGGGCTCTTGCGGCCTTAATCGTGCTGTCTGAGAGCCTGTCCGGAAGGTTCTTGAATCGGATGAATCACTTATGATTCTATCGTCCCCACGGCAACAAATGGGGGCGATATGTGGACGGCAGAGAATAGACAGGTCTATGAACGGCCTGGGCAACGG
>CAIYCT010000344.1 GCA_903924765.1 uncultured Rhodospirillaceae bacterium | reverse complement strand
GCTTGGTCCGTCGTGATGCTGCCGTGGGTTCCAACCGTATACCACCGTTGTGGAGCAGCACGTCCACCACCGTGTGTCCGGTACTTGACAATGTATCGGCGCTGACCGTTGGGCAGAACCTTAACACCGAAGCCGGTCAGCTGATCGTCCCAGAGATAAACCGGATTTTCGGCCGGGAGAGCGGCTTCGACAACCCGCTTGGTCAATTTTGGCATGGCCCTGCTCAGTCGGTGGTTGCTAGCTTTTGAGTGTATCAAGCCCCGGCAATCACAGCAACCACGCAGCAACCACTGCAAATGGGAACTGAGGGCATTGTTTAGCACATTAAGGCCATTCCCGTGGTGGTCGCCATTAAGATTATCGTGTATTTTTAGTTGGTTGTGGTACCATATGCCAGATTGTAGGAATGGGTAGCAAACAACGACACGTTGACTTTTAATCAAGTGGCCCTGGGTTCGAATCCCAGCGGGATCACCATTTTCCCCCTAAAATCAACAAGATAGCAGCACAACCCGCCAAGGCAGGCGATGCTGCTTTTGCGTGTGCCAGAAAACTAACGCATTGATCTTCAACGGTTTTGGTGCTATTCACACATTATCATCACGTAGTCAAAACAGGCAAAAAATACTCGTTTCCACACATACCCAACACGCGGGGTTCTCACCATGGGCTCCCACACGGATAAAGAACGGAAACTATGCGACGATAGAGTGGTCATCTATCAGCGAACCGATGTCAAAAAGCCGTCGTGGCATTGCAAAATATCATTTCCAAAACATCCTCCGATCCGTCAAAGCCTGTGGACGGTCAACGAAAAAGAAGCAGTCCGGCTCGCGACCGCTCTTTATAATAAACTGCAATACCGATTTGACCGTGGCCTGCCAATCAAGCAGGTCAAATTCGAAGAAGCGATGGCGTCGTATTTCGCCAATCTCGAAGATGAGGTTAAAAGAGGCATCACCAAGCCGGAACGGCTGGCAACCAACCGCATCATGAGCCGGTATTGCCTTGAGTTTTTCAAGGGCAAGTTCATCAATACGATCAGCACCAACGAGATAATCCGGTTCCAAAATTGGCGGCGACGGTATTGGACAACCGGTCCCGGAAGTAAGATTACCGAGCATACCTACCAGCGACAGGGCAAGACTGTCGTGTCAAAGGCTCGTCCACCGAAAGAGCCCGCCGTCAGCACACAGAACAGCGAAAATGTTTTGCTCCGTGGAATATTTAACCACGCAGCCTTGAACGATTGGATTGCCAAGGCCGAAATTCCTGTTATCGAAATCAAAGTCTCACATGCCGAGAAATCCAAAGACGCCAAACGCCGCCCCGGAATTGATAGAGACGACTATCAATACCTCCTTCAAGTCAGCAAAGAGCGGCTGGATGAAGTAGCGAATAATGACCGCCTGCTCCACCAGCGGTTCATGCTCCACACCTTCATCGGAATTATGGGCCATAGTGGGATGCGGCCGTTCGAAGCAATGGGCTTACGCATCAAAGACTTGGAGTCCTTTATGCAAAAAGACACGGACTATGTAAAGGTCTACGTGTCTGGCAAAAACAAGTGGAGGCGCCTCGTTCCGCTTCATGGATACTATAAATATTTTGATACCCTGATTGGATATATCAGTGAGTTCAGAGACAAGCACCCAGAGATATATCCGAATAATATTGGTGGCGTTGAGAATAATGGCGACCCACTTTTTTTCGATTATGACGGCTCCAAATTAAAGAGCATGGCGAAGGGATTTTCCAATCTCTTGAAGGATGCCGACCTCTACATCGACAAGGAAACAGGAAAGCGGAGAGATGCCTACTGCCTTCGCCACTACTACGCCACAGAACGGCTATTGGCTGGCGTCCCGCACCTTATCCTCGCCGACAACATGGGCACCACCGTGGCGATGATCGAGCGCCACTATTCCCACATCAGGCCCGAGTTGTCGGCCAGCATATTGACGCAAGAGAATAAGGACTAATACTCTTCGGCTAACATCACCGTCATGATCCGAACGGTCAAAGCCGGGTCGGTTGGATCGGGCGAACCATATTCAAGATTACGATCATAGGCATCGATCTTCCAGAATATTTTATTGCCATTGACAGTGATCGATGCGAAGTCGTGTTCGCCATAGGGATCATTGTCTTCGGTGAAGGCATCGAACGCCCTGATCTGCTTGATGACTTCGTGAACTGCCTTCTGCCCGAGCGCCTGTATGCCCGTGGTCAGCATGATCCTGCCGCCCTCCCCGC
>CAIYCT010000343.1 GCA_903924765.1 uncultured Rhodospirillaceae bacterium | reverse complement strand
CCCTCATTATGCATAACAATTGATGGGCTGCGGTACAAAACAGTTGATTGGTCGCCGTGTGGGCTACTTATTGATAATTACGTGGCGCCGATCTGCAATGGTGACCACTTAAGACTCCATGTTAAATGAGGGCGGGTGTCCGGTACGGGGCGGGTGTCCGGTTCATACTGGCGGGTTAAAGCTTGGGATGGTGGTTTAGCAGCTCCTCAAGTTTCGGGTTGTGCTGAGCGTATTCGGCAAACAGGTTGTGGTACTGTTCAACCAGAGGCTTAGACATTTTCACAGCGAAGGCGGTTTCCTCGACAGAGAGCCCCTTGAGCCGACACTGGAGGACTCGTTTGAAGTCCGTGATGTATCGATTGACAGCCCCAGGGCTATGGCATGTCTCTCTACAGACTTGTTCAACAGATTTGCCTTCAAGGAAAAGCTTGCGGCAAATTTCGCTTTTATGAGTTAGTGTTGGCCCCATGTCATGGATCGTCCCGCGTCTCGGCAAAAGCGATCCGTTAGTAGCCTCCCATTGTTTAGCATATATGGATGCTGTAGCGGGAGCGATTTTTAGCAGAATTCCGAGTTCTGATAGAGTCAAGCAGCCACCTTGACTGTCCGCTTGCAGGCAGAGGCGGGCGACGGCGTCGCGCTTGAGTTCGCGCAGGGGCTTTCCAGCGATCCGGTCCGCGATGTCGTCAGATTTGACCAGATCGAGAATGACGCTGGTCATAGGGGTTTGCGATATACGTTTCCCGTATGAAGATGTTGCTGATTTATCGACCGTCGCCCAGTGTATCTGTCCAGACTTGAGATTTGTTGTCTCTGGATGGAACTTATCTACGATCTCGATGATTGATCTGACCAGTATATCTCTGGTACGAGTGCCGCCGATGCTAGGGCATTCCTCGGCAAAGAACGCCGATAAGGCGCCCGCAAAGGTCTTGTGCTGCATCGGTCCATACAACGCTTGATTGGAAGCCGGCGAACTTTTCATGGCCTGCTCCAAACGTTTTGCTGCCTCGGGCTTGGCGAATGCGCCCCCTTTTTTTCGTCAGTTGCCTGATAGTGGGTCTCCCCGACGAGATCGATTTCTTTGAAACGGTTCCAGAACTCTTTTCGATCTCTATAGTTATCATAGATATCGAGATAGGTCCTAACTCCGGCCGTAGACAATCCGCTTGTTAGCGCAATTTCGAATGGCGTAAAATCACGCCGCCGAAGGTAAACAACTCGGCTGAAGCTCTGTATATATCTTTCGACCGCTGTCAGCGTATGATTAATCTTTCGACCGACATCGACCGGCTCAGCCCCATCGAGCCAATGACGTATTGCAATTCCTTTATGACTAACCGTGGGGCCGATGTCCTTGAGCTGGCCGCGGGTGGCCACGATGATCTCGTGCTCGGTTCGAAATTCCTGGATATCGCGGCGAATCGTGCGCACGTCACACGCCAAAAGCTGGCCCAAGTCTTCCTGGGTGAGCACGCCGCCTTGCTCGCGAGCTTCTTCAGTAAGTCGCAATATCTTGTGGCGACGCAATCCCGACGCGCCTTCACGGACATCAATCTTGGGATCATCGGTATCAATGATCGTCAGGACCACCGTTTTCATAGGGCAACGCGCGATCGGCATTCCGGCGCCAGCGGAAAGGGCGACGCAGGTGTAACGCATCTGGCCACACTGAAGTGGCCGATCCTCTGCCTCTGCGAAGTACACCTCATTAACAACACCGGTTAGGACCTGGGCTTCCCAGTGGCTGATTCCGGCGCCCTCCACCGCGAGATTGATAAGGCGTAACATCCCGAAAAGTGGTGCTGGCAGCATGATGGCCGCCGGGGTGCGGCAATCGGACTCATGGGCGGCATGAGGCGGTCGCGTTGACAGCCGCGTGGTGGTCGGATTCAATATCT
>CAIYCT010000342.1 GCA_903924765.1 uncultured Rhodospirillaceae bacterium | reverse complement strand
GACCGCCTTTGCCCCTTATGTCAGGCAAGCAATCGGGTTGGACGCCACCCCCGCAATGTTGGCCCAGGCAAAGATCTTGTCCGAAGCGAAATCCCTGGGCAATGTCGTGTGGCAAAAGGGCAATGTCTATGACCTGCCTTATCCATCGGCGACTTTTAATATTGTCGTCTGCCGCTTTGCCTTTCACCATTTCGAAGCCCCCGACGCCGCGTTTGCCGAAATGGTCCGTGTCGCCGCGCCGCAAGGGCGCATCGTTTTATGCGACGCTGTCGCCTCGGACGACCCTGCTAAAGCAGCGGCCTTCAATGCCATGGAACGTTGGCGCGATCCGTCAACCGTGGAGTTTCGCACGCTCGACTATTTCAAAGACTTATTCGAAGACGCGAACTTGGGCATTCCGACCATACGGCGATTCCAAGTTCCTTATCTGGCCCACGACCTTGTCGCGCAATCATTTCCAGCGAACGATGACCGCACTGGCTTGCTGCGCTTGATCGAAGAGAGTTTGGAAAACGACGCGCTCGCCATGAATGCCTTCAAGGATGGTGACGGGATTCATATCGCGTTTCAATCCGTCGTCATGAGTGCCGTGAAGCCATGAACCCCGCCCTGATCATTGCAGGCCCGACCGCATCGGGCAAATCGGGATTGGCGTTGGCCGTGGCCAAGGAATTTGGCGGCTGGGTCATTAATGCGGATTCCATGCAAATCTATGGGGTGATGCGGGTACTGACAGCCCGACCATCCGAACGAGACGAAGCCCAAGTTCCGCACCGTTTGTATGGTATCTTGTCGCCGTCAGACATTTGTTCTGCCGCCCGGTGGCGCGATTTGGCCGCAGACGCGATCCAGGCGGCGTGGGATGCGGGGGCGTTGCCCATTGTGGTAGGCGGAACCGGACTGTATTTGCGGGCGCTGACCGAAGGGCTATCGCCCATCCCCGCCATCCCCGACGCCATTCGCGAGCAGTCCCGCGCTCGGCTGGCGGAGTTGGGCAATGCGGCCTTTCATGCGTTACTAGCCGACCGTGATCCGGTGATGGCGGCAAAACTTGATCCCGGCAACTCGCAGCGCCTGTCCCGCGCCTGGGAAGTGATCGAGGCTACCGGACGATCCCTGGCCGAATGGCAGAATGAGCCCGGCCAAGGGGCGGTGGCCGCTCACTGGCAGACTATCGTTCTGGACCCGCCCCGTCCGCAACTGATCGCCGCTTGCGACGGACGCTTCGCCCGCATGGTCGAAACCGGCGCTTTGGACGAGGCCAGAGCTATGGCTGACCTCGGTTTAAGCGCCAACTGCCCCGCCACCAAGGCGCTAGGCTTGCCCGAACTGATCGCACATCTAAACGGACCCCTGAGCTTGGATGCCGCCATTGCTCAAGCCACCCAGTCCACGCGGGCCTACGCCAAGCGCCAGGGAACCTGGTTCCGGCACCAGATTCCCAATGCCCATAGGATTAGTGAGCAATTTTCGGAAAGTCTGAACGGCAAAATCTTTTCATTTATTCGTCAGTTTTTGTTGACCTCGCGCTAAACAGGCGTTAGGTTGCCCCCCTTTGGCGCGATGAAAATCGCGCTATTCTTCATGGATTGTAGGGTGTGTGTGATGGCACAGGAAACGCTAACCGGATCGGAAATCCTCCTCAAGGCCCTGGTGGACCAAGGGGTCGAGGTTATTTTCGGCTATCCCGGAGGGGCCGTTCTGCCCATTTATGACGAGTTGTTCAAGCAAAACCGGCTGCGCCATATCCTGGTCCGCCACGAGCAAGCCGCCGTCCATGCCGCCGAAGGCTATGCCCGCTCCACCGGCAAGGTTGGATGCGTGCTGGTGACCTCTGGTCCCGGCGCCACCAATACCGTCACCGGATTGCTGGACGCGCTGATGGATTCGGTGCCGCTGGTTTGCCTGACGGGACAAGTGCCCACCCATTTAATCGGCAACGACGCCTTCCAGGAAGCCGACACCACCGGCATCACACGGCCTTGCACCAAGCACAACTACTTGGTCAAGGATGTCAATCAACTGGCCCGTATCGTTCACGAGGCCTTCCACGTCGCTCGCTCGGGCCGCCCCGGACCGGTGCTGATCGATTTGCCCAAGGACGTGATTCAAAGCAAGGGTGACTATCAAGGTCCCTCAAGCCTCAAATCCAAATACCACCCCCAGGTCAAAGGCGACATGAAGGCCATCGAAAAGGCGGTGGAGATCATCGCCCAGGCCAAGCGCCCGATTTTCTACGTGGGCGGTGGCGTGATCAATTCAGGTCCGGCTGCGTGCCAATTATTGACCCAATTCGTGCACATGACCGGCGCGCCCATCACCCTGACCCTGATGGGATTGGGCGCGTTCCCGGCCAGCGACAAACAATATCTGGGCATGTTGGGCATGCACGGCAATTACGAAGCCAATCTGGCCATGCATGATTGCGACGTCATGATCAATATCGGCGCTCGCTTCGATGATCGCGTGACGGGGCGACTGTCGGCGTTCTCGCCCGATTCCATCAAGATCCATGTGGATATTGATCCCAGTTCGGTCAACAAGAACGTGTTGGCGGATTTGTCGGTGATCGGCGACGCCGCCCACATTCTGGAAAGCATGATCACCGTTTGGCGGTCCCGCCAAGCTAAGCTCGACGCTCAAGCCCTGAAGGAATGGTGGACCCATATCGATTTGTGGCGGGCGCGGGATTGCTTGGCGTTCCCCAAGTCTGACAGCATCATCAAGCCACAGCACGCCATCCAACGCCTGTATGAGCTGACCAAAAACCGCGACACCTATGTCACCACCGAGGTGGGGCAGCATCAAATGTGGGCCGCGCAATATTACCGCTTCGACAAACCCAATCACTGGCTGACCTCGGGCGGGCTGGGCACCATGGGCTATGGGTTGCCCGCCGCCATGGGCGTTCAGGTGGCCCATCCGGATGCGTTGGTGGTGGATATCTCGGGCGAATCGTCGGTGCAGATGAACATCCAGGAAATGGCAACTTTGTGCCAATACCGCCTGCCGGTGAAGGTGTTCATCCTCAACAACCAATATATGGGCATGGTCCGCCAGTGGCAGGAGTTGATGTTCGACAGCCGCTATTCCGAATCCGAGATGTTCATCCATCCCGATTTCGTCAAGCTGGCCGAGGCTTTTGGCGCCATGGGCCTGCGGGTTGACAAAACCCAAGACCTGGACGGCGCTATCCAGGAAATGATCGCCCACAAAGGCCCGGTGATCATGGATGTCAGGGTCGACGCCAAGGAAAACTGCTTCCCCATGATCATGCCGGGTGCCGCCCATAACGAAATGGTGCTGGGCCCCAATGATCAAGCCTCCGGCATCGCCGGCATCGAAGAAGACGGAATGGTGCTGATATGACCCGCGATCACGAAGAGATCACCCGACACACCATCGCGGTGATCGTTGACAACGAATCGGGCGTGTTGGCGCGAGTGATCGGGTTGTTCTCGGGCCGGGGCTACAATATCGAAAGCCTGACCGTGGCCGAGGTGGATCACAAGCAAGCGCTGTCGCGGATCACCATCGTGACCTCGGGCACCGCCATGATCATCGAGCAGATCAAGAACCAACTGCGCCGTTTGGTTCCCATCCACAAGGTTTCGGATTTGACCACCGACGGCCCCTATGTGGCCCGCGAACTGGCCCTGATCAAAGTCACGGGCTCGGGTGAAAAGCGGGTCGAGGCCCTGCGCATCGGTGATATCTTCCGCGCCAACGTGGTCGACACCACCAACGAGTCCTTCGTGTTCGAAGTGGTGGGCGCGACCGAGAAAGTTGAAGCCTTCATCGAGCTGATGGTCCCGCTGGGATTGGTGGAAGTTTCGCGAACCGGAGTCGCCGCCATTGCGCGCGGACAAAAACCGGCTTAATCAGGTCTCAAATTATCCAATAAGGAGTCATTATGCGCGTTTATTATGATCGGGATGCCGATGTCAATTTGGTCAAAGGCAAGAAAATCGTCATCGTCGGCTATGGCAGCCAGGGCCACGCCCATGCGCTGAACTTGCGCGATTCGGGCGTCAAGGACGTTGTCGTGGCCTTGCGCCCCGGCTCGGCCACCATCAAGAAGGCCGAAGGCGAAGGCCTGAAGGTAATGAGCCCCGCCGATGCCGCCAAGTGGGCCGACATTGTCATGATCCTGACCCCCGACGAATTGCAAGCCGATCTGTATAAGAACGACCTGGCCCCCAACCTGCGCCAAGGCGCGGCTTTGGCCTTCGCCCATGGTCTGAACATCCACTTCAACCTGATCGAGCCCCGCCCCGATCTGGACGTGTTCATGATCGCCCCCAAGGGCCCCGGCCACACGGTGCGCGGCGAATATTTGAAGGGCGGCGGCGTTCCTTGCTTGGTGGCCGTGGCGCAAAACGCCACCGGCAACAGCTTGCAGATCGCTTTGTCCTATGCCTCGGCAGTCGGCGGCGGTCGTTCGGGCATCATCGAGACCAGCTTCCGCGAAGAATGCGAAACCGATTTGTTCGGCGAGCAATCGGTGCTGTGCGGCGGCCTGACCCAGTTGATCAAGGCCGGGTTTGAAACCTTGGTCGAAGCGGGTTACGCCCCCGAGATGGCCTATTTCGAATGCCTGCACGAAGTGAAGCTGATCGTCGATTTGATCTATGAAGGCGGCATCGCCAACATGCGCTATTCGATCTCCAACACCGCCGAATATGGCGATTACGTCACAGGCCCCCGCTTGGTCACCGCCGAGACCAAGGCCGAGATGAAGCGCGTGCTGGACGATATTCAGTCGGGTCGTTTCGTCCGCGACTGGATCTCCGAATGCAAGGCCGGTCAACCTAGCTTCAAAGCCACCCGTCGCCGCGAAGCCGAGCACCCCATTGAAGTTGTGGGAGAACGTTTGCGCGGCATGATGCCGTGGATTGGCAAAAACAAGCTGGTCGACAAAAGCAAAAACTAAGGTTTTAAAGTAGCTCTTGGAATCGGCGCTGTTCTGGATAACACTGGTTGTTCAGAACAGCGTTTGTTTTTGTAAGACACAATAAAGATCAGGGAAGCAAGAACGATGAAGCTAATTACCGCCATGATCCGCCCCTTCATCCTCGACGATGTGCGCCAAGCCCTAAGCAGCATTGGCGTGCAAGGAATGACCGTCACCGAAGTCAAGGGCTTCGGTCGCCAACGCGGACACACCGAGATTTATCGCGGCGCTGAATACATCGTCAATTTCGTGCCCAAGCTGAAATTGGAAGTGGTTGCCAGCGACGATATCTCCCAACGGGTGGTCGAGACCATTCAGGAAACCGCCCGCAGCGGCAAGATCGGCGACGGCAAGATCTTCGTGCAGAACATTTCCAACGTCATCCGCATCCGCACTGGCGAAACCGACGATCAGGCGATTTAATCGCGCCTTAGACCTTTCGTACATCAACCGGCAAACATCCCGGAACAACCGGGAGCGCCCCTTGCATGGAGGTTTTTTCGTGTCCGTCCGCCACCTGTTGCGCCCCGCAATTCTTGCGGCGCTTTTGCTTGCCTATGCCTTGCCCGCTTTCGCCGACACGGCCCCATCCGTCTCGGCTCTCAATTCGGGTAACACCGCCTGGATGTTGGTCGCCACAGCCTTGGTGCTGTTCATGACCCTTCCCGGCCTGGCCCTGTTTTATGGCGGCTTGGTTCAATCCAAAAACGTCTTATCCGTCTTGGTTCACTGCTTTGCCATCGCCGCCGGAGTATCGGTGTTGTGGGCCGTCGCCGGGTACAGTTTGACCTTCTCGGGAAGCGGCTCCTACCTGGGCGACCTGGACAAGTTGTTCTTGTCGGGGCTTGAGCCGATCCACGGACCCAGCGCCATCCCCGAGACCTTGTTCGTGATGTATCAGATGACCTTCGCCATCATCACCCCGGCCCTGATTATCGGGACTTTCCCCGAGCGCGTGAAATTCGGCTTCGTCCTGGCGTTCTCGTTCCTGTGGTTGTTTCTGGTTTATATTCCCGTCGCGCACTGGATTTGGGGCAACGGCTGGCTGGCGGGGATGAACGTCATCGACTTCGCTGGCGGCATCGTCGTCCACACCACCGCCGGGATTTCCGCCTTGGTCGCGGCCGTAATGATCGGCCCCCGTCCGGGCTTCCCCAATCAAGTTTTGCCGCCGCACAACCCCGCCATGACCATGACCGGTGCCGCCATGCTGTGGGTGGGCTGGTTCGGGTTCAACGCAGGCAGCGCCTTGGCCGCCGATGGGTCCGCCGCCAACGCCATGTTGGCTACCCATCTGGCCGCCTCGGCCGGAGCGATCACGTGGATGATGCTGGAATGGCGGCAGTTCGGCAAACCCAGTTCGGTGGGCGTGGTCACCGGCTTGGTCGCCGGTCTTGCCACCATTACTCCGGCAGCCGGTCATACCGGTCCCATGGCGGCGATTTTTATTGGCCTTGCCGCCGGATTGGTCTGCTTCGTGTCAGTGCGCTGGATTAAGATCACCCTGAAGATCGACGATTCGCTGGACGTCTTTGGCGTTCACGGCATCGGTGGCATGCTGGGCTCGTTGCTGGTGGCGGTAACTGCCCTGCCGCAACTGGGCGGCGCTGGCCTGGCCGAGGGCATGAATGCTCTGTCGCAATTGTCCGTGCAAGGTCTGGCAGTCGGCCTGACCGCCGTATGGTCCGGCGCCATGACGTTCGTCTTGATTAAAGTCCTGCCTGTGCTGACCGGATTGCGCGCTAGTCGCGAGGAAGAAAGCGAAGGACTGGATTTGTCCGAACATGGCGAACGCGCGTACGACTTCAATTAACCATCGCCAAAATCCCCGCGGACTGAAAGAATGGTCTTCTTTCTGTTCGCGGGAGGCGTGATGAGACGCCGTTTCTTCATCCTAGTTTCGGTCCTAGTCGGGCTTTGGACGATCGGACCGTTTCAGGCCCAGGCCGATCAGCCTTCTTTCCGCGTCTTTCTGGATGTGACCGATGCTCCCGAAGTGGGAACGGACGCGGTCAAGGCCAGCGCGTTGGTCAAGGAATGGTATCCCAAGATCAATGGGTTCTTGTTCGATCACGCGCACCCATTGCCGTTTAATCTTGTGGTTCTGTCGTTTGAACCAAACCCAGCGATCAAGAATGCCCCTGCCTTTGCCATGGGCAACGTGATTCACGTTAATTCCAATTACATCCAGCACATGCCCGACGACTTCCGCGCCTTGATGGTTCACGAGCTGACTCACATCAACCAGCACTATCCGTCAAAAAAACCTGACAGTGTCTGGATCATCGAAGGCATAGCCGATTATGTTCGCCATAAATATTATGAAAAGGACATTCAGCTGACCTTGCGTATGAACTCTAAGGGACAATTGACGGGATATAGTTCGGCCGAGCCCTTGTTTTATAATCTTCAATCCGCAGGAACCAGTTTGGACGACAGAGGATACTTGCAACAATACACCGTGGCCGCGACGTTTTTGTATTGGCTGGAAGCGCGCAAGGACCCTGACATCATCCACCATCTCAACACCGCCCTAAGCCAGGATCAATATAAACCCGACCTGTTCCGCATCCTGTGTGGCCGCCCGTTGGATGATCTGTGGGGCGAGTTCGTAACCGAGTCGAAAACGGGCCGACCCGCACTCGGCGGGCCAATAACCGAAAAGTCCGTCCATTGAGTAAGCTTCGCCTTATCCTAACCCTTGGTTTGGTTCTGACGGCCTTTGCCGCCAATTCGGTGTTGTGCCGCATGGCCTTGGCCCATACCGCCATCGATCCGGCCGCTTTTACCCTGACGCGCATCGCATCGGGGGCGTTGATGTTGGTCGCGCTGACCCGTCTGACCAGAGCCGAAGGTGGAATCAGCGGATCTTGGCCGGGCGCTGCGGCGTTGTTGATCTATGCGACGTGCTTTTCCTTCGCCTATGTTTCCTTGTCGTCTGGCGCCGGAGCCTTGCTGCTGTTCGGCGCTGTGCAGGCGACCATGATCCTGCGCGCCCTATGGGCGGGTGAAAAGCTTAGTCGCATCCAATGGCTGGGCTTGGGATTGGCTTTGGGAGGACTGGTCGCCTTGATGGCTCCGGGCGTCACCGCTCCCGAGCCGTTGGGTGCCGCTCTGATGCTGGCCGCCGGAGTAGCCTGGGGAGCTTATTCCGTGTTGGGACGAGCCCCTAAGACCAGCGCTATGGGCGCCACAGCCGGGAATTTCCTGCGCGCCCTGCCATTGGCCGCGCTGGTGGCGGCGGCGACCATGGCCGTCCGCCCCATGGTTTGGGATCAAACCGGACTGGTCTACGCCTTGGCGTCGGGCGCTTTCGCGTCGGGAATCGGCTATGCTTTGTGGTACGCCGCGCTACCGTCGCTGAACGCTTCATCCGCCGCCTCGCTCCAGCTGAGCGTGCCGGTGATCACCGCCGCAGGCGGCGCGATTGTGCTGGGGGAAGAGATCACCCTGCGCCTATGCTTGGCCTCGGTGACGGTATTGGGCGGCATCGCCTTGGTTGTCCGCGCCAAATTGCGACGAATTTGAAATAAAACCATTGCGCAAGAGCCGGGGAACGGCGTAAGAAGAAAACAGCGCATTTTTCAAAGTTCGAGGATTCCATGAGCGTGCATCACGCACGGACCAAGCATGATACGACTTCCATCGTTACGATGGATGCCGCCGCTTTGTCGATTGGAATCCTGCTCCTGGATAAGGCCCTGCGACTTATTCGCCCCTGAGTCTTTGGCGTTAACACGGCTTGGTGTTAACCGCAGATTCGGGGGAACGAACCTAAACTGTCGCAATACCTTGTCATAAGGGCCGAAATCATGAACACCATCTCCGATAAAAACCGTATCGTCATTTTCGACACCACCCTGCGCGACGGCGAGCAATCACCCGGCGCCTCGATGAATTTGGAAGAGAAGCTGCGCATTGCCCACATCTTGGCCGATATGGGCGTCGATGTGATCGAGGCTGGCTTCCCCATCGCCTCCAACGGCGATTTCGAGGCGGTCCAAGCCATCGCCAAAACCGTGTCTGGACCGGTTATTTGCGGTCTGGCGCGCGCCACCAAGGCCGACATCGAACGCTGCGCCGAAGCCATTCGCCCCGCCCCGCGCAATCGCATCCATACGTTTATCTCCACCTCGCCCTTGCACATGAAGTTCAAGTTGCAGATGGAACCCGACAAGGTGCTGGAGCGGGTCACGGAATCGGTCAATCTGGCCCGCAAATTCACCGACAACGTGGAATGGTCGGCTGAAGACGGCTCGCGCACCGATCCCGATTTCCTGTGCCGATGCGTCGAGGCCGCCATCAGGGCCGGAGCAGGAACCATCAACATCCCAGACACGGTTGGTTATGCCATTCCCAGCGAATACGCCGCTTTGATCCGTCACGTAATCGAAAACGTGCCCAATTCCGACCAGGCCATCTTCTCGGTCCATTGTCACAACGATTTAGGCTTGGCGGTGGCAAACTCGTTGGCCGCCATCGAAGTGGGCGCGCGGCAAGTGGAATGCACCATCAACGGCCTGGGTGAGCGGGCCGGCAATTGCGCCATGGAAGAAGTTGTCATGGCGCTGCGCACCCGTCAGGATCGCATGCCCTATACCACCGGCATCGACACCACCCATATCGTGCGCGCCTCGCGCGCAGTGTCGTCGGTGACTGGCTTCCCTGTTCAGCCCAACAAGGCCATCGTCGGCAAGAACGCCTTCGCCCACGAATCCGGCATCCATCAGGACGGCATGCTGAAATGCGCCCAAACCTATGAAATCATGACCCCGGAATCGGTTGGACTGACCGAATCCAATCTGGTCATGGGCAAGCATTCGGGCCGCGCCGCCTTCCGCGCCAAGCTGAAGGATTTGGGCTACGAGTTGGGCGACAACGCGGTCGAGGAGGCCTTCAATCGCTTTAAGGCCTTGGCCGACCGCAAAAAGGATGTCTATGACGACGACATTGTCGCCTTGCTGGACGATTCTGGCGTGCGCGGCAATGACCAAATCCGCTTCTCGCAGTTGGAAGTTCTGTGCGGCACCAAACACAATCCGCCCAGCGCCGAGTTGGAATTGGTCATCGACGGCATGTCGCAATCCGTGACCGCTCACGGCGACGGTCCGGTTGACGCCACCTTCAACGCCATCAAGG
>CAIYCT010000341.1 GCA_903924765.1 uncultured Rhodospirillaceae bacterium | reverse complement strand
AATCGCTATCACACTGATTCTTATAGCAGAATTACGCTATTTCGTCACGGAAACCTTGGGTCATATGGGAAATCCGGGCTAAGCTGTCGATCCTGCTGATCCTGGCCGCCTGCGCCGCCGCTGCCGGGTGCTCCGACCAGCAACTCTGCACGGCGGATGCCGCCTTGCAGCCCATCGTGGTGGTGGGCGGAGAAGCCGCCGCCACCGCCACCGGAACCGGTCCCGCTGCGACCGCCGCCGCCGCCCTGGATGCTCCGGTGCATGCGCAAATCCAACAAGAGTGCGCCAAGCTGACGCCATAACGCGCCACTTGCCGCCTCAATAAAAACCCCGCCGGCCTTCGGGCTGGCGGGGTTTTTTGTCGTTAGGACTCAACCGCTCTATAACTTTAACCCAAGACGCACCCCAAAAAATCGTGGCGGGGCGTAATCCACAACGGCGGCGTTGGGGAATCCGGACGGGCTGGTGGCCGCGCTCATGACGGTGTCGTCTTCGATATTGCGAACATAGAGCATGACATCGCACAGCCCGCTCCGATCGGTCCATGTCAGGGACAAATCCGTCTTGCTGTAAGCACCCTGTTCGGTCGCGGCATAAAGACGATAATCGTAATTTTGACGGCTGACCAAATGGGTCTGGAGTCGGGCGGTTAAGTCTCCGAGCAAGGACGGCGTTGACCACTGATGTTCATACCCCAACGTCGCGCTGACAAGCGGCGCGTACGGCAAGACTTTGCCGTTAAGGTTATTCACCGCCGTGTCATTCCAGGCCAGGTAAGCCGCGTGATTGAGATTGAGTGCGCCGGTGAATTGCCCGCCGTCCCAGGGCGTGAGCTTGGCGTCCAGATCCAGACCATAGACTTCGGCCTTGGCGGCATTGATCACCACCGAGGTGATGAAAGCTCCGCTATTGCCAAAGGACTCAATCTGTAAATTTGAGTAATCGTAATAATAGGCGCTGGCATTGAGCACAACACGATCGTCAAGGAAATGCGTTTTGGCTCCGACTTGATAGGCCAACAGGTTTTCCGGCGCATAAGTCTGCGGACTGGTCGCCAATCCATCATTGAACCCGCCAGCCTTATAGCCCGTGGAAACCGAGCCGAACAGCGTCACGGCGGGCGTCAGGTCATAGTCCATCCCGGTATTCCAAGTGACCACATTCCAATGGGCGTTGGTGTTCAAAACACCGCTGACAGAATTGAACACAGCCGTTTGCAACGAGCTGCCCAACCAGAGCTGCTGAGTTCCGTGACGGCTTTTGTCGTCATGGGTAAACCGCATCCCAGCCGACACACGCCATTGGTCGGTCAAGGCATAGGTCTGGTCCGTAAACGCGGCGTAAGAGCGGGCCTGGACGGTGGGATAAAGATAGCGGATGAAGTCGCCGCTGCTGGCGCCGATATAATTGTCCAGGCTTTGGTCTTCACGGAAATACCCGGCTCCGAACAAATATTTGAGTCGCGCCCACGTCCCGGCATAGCGGAGATCTTGCTGTAACGTCGTATCCTTTTCATTGAAAAGATCCTGCATGGTGGTCCCGATGGAGAACGGCAACGTGAAAATCCCGACCGGCATGTTTTCGACGTTGTAGGTGTCCACGGACCGATACCCGGTCACAGACGTCACTGTTCCCGGACCGATTTGCCAGTTCATCTCGGCTGAACCGCCCGCGATGTGAGAATCGTTATTGGGCACAAACTGCGCGATGACGCGCGGCTGGGTAAAGACACCCAACACCCGAATGGTGCTGCCCAATCCTTCGGTGCCAGCAAGGCCATGGTCCTGGCGCACATCGCCGCGCAGCAAAACGGAAAAGGAGTCGGATAGATCGTAGAGAATCGACAAACGCCCAGCCTTGGAATTGGCGCTGTTTTCCGCAATCGGCAGGGCGTTGGCGCTTGTCTCGTATCCATTTCGATACTGTGTCTGCACCGCCGCGCGCACGGCCAAGGTGTCTGTCACTTGCGCATTGCCCACGCTTTGAACGATGACGCTGTTGTAAGTGCCCAGATCGATCGATCCCTGGGCCGAATTACTAAATTGCGGCGCTTTATCGACCACGTTGATGACGCCGCCGCTGGCGTTCCTTCCAAACTGCGTTCCTTGCGGCCCCTTTAAAACATCAATGTGATCCACGTCGAAAAAGAGGGTGTCGGCAATGCTTCTGGGGCGCGGAATATAAATATTATTGACGTTGATGCTGACCGCCGAGTCCGCCTTTTCGCTGGTCGCGGTTGATCCAATGCCACGAATAAAGACTTGGCCCAACGTTGAATAATTAAGACCGGGCACCAGGTTCGCCAATCCCTGACCGTTATAGACCCCGGATTGTTCAAGGTCATTGCCGCTGACGCTGACGGCATCAGTGATCCCACCGACGCTGACAGCGCCGTTTCCGGGCTGCGCGCCTTGAGCAATGACAGGTTCCGACACCAAGGCATTTTCCTGTGCCGCCGAAACGTCACGGCAGCAGCCCAGCCAGATCAGAACCACAAAAACAACGATCCCCACCCCATGCATAATCCCGCCCACCCCTTTGAGCAGTGAATTTGACATTTGTGTCCCATAAGAGGCAAGAGCGAAAACAAACGATAAAAGGCCAAGTTTTAATTGGCATTGTGTTTCATTCGGGCGAGAAAACAACTATGTGTTGTAATTCGATGTTATTGTAACTT
>CAIYCT010000340.1 GCA_903924765.1 uncultured Rhodospirillaceae bacterium | reverse complement strand
TGTTCGTCAATCAAAGCTTTTTCATCGCCGCCTATGCAGCGACGCGACTGCCCGCTTCGTTGGGATTGGTGGATGCGGAGCGATATTTGATGAAGACTCCGGGTCTGGATGGCGTCAGCTATTATGGCGGCTGCTCCTATCTGACCCAGCATTTGCAGCCAAACCAAACCGCGATCCTGATGCTGGAGTTCAATTCTTATTACTGTCCCCATAAACAAGCGATTGAAGCCCCCAATCTGCCGGAAGATCAAGATTGGTGGCTGGTCGGTCGTCCGCTTGACGATCTGTCCGCCGCTCAATTGGCGACGGAATTCGAACGACATTCCGTTCGCTTTGTCATGGTGGCCGCCCACAAAATGGTCCGGGGCGGGGCCACCTCGAAATTGGAAGAGGTGGAATTTGCTCTTGATGATCGCATGGGTCGGCGGTTGCGGCCCCTTTTGCCCGGGATCGAGCCCGTCTATCGGGACGCCATTTCGTCCATTTACGACGGAACGGCGGTGATTGCCGCGTTGCGCCAGGCCGACGCCAATCATTAAGGCATCGGTTGACGGAGAATGGGGCGGCCTTCAATATGCGCCGTCCTTATAACTTGTCCTTGAATCGACTCCGATGGTTTTTATACACGCAATGTGGGTCAATGCCGGCATGACGACCGACCGGTTCGATGCCATCAATCCTTTTTCCGCCGTGGCCGAAATCTATGCCCGCCGTGGCTGGCGCAATCCGTTCACCATTCTTTTGTTCGACGGATACAACCAGCTCACCCCCGACTACCGGGCAAAACTGGGGGAATGGGGCTATGCGCTGGTGGATTATTCCGCCGAAACGGAACGGCTGTATGCACAGTTTCCCGCCCTGATGCGCTATCCCATCAATGAGCGCATTTGTTTTTTGCGCTGGCTGGCGGTGGAAGATTGGGTGAAGGATCAAGGGATTTCCGAGCAGGTTTTCGTGATCGACGCCGACATCGTCTTCAATGTGGATCCAGCCCTGGTGGCGCAAGAGTTCAAGGGCGTGACGACCACCATGCAGGGCAATCCCTGCTTCACCTCCATCAGCGACTATGGCTGGTTCACCCGCTATCGCCAAGCGTTGGTGGCTTTGAACGCCGATGTGGAGGGCTATTCCAAAGCGGCCTGGGATTTCAAACGCCAAACGCCAGGCGCCCTGACCCAGGAGCATTACGAATGGTTCGGGGATTTCAGGCGGGAGATCATTTCCTCGGACATGGATTTGATCGGCTATCTGTTGTTGAGCGGCCAATTGCCGCAAACGCCCATCGGCGCGTTTTTCAAGGGCTTGAAGTATTACTATGCCGAAAACGCCATGTTGTTGGGGACATACGCCAAGAAGCAGGTGGGTCGCGCCAAGGGCGTCAGGTTTGTCTGCCGCGATGGCGAGGCCCAGATCGACGGCAAGAAACTGGCGTTCTGGCATTTTCAAGGAGAGATGCGAACATGGCTCAATCTGGTGTTTTTATTGCGCAAACTGGGATGGCGGGGGCGTGTGCCCATGCACCATTACAATAAATTTGCGCGATGGTTTGCCTTTGCCAATCATTTTGTGCTTCATATGAGCAGGCGGGATGTTATCCACGGCATTCGGGATTTCGGCTTTGCCGACACGGCATTCCAGTTGGGATTGGAAGAGATTTTCTGCGATCAAACCTATTGGGACGAAGGAGTCTTTTGTGACCTTGATTGAAAAAAGCGTTCACAATGACGTCCTCCTTGCGTTGGTCATTCGACACACGTTCAAAGGCGACGGGATCGAATTCTTCACTCCCGACACGTTCTCGCAGCAAATCGGCTATATGAATCGTCCGACGGGCTATGTGGTGGCGCCGCATGCCCATAATGCCGTCCCCAGGACCATCGAATGGACGCAAGAGGTTCTGGTGATCAAAAGCGGTTTGGTCAGGGTCGATATTTATGATTCCGAACGGATTTATATCGAGAGTTACGAGCTGGGCGCCGGGGACATCATTTTGTTGGCGCATGGCGGCCATGGATTGGTCGTGCTGGAACAGGCCGAGATCATCGAAGTCAAGCAAGGGCCCTATGCCGGCGAATTGGATAAAGTCAGATTCGAACCGGCCGACCCGTCGGTCATCAAGATAAAAGGTTGATGAAGTGGCATTTCTTCCCGTATGTGAACCGTTGCTTGATGGAAATGAACTGAAATACGTGACGGAAGCCGTCTCGGGCGGGTGGATCAGTTCGAGCGGAAAGTATGTGGCCGCCTTTGAAAACGCCTTTGCCGCCTATTGCGGCGTCAAGCACGGCATCGCCGTTTGCAACGGCACGGTCGCCTTGCACTTGGCCTTGACGGAGCTCAAAATCGGCCCTGGCGACGAAGTCATCATCCCCGACTTCACCATGATCGCGTCGGCGCTGGCGGTCTGCTACGTGGGCGCCAAGCCGGTGTTCGTCGATGCCGATCCGTTGACCTGGAACATTGACCCAGGACAGATCGAGGCCAAGATCACCGCCAAAACCAAAGCGATCATGGCCGTCCATATTTTTGGAACGGTGTGCGAGATGGATGCGCTTCAGGCCGTCGCCGACCGACATGGCTTGATCGTGCTGGAAGACGCCGCCGAAGCTCATGGCGCCGAATACAAAGGCCGCAAGGCAGGGGCCTTGTCGTCCATCGCGGCGTTCAGTTTTTTCGCCAATAAGAACTTGACCACCGGTGAAGGCGGCATGGTGGTGACCAATGACGATTCCCTTGCGGATGCCTGCCGCTATCACCGCAACATGTGCTTTCCCCTCGATGCGCCCAGAACCTATCTGCACCAGGATATCGGGTTCAATTACCGCATGAGCAATCTCCACGCGGCCATTGGCTTGGCGCAGACCGAACGGGCCGACCATTACCGGGATTTGCGGATTGGTCATGGCCGATTGTACCGCCAATTGTTAAGCCAAATTCCGGGTCTCGACCTGCAAGCCGATCAAGCATCGGGTCGTTCGGTCTTTTGGATGAACGGGTTGAGCGTGACGCCTCGCTATGGCCGCACCCGCCAAGAGCTGATCGAGCATCTGAAAAGTCATGAAATCGACACGCGCTTGTTCTTTAACGGTATGCATCGCCAGCCGGCCTTGCGCGATTACGGCTGCGAGTGCTCGGACGCCTATCCCGAAAGCGACAGGTTGGCGGATACCGGATTTTACCTGCCCAGCGGCAGCGGATTGAAGACAACCGACATCGAAGGAATTTGCGACATCATAGCCCGCTTTGCGAGAGCGTGATGGCGCGGGACTCCATGATGCCTAAGAAAATCCCTATCGCCGTCTATGCCTGCGCGCATCCCGGCTGGGGCGGGTCCTTTCAATACGCAGCGTCCATTTTGGCGGGACTGGCTCGTCTCGACCAACAAAAGTTCGAGGTCAAGGTCTGGTATCACGATCCGGCCTGGATCGACACGTTGAAGACCCTGCCGGTGCAAACCGTGTCCGTGCCGTTGCGTCTGCGGGATCGATGGTATGGGTTGGGGGTTCGGGCCTTAAGGATCGTGAAGGCGCGCCGGTACTGGCCGACGCTGGCGCGGGCGTGGGAGCGCCTTCACTTGGTCACGGCGATGATTGACGCCTGGCATCCCGCGATCTGCGTCAATCTTCAGCAAACGTCGCTTAATCTTTCGCCCGACATTCGGCAAATTTCACCCATTCACGACTTGATGCATCTGTATGAACCGGGATTTGAAGAAGTGGGCGCCAATCCGGAATGGGATGACAGACAATGGCTGTTCAGTGGCATCGCCCAGCGTTGCAGCGCCATTTTGACCGATGGGCAAGTGGGCAAGCGGCATGTGATCGAAACCTATCCCTTCACCGAGGGCAAAGTCCATGTATTGCCCTTTATCGCGCCCAGGTCATTGTCGGACGCGACTCCCGTTCGCCCCCAGGCTCTAAGCCCGGCGGTCGAGGAGGGAGCCTATCTGTTTTATCCCGCGCATTTTTGGAGCCACAAGAATCACAAGACGTTGCTGGAGGCGGTGGCGCTTTTGCCCCATCTTGGTCAAATCCACTGCGTTTTTACCGGGACGACGAACAAAAACGGTTACGATGAGGTCGTAAAGACGATCGAGCGGTTGAACCTGGGCGCCAGCGTTCATACCCTTGGCTATGTCAGCGATGGGGAATTGTCTTGGCTCTATGGCAACGCGCGCTGCATGGTGATGCCGACATTCCTGGGGCCCACCAACATCCCGCCGCTGGAGGCCATGAGCCTGGGATGCCCGGTGGCGGTTTCCGCCGTCTACGGCATGCCGGATCAATTGGGCGACGCCGCGCTTTATTTCGATCCCAAGCAGCCGTCTTCCATCGCCCAGGCCATCGAAACCCTGTGGACCTCCCAGCAACAGCGAGACGAATTGCGCGCCAAAGGACAGGATCGAATTCGCCGCTGGGGACCGGAGCAGTTTGAAACCGCTTTCCTGGAGATCTTGAAGGGCGTTCTTGACCAAACGCCAAGCGTGACCCACGATGGCGGCGTTGATAATGCCGAGAATCCGGCTCATAAGGGACACGATGGCTGAGCATCCGATTTATGTGACCTCTCCCCTGCTTCCCGCCTTGGAAGAGTATTTGCCCTATTTGGAAAAGATTTGGGCGACCAAGACTCTCACCAACGGCGGACCGATGCATATCGAGCTGGAACGCGCGTTGTGTTCGTATCTAGGCGTCGATTATATTTCCCTGTTCACCAATGGCACCGTGGCGCTTATCACCGCTTTGCAAGCGTTGGAGATCTCCGGCGAGGTCATTACGACATCGTATTCATTTGTCGCCACGGCTCATTCCTTGCTGTGGAATGGACTGACACCGGTATTTGTAGATATCGATCCCGACAGCTTCAACCTTGACCCCAGCAAGATCGAGGCGGCGATCACGCCGCGCACGACAGCCATCATGCCGGTCCATTGCTACGGCGGGCCTTGCGATGTGGACGCGATCCAAGCCATCGCCGACAAACACGACCTTAAAGTCATCTACGATGCCGCCCATGCCTTCGGCGTCAGCCGCAAGGGCGACACCATCTTGAAGCATGGCGATTTGTCGATCCTAAGCTTCCACGCCACCAAGGTGTTCAACACGTTCGAGGGCGGGGCCATCATCTGCCCGGACGCAAAGACCAAGACCAAGATCGACCGGTTGAAAAACTTCGGATTCGTCAACGAGATTTCCGTGGTCGATTTCGGCATCAACGGCAAGATGAGCGAGATCAACGCGGCCTTTGGCCTGCTGCAACTCAAGCATATCGACCAAGCCATCGCGCAGCGCCGACAGATCGACGACCATTATCGCCACATGTTGCAGGGGGTCAAAGGCCTTCACTGTCCGGCGCAAAGCGAGGACGTCACACAGAATCACTCATACTTCCCGATTCTGGTGAGGGACGACTTTCCCGCCTCCCGCGATGAAGTGTATGAACGCCTAAAGCAGAACAATATTTTCGCGCGACGGTATTTCTATCCGCTCATCTCGGCGTTTCAAATGTACAGCCACCTGGAATCCTCGGCCGTTTCGAATCTGGCGGTGGCGAATAAAATCGCCAATCAGGTCCTGTGTTTGCCCATTTATCCCGGGTTGAGCACATCGACCGTGGAAGAAATCGCGGCGATCATTAAGGGTTTTTGATCGACGCCGAACAGTGGATGAGCCGATTTGACTCTTAAAACCAGCACCGTCGCCAATTACGTAGGGCAAGGGTTCGCGACCCTTATCGGCATCATCATGCTGCCGCTCTATCTTAAATATCTTGGCGACGAAGCCTATGGCTTGGTTGGGTTCTTCACTTTGATGATGGCGCTGTTCGCCATTGTGGATATGGGGATGACGCCGACCTTTTCGCGGGAAGTGGCCATTCAACGCGGCAAGGATTCGAGCGATTGGGGACGATTGCGGCAATTGCTGCGAACCATGGAAGTGATGTTCGCCGTTCTGTCGGTGGGCATCGCGCTGGCGTTCTGGGCGGGCAGTCAGTGGATCGCCACGCGCTGGCTGACCGTTCATTCCTTGCCGATCGGCGATGTCGCCTATTGCATCGCCTTGATGGGACTGATGGCTGGTTTTCGTCTGTTTTCCTCGTTGTATCGCGGAGGGCTCCAGGGACTGGAGCAGATGGTGTGGCTCAACCAGGCCAATGTCGTCATCGCGTTTGTGCGGTTTGTGCTGATGTACGGCATGCTGCGCTGGGTGACCAACGACCCGCGGCATTTCTTTGAATTCCACCTGGCCGTTTGCGTCGTCGAATTGGTCGTGATGGCGGTCAAGTTCTATCCCATGGTCCCAATTTCCGCCGCCGCTCTAATCGCGACCTTTTCCTTTTCATCCATGAAGACGGTTCTGCCCTTCGCGTCCGGCATCGCCTTTACCACCGGGGTGTGGGCGGCCCTAACCCAGGCCGACAAATTGATCCTGTCTCACGCGCTGCCACTCAAGGAATTCGGCTATATCGGGTTGGTCAGCGTGGTGTCCAACGGACTGTTGAACTTGGCCAGCCCGCTGACCCAGGCGATTTTGCCCAGACTGACGCTGTATCAAGCGCAAGACGATCAGAAGGCGCTGCTGGATCTTTATCGCAAGGCCACCCAGTTGATGTGCGTCATCATGGTTTCCCTGGTCGGAATGGTGGCGGTTTTTTCGACCGAAACCTTGTACGCCTGGACCGGCGACAGGCAAGCGGCCGATTGGGCGGGCCCGGTCTTGACGTGGTTCGTGCTGGGCACCGGATTCTTGGCCCTGGGGTCGTTCCAATATTGCATGCAGTACGCCCATGGCGCCGTCAGGCTGATGGTGATGAACACGACCGTCAACGCCGTCTTGCAGATCCCGTTGCAGGCTTACGCCGCCTATCATTATGGCGCCATTGGCGTGGCCTATACCTGGTTCGCTTTTCGGCTGCTGAATTTTTTGATTTGGTCGTTCATGGTTCATCGCCGGTTCGCGCCCGGATTGCAGCGGGTTTGGCTGACCCAGGACATCGCGCCCAGCCTTTTGGTCACGGCGGCAAGTCTGCTGCCTTTGTGGCTGATGAGGGATCAGCTGTTGCCGTCCGACCGGTTGCCTTGCTTTTTGGCGTTGATCGCAATGGGCATGGCGGTTTTGACGGTCAATGTGGCGGCGTCATCGGTCTGCAGAACCTGGCTGACCCAGTATAAAGACAAATTGAGTGGCCATTTTTCGTGAAGGATCGCGGCGTCAATCCCATTCTTGAACATGCTGTCAAGAGCGCGTAGATTTCCCCACCGCTCGTTCCTGCCCCCTAAATCCCCTATCGGCGGCTGTCTTAAAGAGATGTTCAATGAAGAAATCGCCGCCCGAAGGTTATCAGAACGATCCTGTTTACATCATTGGGAACCCAAGGTCAGGAACCTCTCTTCTTCGTCTGATGCTGACCTGCCATCCCGACATTCTGATTCCACCGGAAGGGCACTTCTTTCTGTGGCTTGAAGACAAATACGGGGCGTTGTCCTTTCCCCACGCCTCGCAACGCTTTATCGACGAGCTTGTGGAAACGAAAAAGTTCGAGACGTGGGGCCTGGAAAAGCAAGCGCTTGAAGGCCTGTTCGCGGACTTTAAGCCGGTTCGGTTTCGGGACGCGATCGCCTTGGTCTATTGCGCGTACGGTCTGTTGAAGGGCCGCACCAGTTTTCGGTATTGGGGCGACAAGAACAAGCTGTGGAAGGAAAAGCTGCCTGCGGTTTTGACCTATTATCCCGACGCCAAATTCATCCACATCGTTCGGGATGGCCGTGACGTCGCGTGTTCGTTCAAGGAATTGACGGCGAATGAGATGCATAAATTGAAATACGGTCCCAATATGTCGGATCAAATCGAGAGCATTGCCGAAAGATGGGCGACGAATATTACGTTCATTCAACAGTTCTTGGGCGCGTTGAGGCCGGAGCAGCACGTCACCGTTCGCTATGAGGACCTTGTCACGTCGCCGAAACCAGCTTTATCTATACTTTGTGAGTTTCTTCACTTGGAGTTTTCAGACTCCATGGTCGATTATGCCGATCGTAATAAAAAAGAAAAACTAGAGCCGGAAGAGACCATGCACTGGAAGAAAAAACTAAATGGTGATCTTGATATAGCAAATATCTCTAAATATAAATATGCCTTAACGCCCCTTGAGATTTCCACTTTCGAGGAAAAGTGCGGAGGATTGTTGGGCAATTATGGATACAAATAGCGAAAATTATTACAATTCTGCCGTAACCTGCTACGCAGGGCTCTCCGATGCTCGCGCTAAATATCTGCGCGGTGTCGATCAATTGATCATCGACATTCTGGCCGGGTCAAATCCCGAAAGCCTTCTTGATGTCGGGACGGGCGACGGGCGACGTAGCAAGCATCTGGGCGAAGCATTGGGGCTCAGTAGGGTCGTTGGGGTTGAAAGCAGCATCAAAATGGCCGAATCGGCGCGCTCTCGGTTGGGCAAGGAGAATGTGCTGGTCGGTGACATTGCCAAGGTCGAGCTTGGGGGCAATCAATTCGACGTCGTGATCAGCCTG
>CAIYCT010000339.1 GCA_903924765.1 uncultured Rhodospirillaceae bacterium | reverse complement strand
GCTGTCATTGGTGATGACGGCGATGATGGTGTGCTGGTCCGAGACCTTGAGCGCCACCTCTACATTGACCTGGGCGGTGCGCACATCGGTGACGACGCAGCGAAAGACGTTGCGGGCACTGGTTTTCATGGCAACGCTCCAAAACAGATAATCGGAATTCTCATCCATTCCGTCTTCGTTGATCAAGGCAGTGATGCAGGACAGTTTTTCTTCCAGGCGGCGAAACGCCACAATCAACCGTAAGCCTTCGTCGGTGACGACAGCGCCGCCGCCCTTGCGCCCACCGGTTTGCGTGATCATGGCCGGTCGGGGCAGCAAATTGTTGATGGCGGCCACGGCGTCCCAGGCGGCCTTGTAACTGTAGCCCAATGACTTGGCGGCCTCGGTGATGCTGCCGGTTTTATGGACGGCTTCCAAGATCGAGATGCGGTCGCGGCCCACCAATAAACGTCCATCGCTTTTCAGTGACAGCAAAGCGTCTATTTTAGAGCTTGTGGGCAAAAGGCTATCCTTATCGATTGAACTGTCGAATTTGCGCACACAAACTGGCCCCGACGACCGAAACTTTCAAGCCCCATTGTCATCTCTGTATTTTAGAAGGATAGTAAAAAGTATACGCACACGGCAATGACGGGCTGATTGCGGTTGCTCTTGTCAGCGAGTTCTAAGGCATGGTTCGAGGTCGTCAAACGGTGTTGTGGTTGCAGGCGGGAAGCTGCGGCGGCTGCACCATGGCGTTTCTTGATCGCTTGTCGCCCGATCTGAAGGCGGCCGGATTGTCGCTGCTGTGGCATCCGTCCTTAAGCGAACAGACCGGCGAAGAGGTGGTCGCTGTTTTGGACGGCGTGATACAAGGGCGAACCGCTCTGGATATTCTGTGCATAGAAGGCGCTATCCTGCGCGGTCCCGACGGTACGGGGCTATTCAATCGCTTCTCGGGGACCGGCAAGACCATGCTGGAGTGGGTGCGCCTGCTGTCTCCCTTGGCGTCTTATACGGTGGCGGTGGGGGCCTGCGCCGCGTATGGCGGCGTGGCGGCGGGCGATCCCGATCCCACCGACGCGGCTGGTTTGCAGTTTGAAAAAGCGGCGCTTGGCGGGGCGCTGGGCAAAAACTATCGATCGCGGGCGGGTTTGCCGGTGGTCAATGTGGCTGGTTGCGCGCCCCATCCCGGCTGGATCATGGAGACCCTGATGGCGCTGGCGTCCGGCCAAATGGCCCCGGAAGACCTGGACCAGCTGGGGCGGCCAAAATTCTTCGCCGATCATCTGGCCCATCACGGCTGCGCCCGCAACGAATTCTATGAATTCAAGGCCAGCGCCGAGCATCTGTCCCATGGCGGCTGCCTGATGGAACATCTGGGCTGTAAGGCCACCCAAGCGGTGGGCGATTGCAACGAGCGCGGTTGGAACGGCGACGGGTCGTGCACCAAGGGCGGATTTCCGTGCGTGGCCTGCACCTCGCCAGGATTCGAGGACAGCATCAATTATCTGGCCACGCCCAAGATCGCCGGGATTCCGGTGGGTCTGCCGTTGGACATGCCCAAGGCGTGGTTCGTCGCTTTGGCGGCCTTGTCCAAGTCGGCAACTCCCAAACGGGTGCGGGCCAATGCGGCGGCGGATCATGTGGTCTTTCCGCCCAAACGGACGCGGGACTCCAGCGAATGACGCGCACCATCGTTGGTCCCTTCAATCGGGTGGAAGGCGATTTGGAAGTGGCGCTGGAGATCGAGGACGGCATTATTGCTCGGGCCGAGGTCTCCACCACCCTCTATCGCGGCTTCGAACAAATTCTGGTCGGGCGACCTGGCCTGGACGCGCTGGTGATCGCGCCGCGCATCTGCGGCATCTGCTCGGTGTCGCAATCCTTGGCCACCGCGCAGGCCTTGCGTGCGGCAATGGGCATCGAGCCCGCCCCCAATGGCGCCCTGTCAGCCAAGATTGTCCATGCGGTCGAGAACATGGCCGATCACCTTAGCCATTTCTATTTGTTCTTCATGCCCGACTTCGCCCGCGCCGACTATGAGGGCCGAGCTTGGTTCGCCTCCGTTCAGCCCCGCTTCAAGGCCGTGGAGGGCAAAGCCATGGGACCCATGCTGCAATCGCGCGCGCAGTTGATGCAGGTGATGGGATTACTGGCGGGCAAGTGGCCGCATTCCTTGGCTTTTCAACCTGGCGGGACCACTCAGTCTGTGGATTTGGGCGGCAGGATGCGGCTGTCCAGTTTGTTGGCCGGGTTTCGCGGCTTCCTGGAATCCACTCTGTTTGGGGTGGAACTGGAGACAATTCTGGCCCTGTCGTCACGCCAACAGTTGGAGGCGTTCGTCGAAGGGCCTGGGGCCGGAGGCGATTTCGCAGGGTTCGTCCGCGCCGCGTTGGATGTGGGCTTGGACCGCATGGGCGGGTTCAAAGGTCCGTGCTTAAGCTATGGGGCTTATGACGGCTTGTTCCCTGCGGGTCTCAGCGATGGCGCGTTTGCGCTGGAAAGCATCACCGAAGATGTCAGCCATGCGTGGTTGGCGGGGGAGCCGCAAAGTCCGGCGCTGGGTGAAACCCGCCCCGACGCCTACAAACCGGGCGGCTATTCCTGGGCCAAGGCCCCTCGTCTGGAGGGCCGCGCCGTCGAGGTGGGCGCGCTCGCTCGGCAAGTCATCGCCCGCGACCCGCTGATTTCCGATCTGGTCGCAACAGCCCATGGATCAACCGTGTTTGCCCGAATCGTCGCCCGCGTGCTGGAATTGGCCAAGGTACAGGTGGCGGCGGAACAGTGGGTGGAGCAATTCCAGCTTAAACACTCCTTCTGCCTTCCGTCGCCGCCCCTTGACGACGGCGTGGGGCACGGCTTGGTCGAAGCGGCCCGAGGCGCGCTGGGCCACTGGCTGACGGTCAAGGCTGGTAAAATCCAACGCTACCAAATCATCGCTCCCACCACCTGGAACTTCTCACCCCGCGACCAATCGGGCCAACCGGGTCCGCTGGAGCAAGCGCTAGCCGGTCTTGAGGTCGGCGCCGCCGGGGCCAAGTCGCCCTTGGTCCAACACGTGGTCCGCTCGTTCGATCCGTGCATGGTGTGCACTGCGCATTAGTCTTAAGCGGGGCTGGCTGGTTGTGAATGGGGCCATGATACAAGAATCATGGATGCTATCGCAGACAAATCAACTTTAAACTCTGTGTAAAACATGGATATACTGTCTCCAACCTTGGGCGGGTGGGCTGTCCATCAGGAAAAATGCTTTAAAAGCTATGGGTGAGGCAGGGGATGATTGATCGTTTCAGTATTTCGGCACGACTTTTTGGGGCGTTTGGCCTCTTGCTAACGGTGATCATCGGTTTCGGAGTTTATTCCTATATATCCAGCAACAGCATCAAATCCAGCGTAGAGGGGGTGACGCGGGCGCAAGGCAACATGTTCCGCGCAGCAGACCAAGACCGGGCGATCATGGAGGCTCGGCTTGAGGTCCGTCGTTACCTGCTGAACGGTGACGAAGGGACCCTTAAAACTTTCAACGAAACCACCTCCGATGTTATCAAGCAGATCGACGACAACATGGCGAATATCCGTGATCCCAAGCGCCGTCAGGATATGGCTGATTTTCGGTCCGCCATCGTCGACCTCGTCACGCAGGCCGCCCGCCTCCACGAGATGAAATCCAGGGGCGTGCCGCTGCAAAGCCAAGAGTTCGAGGCTGGTCTAAAGGATTATGCGGCGGCATCGGATAAGTCGGATTCTACCGTGTTAAAGGCCAGGAACGGTTTTGTCTCCAATACCGATAGGCGTACCGCCGAGGCGCTGAAAATGGCCGATGACAATATTGTTATCGCCGTCATGGTCGGCTGCATCAGTTCTATTTTGACCATCGTATTTAGCGTGGTCATCGGGCGTTCGATCACCATGCCGTTGGCTGGCCTCATCGCTTGCATGGAGCAACTGACCAACGGGAATCTGGTAGTGACTATTCCAGACACTGCCCGTCAGGATGAACTTGGCGCCCTGGCTCGGTCATTCCAGGTGTTCAAGGACACCTCTCAAAAAGCCCGCGACCTTGAGGAAAGCGAGAAGGCCCAGACCAGGAAGCGCGAGGAACGCCAGCAGCACGTGGATCAAGCCACCAGCAAATTCGACGCCAGCATTGTCGCCCTTCTGGGACGGATGAAGATCGCGGTGGAAAGTCTGTATCGGGCGTCCGACAGCCTGTCAGCCAACGCAACCCAGACTCAGACACTGTCTTCGACCGTGGCGGCGGCGGCGGAGCAGACCACGCAGAATGTCGAGACCGTGGCGGCGGCAGGCGGCGAGCTTACCGCTTCGATCCACGAAATTTCCCGTCAGGTCCAGCAATCGGCGGCCATCAGTCTGGTTGCCACCGAGGACGCAAAGGATGCCAACCGCAAGATCGAGGGGTTGGCCCAGTCCACTCAGAAGATCAGCGCGGTGGTCAGCCTGATCAACGACATTGCGGCTCAGACCAATCTGTTGGCGCTGAACGCCACCATTGAAGCGGCCCGCGCGGGCGACGCCGGCAAGGGATTTGCCGTGGTCGCCAACGAGGTCAAGGGACTGGCCAACCAAACCGCCAAGGCCACCGACGAAATCGCCCAGCAGGTCGCCCAGGTCCAGGAAGAGGCAAAGACGGCGGTATCGGTCATTGCTGAAATCACCAACACGATCTCGAAACTGAACGAATTGGCGACGGCCATTGCCAGTGCGGTCGAAGAGCAGGGAGCGGCAACGGCCGAGATTTCCCGCAATGTCGAGGAGGCCTCGATGGGCACCCGAGATATTGCCGCCAATATCACCACCGTAGTGGGGGCCGCCACCGAAACCGGCGAGATGGCCATGACCGTCAACCAATCCGCCAAGGATCTGCTGCAAG
>CAIYCT010000338.1 GCA_903924765.1 uncultured Rhodospirillaceae bacterium | reverse complement strand
CGGCAAGCACACCATCAATCTCAGCCACGGCGCCATCGCCGCCCTCGGCTGGCCCGCCATGACGATGGACTTCGGCACCGCGCCAGCCATCGATCTCTCCACCGTCAAGCCCGGCGACACAGTCGCCTTCACGGTCACGAAAACACCGGACGGCGGTTACCTCATCGATACCATCAAGCCGGCGAAGTAGGGTTGAGGGACCATCCGGAAAAGGCGCGGTTCATCTTCGGGTCATGGTGTCGATGGCCATTGAGATCGAGTTCCACCCGTGCGACGGGGCCGCAGGCGAAGATATGGCGAATGCGGGCTCGCGGCTGCTCTCCCGCACCATCATCAATGCGGGTCAGTGCTGCGGAGGGGCCTTTCGTTGGTCTTCAGCGCCGGTATGGTCGGCCAGGGCATCGCATTCAGGTGACAGGCTCATGACCACCCCCGCCGACCTCCTCGCCGTCCAGCGCGCCCACGCCACCCACGGCCACGATGCCGCTCTCGCCGAGATCAGGCGCCGCTGGCCGGAGATCAGCGACACGGTGCTGCCCGCGACATTGGAACGCATCCTGGCCCCGCCTGTCGAGCAGTCGGCGCCACTGCCCACGGTGAGAGTAATTAACGCGAAGGAAATGGTCCGGGCTCCCGGCGGTCAGTTTCTGGGTAGGAAGTGATGATCGACCCGGCCGACATCATTGCCATCAAGCGAGCGTACGAGACTGCTGGCCGAGACGGCGCCCTCGCCGAGCTTCGTCGCCGGTTCCCCATCGTCACCGACACGAGAGCGGAAACGGCGCTCGACTGTATCCTCGCAATGCCGTCGGAGTCTCCGGATGTTCGGCGCGGTGATCGTCGGCCCTTTCCAGGGCCACGGGGCAGGCCGCGCAAGAGGCGCTCATGATCCACGAAGCCGACATCATCGCGATCAGGCGGGCCTACAGCGCCGCCGGGAAGGATGCCGCCCTGGTCGAGCTGCGGCATCGGTTCATGCACGTCAGCGAGCACGCCGCGCCGGGCGTGCTGGTGAAGGTGCTCAAGCTGCCAGTGTCGATGCCGCTGGCTTGTGCCGAGCAGGGCAGGCCCGTCATGGACAACCGGCGCCGGGCTATGCGGGGGTGACCATGAGCACCGGCTGGGTTAGAAGCGATATGGACGAGGATCAGTTGCGGCAGGCCGTCATGCCGATGATCGACAGCTACCTCCGGATGATGAGAGCCTCCGCGCGCTTGGGAGCCGCAAAGCGCAAGGCCATTCAAGATGCCTGCGAGGACGAGTTCCGCATCCGACTGGACAGTTTTGCTGGCGAGCACGGTTTCTTCGGAGAAGACCGAGCATTCCTGAACGAGTTTGTCACCAGGACCTTCGACGAACGCGCTGCTGCCACGGAGCCGGCCAGCCAGGAGGTCGCAGTATCCCAGCCGGCCGCTGTCGTTGACCATAACCGCCGCCGCTGGTGGGTCCTGCTCTTGGTCGCAGTAGTGGGCGTTCTGCTGGTGATGCGCTAAATCAATGCCGTGACATCGGTCGTCGCGCGGATCGGCGCCCACCCCTGGCGCCTTGTGCGACTAATTTCGGAATCTGGTAATGTTGTGCCATTAAAGGTTGCCTTCGCAACTGTATATCATCTCGACAGGGAGAGTCGTGAAAGAAATGCTGTGCAGAGAGGACATTATTTGGCGTCGTTCTGCCGATAAGCATGGGCATGCCGCACTTCATACATTATGAGGGTATCATGAGCGAAAAATGGGTGGATCAAAAAGCAGCACAAGGCAATAATTCTGGTATCGGAGAAAATTGCAAAGCCGACACCATGGTTGGTGGTGTCGGCGTGCAATCAGTCAGCTCATGTAATAATAGCGGGGGTGGGAAGGGCAGCGCAAACAAAGGCATTGATATTGTATCACTTGGGGTGTTGGCCAGGGCTCCAAATCCAGGTTAACGCGGTGATCGTCCGAGGATGGCGGCGAGATAGGTGGCATCCCAGCCGGCGACCTTGCGTCTGAGCTTGATGGTCTTCTTGTCGGTGACGGCGCGGACGAGGTTTATGGCGAAGTGCCTGACGACAGCCATATTTTTTGCACCGTGTCCGGTGCGCAGGCGGGCTTGATCGTCTGCGAAGACGACATCGAGCACCCAGTGCAGCTTGTTCTCAATCGCCCAGTGCCCTCTAACCGCGTCGAGAGCGGCTTGAGCGGAGAGGGTGGCCGAGGAGATGAAGTAGATACCATGGGGGTGGATAACGGCCCGCTCTCTGGCAGAGTTAGGTTGCCAAACATTGACCTTGTGGAGACAACCGCCATGAACGCCGTCCCTCCCTATATTACTGAAAAGATCGCTATCCGCACTCAGCTTGCCGCAATATTCGTCTCGCTGGAACTAAGCCGTTCGACCTGGATAGTAACATCATTGTCACCAGGTGGTGGGGAGAAGATGTCGAAACATTCCGTGAAAGCTGGCGACGTTGGGGGACTGCTTGAGCGATTTGCATCGCTCACGGAAAAGGCGCGTGCTCGGACTGGCGAACAATTTCCGATTATCACCATTCAGGAAGCCGGCTTGGACGGGTTTTGGCTACACCGGGTGCTGGTATCGCGTGGGATAGAAAGCTGGG
>CAIYCT010000337.1 GCA_903924765.1 uncultured Rhodospirillaceae bacterium | reverse complement strand
CGATGCCGACCGAGGTCGAAACGCCGATGCCCAGATCCTTCAACTGCGCCGCCGCTTCATAGCCCAGGGTGCCCGAGCGCGAGACGATGCCCACATGGCCCTTCAGGTAGATGTGACCGGGCATGATTCCCAACATGGCCTTGCCGGGGCTGATGATGCCCGCGCAATTGGGACCGACCATAAGCGTGCGGCGATCCTTGGGATATTTCAGCAAGGTGCGCTTGACCCGCATCATGTCCTGGGCGGGGATGCCGTCGGTAATGGAGCACACCAAGCGGATGCCGCCGTCCGCCGCCTCGCAGATGGCGTCGGCGCAGAAGGCCGGGGCCACGAAGGTGTTGCTGGTGTCGGCATTGGTTGCGGCAACGGCGTCCTTGACGGTGTCGAATACCGGCAGACCCAGATGAGTGGTGCCGCCCTTGCCGGGCGTGACGCCGCCGACGACCTTGGAGCCGTAGGCGATCATTTCCTGGGCATGGAAGGTGCCCTTGTCGCCGGTGAATCCCTGGATCAGGATTCTGGAATTTTCATCGATCAGAATGCTCATGAGAGTGACTCCCAAATCTTTTGTTATTGTTGGCTCTTGGATGCGTCGACCGCCTTTTTGGCGGCGTCCGCAAGCGAGGACGCGGTAATCAAGGAAATGCCGCTTTCGGCGATAATCTTGTTGCCCGCTTCCACATTGGTTCCGGCCAACCGCACGATCAACGGCACATGCGGTTTGACTTCGTTATAGGCCTGGACGATGCCCTGGGCGACCCAATCGCAGCGATTGATGCCCGCGAAGATATTGACCAGAATGGCCTTGACGTTTTTATCGGCCAGGACCAAGCGGAACGCCGCCGCCACTCGGTCGGGCGACGCGCCGCCGCCCACATCCAGGAAGTTGGCCGGTTCGCCGCCAGCGAATTTGATCATGTCCATGGTCGCCATGGCCAGACCTGCGCCGTTGACGATACAGCCGATATCGCCGTCCAGCCCGACATAGTTCAGATTGTGTTGCTGGGCTTGGGCCTCGCGCGGGTCGTCTTGGGACGCGTCGTGCATGTTGGCGACTGCGGGCTGGCGGAACAATGCGTTGTCGTCGAACGACATCTTGGCGTCCAAGGCGGTCATGTGATCGTCGGCGCTCAGCACCAGCGGATTGATTTCCACCATGTTGGCGTCCAGATCGCGAAAGGCGCGGTAGGCGCTCATGATGCAGGTAACGGCGCGACTGACCTGCTTCAGGTTCAAGCCCAGCTTGAAGGCCAGTTCGCGGGCTTGGAACGGCTGAAGTCCGAAAGCGGGCTCGACCACCAGATTGAGAATAGCGTCGGGATCGCTTTTGGCGATTTCCTCAATCTCCATGCCGCCATGCTTCGAGGCGAAGATGTTGATCCGTTCAGTCTTGCGATCCAGCACGAAGGACAAATAGAACTCGCGCAGGAACTTGTCGGCCACTTCCACATAGACCCGCTGAACCAGTTTGCCCTCGGGGCCGGTTTGAGCGGTGACGAGGCGCTTGCCCAGCAGATCCTCGGCGATTTTGCGGACGTCATGATAGGTCCGGCACAACTTGACGCCGCCCGCCTTGCCGCGTCCGCCCGCATGGATCTGCGCCTTGACCGCCCAGTGGGAGCCGCCCAATTCGGTGGCGACATAGACCGCCTGCTCGGGAGTATGGGCGACCGCGCCGCGCGGCACCGCGACTCCGAATTTCGCCAGCAACTCTTTCGCTTGGTATTCATGTACGTCCATTGGGTCCTCCGATCTTATTCTTGGTCAGTTGGTAGGAAAGGTTCAATCAAAATGGCGCGGAAATCGTTCACGTTGGTCAGGGTCGGTCCCGTGACCACCAGATCTCCCAGCGCTTCGAAAAAGCTGTAACCGTCATTGTTGCCCAGGAAGGTTTTAGCGTTCAGCCCCGCTTTGGCAGCGTGGCTGAGAGTGGTGGGGTCGATCACCGCCCCGGCATTGTCTTCAGATCCATCGACGCCGTCGGTGTCGCCCGCAATGGCGTGGATGCGGGCGGCTCCCTCCAAGGCAATGGCCAGGGACAGCAAAAATTCGGTATTGCGGCCGCCGCGACCTTTGCCGCGCACGGTGACCGTGGTCTCGCCGCCCGATAGCAAAATCAACGGGGCGGCGGCGGGCTGTCCGAATTCCACCACCTGCTTGGCGATGGCGGCATGCATCAAAGCCACGTCGCAGGCCTCGCCCTCGATGGCGCTGCTTAGGATCATGGGCGTGTATCCCGCCTTGACGACCTGTTCCGCCGCTGCTTCCAGCGCTGCCTGGGGGGTGACGATCATGCGCAATTCGGTGTTGGCGAAACACGCATCGCCCGGTTTCGGTGTTTCATCTCGTCCAGCTTTCAGCCGCGCGAGAACGGCGGCGGGGACGTCGATGCCGTACTTGGCGATGATGGACAGCGCATCGGCGAAGGTGGTGGGGTCGGCCACGGTGGGGCCCGAAGCGATGACCGAGGGATCGTCGCCCGGCACGTCGGAAATGGTCAAGGTGACCACCCGCGCCGGGAATGCCGCCGCCGCCAATCGACCACCCTTGATGGCGGACAAATGTTTGCGCACGCAATTCATCTCGGAGATGGTGGCGCCGGACCGCAGCAACGCCTTGTTGACCTGTTGTTTGTCCGACAAGGTAATGCCCTCGGCGGGCAAGGCCAGCAAGGCAGAGCCTCCGCCCGAGATCAAAGCCAGGACCAGATCGTCGGGGCCAAGGCCCTTTACTCGGTCCAGGATGCGTCGAGCGGCGTCCATTCCGGCTGCGTCGGGCACCGGATGCGAGGCCTCCACCACTTCGATCGCGCGGCAAGGAACGGCGTGGCCGTAGCGCGTGACCACCAGACCGGACAGACCTTCCGTTCCCCACGCATCCTCGACCGCCTTGGCCATGGCGGCGGCGGCTTTGCCTGCACCCACCACCACGACTTTGCCGTTGGGTCGTTTCGGCAGATAGGCGGGAACGCAGACCGACGGCAGCGACCGGGTGACGGCGGCGTCGAACAGGCTCCTGAGAATGTCCCTTGGCGTCAGGCTCATCGCGTTCACTATTCTTCCACGACGTTGCGGGGGCTGCCCGCCACCCAGGCTTCCACATTGTCCATCAGTTGGTTGGCCAAGCCGGTCATCGCCTCGACGCTGGCCCAGGCCACATGCGGGGTCACGATCAAATTGGGAATGGTCGGGTCCAGCAAGGGATTGCCATTCTTGGGCGGTTCGCTCGACAGCACGTCGAAACCGGCGCCGGCGATTTCGCCCGATCTGAGCGCGTCGGCCAGGGCTTGCTCGTCCACCAATCCGCCTCGGGCGGTGTTGATCAGAAACGCCGATTTCTTCATCTTCTTAAGCGCGTCGGCATTGATGATGTTGCGGGTCGAATCGGTTAACGGGCAATGCAGCGAGATGATGTCGCTTTGGGTCAGCAAGGTGTCCAAATCCACCATGCCGGGAAAGGGAAAGGCGTCAGTGGCGATGACCTTCATGCCCAAGGCCTCGGCCTTGGAACCCACCGATTTGCCTAGCGCGCCATAGCCAATCAGTCCCAAGGTCGATCCGGCGATGTCGTGGATGGGGTGGTCGAAATAGCAGAACTGATTGACGGTCTGCCATTTGCCCCGTTGCGTATCCAGATGATAGGCGATCAGGCTGCGCTTCAAAGCGAAGATCAAAGCCAAGGTATGTTCGGGCACCGTGTTAACCGCATAGCCGCGAATGTTGGACACGGTGACGCCCTTGGATTTGGCGAAGGATTTATCGATCACGTCGGTACCGGTGGCAGCGACGGCGATCAGTTTCAGCTTGGGAAGTTTTTCCAACGTCGCGGCCCGCAGCGGCACCTTGTTGGTGATGGCGATGTCGGCGTCCGTCAGTCGGTCGATGAGATCATCGACCGACGTGGCATCATATTCGGCATAACTGTGAGGGAACGCGGCTTTGCGCAAGGGAACGCCCAAAGTGGCGCGGTCCAGGAACACAATTGAATGAGACATGGCGGGCTCTCCCAAGCATTTATTGTTTTTAGTTTTGGTACAGG
>CAIYCT010000336.1 GCA_903924765.1 uncultured Rhodospirillaceae bacterium | reverse complement strand
GTTTCTATTTCACCCGAAGCAGCGTCCATTTTTAGCCCCGAAAATAATCGCTATCACACTGATTCTTATAGCAGAATTACGCTATTTCGTCACGTAAACCTTGGGTCATATGGGAAATCCGGGATTAAGAAGAGCTGGATGCGTCAATTTAAATATCGACGATCGAAGGTGAAATGGGGAGCGGCGCGCCGACTTCTCTTGTTTCTGAGCCAACCACCTCCTAGCTATAAAAAGGCATAGCGCTTTAACGGAAAAGGAAGTGACCCATGTCCAATCCGATCATTGCCAGCAGGACACCTTTTGCGGAAGAGGTGGAGGCGGGAACCACGGTCTATTGGTGTTCGTGCGGCAAATCCGCGTCGCAACCTTTTTGCGACGGCAGCCACAAGGGCAGTGAATTCAATCCCATCGCCTATACCCCTGAAGCCACCGGCAAGGTCTATTTCTGCGGCTGCAAGCACAGCAAGAAAGGCCCCCTGTGCGATGGCAGTCACAAGACGCTTTAAAGATCAGTTCCCGGTGAAGTTCGGTGCTCTGCGTTCTTTGAAGGCCCGGATTCCTTCATGATAGTCTTCGCTGTCATAGACCTGGCGGCGCAATCCTTGGACCCGCTCGAACATGCGCGGCGTGATGGAATGGGCCGAGGCCAAGACGCGCATCTCTTCTTTCATCACGGCGATGGCCAACGGCGCTAATTTTTCGATGCCGCGCGCCATGGCGACGCAGAATTCGCTGATATCGTCGGCTTCGACCAGATGATTGATGATGCCCAAAGCCCGCGCCCGTTGGGCGTCGATGGGTTGGGCGGTGAAGGCCATTTCGCGCACCACATGGATGCTCATGGCGTTCATCATGGTCAGCAAGCCCGAGATATTATAGGGAATGCCCATCTTGGCAGGAGTGATGGCGAAGGTGGCGTTGGGAGTGGCGATAACCATGTCGCAGGCCAAAGCCACTTCGCAGGCGCCGCCCCAAACGGTGCCTTCGATCAAGGCGATGACCGGAGCGGGAAAATCCTCGATGGCGCGGATGATCACCCGCAACGGGTCGCTCCATCCCAGCGGGTCGCGATGGGCTTCGGGCAGTTCCGAGACGTCGTGTCCCGCCGACCACACCTCGCAACCCGGTTCGGCCCGCAGGATGACTGTGCGGGATTTGCTGTCTCGGGCCTGATTCAGACCGGCCATAATGCCGCCGATCATGTCGGACGACAGAATGTTGCGCTTGGCTTGATTGCACAAGGTGATGGTCGTCAAAGCGCCATCTTGGTCTATTTTCGTCAATGACATAGAGGCCTCGTAAGAAAAGGACGAAGGAGCGGGTAAAGGTGACCGGAAATATCCACAAAATTCAGTGAAGTTTGTGTGATTCATCCATTCTTGTTTACGGGGCCAGTTGGAAATGGCCTATCCTTTCGGCCCTTTCATGGTGCCGTGCTGACGATAGGACTGGTGCAAGGCAAAGGCCTCTTCCAGCAGGTGGGGGGTGTGGCCGCCGTGCGCGCAAGATCGGTCGAAATAGTCGTTCAGAATGGGGCGATAATCGGGGTGGACGCAGTTGTCGATCACCAATCGAGCCCGCTCGCGCGGGGCCAATCCGCGCAGATCGGCCAGTCCTTGCTCGGTCACCAGAATGTCCACATCATGCTCGTTGTGGTCCACATGCGTGACCATGGGCACGATGGACGAGATCGCGCCGTTCTTGGCCACGGACTTGGTGACGAAAATGCCCAGATAGGCGTTGCGGGCAAAATCGCCCGAGCCGCCGATGCCGTTCATCATGTCGGTTCCGCACACATGGGTGGAATTGACATTGCCGTAAAGGTCGGCCTCTAAAGCGGTGTTGATGGCGATGACGCCCAGACGCCGGATGACTTCGGGGTGATTGCTGATTTCCTGGGGCCGCAGCACCAGCCGGTCTTTGTAAACGTTGATGTTGCCGAACACCGTCTTGGCCCGTTGGCCGGACAAGGTGATGGACGATCCCGAGGCGAAGACCAGTTTGCCGGCGTCGAACAGCTCGAAGGTGGAATCCTGCAACACTTCGGAATACATAGTCAAATCGTGGAACGGGCTGTCGATGAAGCCGTGCAGCACTGCGTTGGCGATCGAACCGATGCCCGCTTGCAGCGGAAATAGGCTGGTGCCCATATGGCCCTTTTGCACTTCTTGACGGAAAAACTGCACCAAATGCTGGGCGATGGCGTTGGTGTCATCGTCGGCGGGCTGGATGTTGGCGGTGCTGTCGTTTTTTTCGGTGATGACGATGGCGGCGATTCGCGACGGATCAATGGGGATGTAGGACAGCCCGGCGCGGTCATGAGGGGCGGTGACCGGGATGGGTTCGCGGAATGGCCGTCGGGTGGGGATATAGACGTCGTGCAACCCCAGCAGATCCATGCTTTGGCTCAGGTTCAACTCGATGATGATCTTCTTGGCCAGGATGGCGAAGGTGGCGCTGTTGCCGATGGAGGTGGTGGGGACGATGCCGCCTTCCTCGGTGATGGCCACTGCTTCGATCACCGCCACGTCAACCTGCGGCAATTGGTTGGAGCGCAGCATCTCGACGGTTTCGGACAGATGCTGATCGACGAACATGACCTCGCCGCGATTGATGGCCTTGCTCAAGGTGGGATCGGCTTGGAACGGAATGCGCCGGGCTAGCACGCCGGCGGCGGCCAGGGTCTTGTCCACGTCGCTGCCCAACGAGGCGCCGGTCAACAGGGTGATTTTGATCTTTTCCGTGGACGCCCGCTCGGCCAGGGCCAAAGGCACCACCTTGGCGTCACCGGCGCGGGTAAAGCCGCTCATGCCGACACACATGCCGTCTTGAATATGCAAGGCAGCCTCTTCGGCGCCGACGACCTTTCCCCATAGGGATTTCATCTTGATGCGATCTCTGTACATGTCTTGGATTTCCCATTGTTTTTTATTTTAGCGAACAATGTCCAATAGCGGGATAAAACCCCTATGACCAATGCGGATATCACAGATGCCAATGTGCCAAACGCATGGCGCTCCTGCGAGCATTGAGAGAGCGGTCCCTGGCTTGCTGACCGCAGAACGTGTCAAGCGGGCGGAAGTCCGCGCCCGGCGAGGGCGAAACAAAGGCTAGACTGATGGCACGCAGTTTAGCGGATGACGATCATTGCCACTTGTTTGCAAGCGGGGCTGACGGCGATGATGCGGGCCTTGCGGTCAAAACGGGCGGCGTGTTCTTGAAACGCCCGGTACTCATCCTGACGCCAGCTGCGATTGCCGATGAACTCGTCGAACACCAAGACGGCGCCGGGACCGATGCGGTCGGCCAGCGCGGTCAGTACAGTGCTGGTTGAGGAATAAAGGTCGCTATCCAGGTTGACGAAGCGGACCGGACCGAGATGCTGGGCCAGGAAACCCGGCAGGGTGTCTTCGAACCAGCCGGGATGAAGGGTGATGGAGTCCGAAACCTCGGGCATTTGCAAAGCGGTGCTAAGCACGCCTTGAGGCGAACCGCTCCATGCCTCGGGCAGACCTTCAAACGAATCGAAACCATGCACCTGTTGAGCCGCAGCCTCGGCAATCACCGTCAAAGATGTTCCTCGCCGCACGCCGAATTCTAGCACCAGACCCGGACGATGGGATTGGGCCACCGCCCAACGCAACAATTCAGCTGCCGTTCCGAACAGACGGACATCCGGTGCCAGCAAAGGCAACAGGGCCTGGGCGGATTCGACCATATGGGTGTGCTTGCGGCTGAAAGAGCGCGGCGACCGCCCACTCAGCACATCATAAGCGGCCAGCAGGGCTTGGTATTTGCCGTTGGCCTTGGGACAGGCGGCGGCGCGCAGCAGTCGCCGTTCCGCCTCGGGCCAGCCTACCAGATCCAAGGCGGGGGCGTGGCTGCCGTACCAAGCGGCGGCAAGATCGGGGGCGCGGACGATTAGCGCGTCCCAAGTGTCAAGACTTCCTTGCGCATCACCCAAACGGGCTTGGCTCAAGGCCATATCGTACAGCATCTGGTCGGTGGGGGCCGGTGCGGCCAAGACTAGTCCCAAGCAATCGGCATAGCGGGCGTCATGGCGATAGGCGGTGGCCAAGGCCTGGGCTAAGTCGGGACTCTTTGGGTGTTGCTGTGTCAAGTCCTCGAAGATCCGCACGGCGGTCCCTGCATCGGCGGCCAGAAGATAAGCGTGTCCCAGCCCCATCAAGATTTGAGGGTCGTCAGGTTGGTTTTGCTGGGCACGTCGCAAGAATTCCACAGCGAGGCGCGCGTCCTTGCGGCCAAGATAAGCCTGACCCAGCAGGGCGTCGCGTTCTGGATGGGCGTCGGACAAAGGCTCCAGCGCCTTGAGCGCCGCATCGAAGCGGCCAGCGGCGATTGCGTCCGCCGCCGCTTGCAAGTCTTGTCGACGCTTCACAACCATCCAATCCCACGACAAAGAGGGGCGCACGCTAACTCAATTCTGAGTAGGGGGAAAGACGAGCTTTCTTAGTGAGCAGGGGTAAAGAATTGACGGTCGGTTAGGGCCGAGACAGAAATGATCCGTGTCTCTCCTTCACGGCCTTCGCCCAACAATCGGGCGTGCATCAGTCGATCGACGGTCATCCAGACGCGAATGACGACCCAGACGCGCCCAGGGCCATCACCAGCTTTGACGAAGCGATCATTAACTTGAACGGAGGGGGCTTCCTTATGAAACATGGCGCACCCTAACACGTCATGGTCCGTCGGGAAGAAATTTTTATTGGGACTGACTAACGCCCGTTTAAAAAGGCGGCGATGGCAAGGGCGGGGACAAACGCCGTCAGATCAAGGGAACGACCATCCACGGTTCCGCTCAATTCCAAATTGATCACTCCCCACAGGCAGTTTCTTTGTGGATTGAACACGCCTCCGCCGGAATTGCCTGGATGGTACCCTGTAGTCAGCAGGTTGGTCCATCCGCCCGTTTGTCCGGTCACCGTTTGTCCGTCAGAGGTTATGGGCGAGCTGATGGTTGACGATCGTGTGGTGACACCGTTCGAGACGACCACGACCGGTTGATTGGTCCGGGGATTGTCGGTGCAAATGGCAACGCCCGCCTGTTGCGCGGGGCGAAAAAGACGCATGTCGGTGGGGTCGATCAGGATCAAGGCCAGATCCCGGTGCTGTGAGTCTCCATTCCGTATCACCGCGCCATGAACGCGCAAGCTGTTCAGAATCACCGTCACGTCGGGATTCTGCGCATTGAGTCGCACCACATGGGCGGCGGTTAACACCAAACCGCCGTTTAACAGAATCCCCGATCCGCTGGCCAACATTCTTCCATCGCTAGACGATTTTTCCACCAGCACGCCCACATCCGGCGGCGATGGCATCAGCGAGCGCCGGTCTTCCTGGGCGGCGCAAACGACAGGAACCAGAAAGGCAATCAGCGTTAGCGCCAAGAATTTGGCAGCAAAGGGGATCATAGCGTCCCGACAAGGTCGCGGGTCAGGGTTCCGGCGGGAATAGCCTTACAGCCGCTGACATTTTGTCCGGCCCATAGGGGGGAAAAGTCGCCGTTTCCTAAGGCTTCGGCTTTGGCGCGCAGGGGGGCAATGGCTGCCGTCGCCAAGGGAAAAGCCGGGGCTGCGGCGCAGATTGGACCAAGATCGCGCATCAGCCGATTGACGATGCCTCGGGCAGGCCGGCCTGAAAACAAGTTGGTGAGCGCGGTGTGTGCCGCCGCTTGAGAGTGCAGAGCGTTCCGATGGGGCAGGCTGGTTTTTGCCTCGGGGCAGAACAAATAACTCGTTCCAACTTGCGCCGCCACGGCTCCCAGCATCAGGGCCGCTCTCAC
>CAIYCT010000335.1 GCA_903924765.1 uncultured Rhodospirillaceae bacterium | reverse complement strand
GTGAATGGCGTCTGGCTGGATTTTGACGGCGGTTCTCTGACACCCAATGACTTCGCTCGGATGTTCACCGATGTCCGGTGGCTGATGTGGAATTCCTTCAACAACGGCAAGGACGGCAAGACAAAATACCGCGTGCTGTTCCCAACAAAGTCGCCAATGACACCAGAGATGTATCATGTGGTTTGGGATGCAATTGCAGAGAGAATACGGGATTTTGGACACTATGTCGGAACCGACCTTGCTTATGATAAGGCTGCAAAATCCGGACGGGCCATGCCAAACAAGTCAGGTCTTGATACATCAAAACGAACGGCTAACTCTTTCTTTTATCTGCCCTGCCGGGCTGGACTTGGCCTCAAGCAAACCTTCTGGCGGGAGAATTGGGCTGGCGTTCCGATGCTGGACCCAGACTTGTGGGTGACATATGCCCCGCTTGAGGCCCAGCGATATGAGATGAAGCCTGCTTACCAGAACCCAGCAACGCCGCTGCTCGAACGGGTGCGTGAACGGATCATTGGTGAGCAGCAACAGCATGACGATGAAGCAGATCACGCTAACCGCGCAGCCGCCCGCGCTGCTGGGCAGGTGGCGGCTCGTGATGCGGCGGTTGCGCAGTGGCGCTCAGCACCGCCCGGCACCGGCAATACTGCCTTCTATCGCCTGGCGGTCAAGTTGCGGGTCGCCGGCATGGGTGACTTCGAGGTCAGGGCGACGCTTGAGCAAGAGGCTTGCTTTGGTCAATCGCCTGCCGAGCGTCGTGCTCAAATACCGAGCATCATGTCCAGCCTTCGGCGTCTCGGCCAGATCGCTCAGGCTGCATGATTGTGACCAGCGGCGATAAGGGTTGCTTGCAATGTTGAGCGATCAGGGCAACCCCCCGTTTGGCAATCCTCAAAATCTACGGTGTAGATTTCAGAACTATATAGTTTTAGTAAAAAACCATTAATTTGACCCCTTTAGGTTTGGGCAAGATGGCTCAAACCCTGGCACGCAGGCGATCATTTCCCTTTCTTATACATACTCACAAGAGCAGCATCCCATTGCTTAGCGACGAGTTGGTTTTGGAAAGTCTTCAATAACTCAAGGGCATCCTCGATCCGACCTACAGGTCTAAATGCTCTGCCCTCGTCAATTGTGTGTTTGCCGTTTTTCGGTATCATGTATATTTTACCTTCAATCAACAGAAACCATGACATCTGGGCTTCATTTTGGTCCATTTCAATCCCAGGAACTTTCTCAATATATTCTGGATTTTTCTCATTTCTAAAATATCGCAGGAGAGATTCTCGTTGATTGCCGCACTCGCGGATAACGCTCTGCCTGCGGCTCTCAAGATTACGGCCACGGGTTAGCGGTTTTTCGACGAAGCCCTCTGGCGGCGGAGGCGGCGTTGTGATGGCATCCAGATACTTCGGGTAGCCGAAGTCGTCTTTTCCATCCAACATTGCGGCGAACCACTGCGCGGGCATATGGTGTCCACGGCGGGTATAGGACTTTTCAATCTCCTCTTCTATCCGCTGCCGCTGATCAGGATTGCTCCGCACGTAGCCCACGAGGCTCCGAACATACATCGCCTGCTCAGCCAGCACCTCCTCAGGGTCGCGGTCTTCACCAGTGTCAAGCGGCGTCGAATATCAGGCCGCCATCGGCGTCCAAAAGTAGGCCACCCCAGCCCTACCAGCAGTTGCAGAGGTAGGCCGGTTGTCCAGGTAG
>CAIYCT010000334.1 GCA_903924765.1 uncultured Rhodospirillaceae bacterium | reverse complement strand
CAGCAGCGCCGAGAAAATCACCGCCACCTGTTGACTGGCCGACTGCCAAGCGACGAAAAAGCCCTTGCGGCCCGGCGGCGCGATCTCGGCCAAATAGACCGAGACCCCGCCCAACTCCACCCCCGCCGACAGTCCTTGAACCAATCGCCCCATGACCAGAATGATCGGCGCGAACAAGCCCAAGGTTTCGTATCCCGGCAGCGTGGCAATGGTCAGCGTGCCCACCGCCATCATGGACAAGGTGACGATCAGTCCCTTGCGGCGTCCGTAATGATCGATATAGGGCCCCAAGAAAATGGCCCCCAATGGCCGCATCAAATAGGCCATGCCGAAGGCCAACAGCGAGGACATCAGACTGACGAATTCGTCTCCGCTGGGAAAGAACACCCGCCCGATGGCCGCCGCGTAGTAGCCAAAGATAATGAAGTCATACATTTCCAGGAAATTGCCGCTGGATACCTGAATGACTCGCCAGACTTTCGACTTCCCGACTGCGCTATTTTCCATAATGGTCATTCCCACCCTAATTTTGCCCGTTCATCTGGGCCAGTCTTATGCAGAGACGGCTCTTGATGACTTATTTCTGTAATTGGGAGTGGACCATAGATTTTTTCATTTGGCTAGTCTAACGCTACGCCCCGTAGATAACATTGGACAGATGAGTCATGATCTGGGAGGCTTGCTTCCAGATCATCCAGCTATGGCAAGGGGCAATAATGTCGAAATTCTGGGATGAAAAATTCAACCGCGATGGTTTCACCTACGGCACGCGCCCCAACGCTTTTTTGGAATCCCGCTCTTCATTGCTGAAACCCGGCGGTTCGGTTCTGGTGCCTGGCGACGGCGAAGGCCGTAACGGCGTGTGGCTGGCCCAACAAGGCTTAAACGTGACAGCGGTGGATTCGTCCAAGGTGGGCCAGGGCAAAGCCAGAGGACTGGCGGAGGACAGCTCCGTTGTCATGCAGTTCCAACTGGCCGATCTGCTGACCTGGGACTGGCCGACAGCGGCCTTCGATCATGTGGTGTCGATCTTCTTTCACTTGCACACGGACGACCGACCCCGACTGCACGCCGCCATGTTGGCGGCACTGAAACCCGGCGGAATCTTGATCATGGAAGCCTTTCGCCCCGAACAACTGGCCTTGTCCAGTGGCGGGCCGCGCGTTTCCGAGCTTCTGTTTGACAAAGACTGTCTGGCCCAAGATTTCGCAGTTGCCGAACTCTTGGAATTGGAAAACGCCTCCCCCATCTTGGACGAAGGACCGCTGCACCAAGGTCTTGCGGCCACGGTACGCTTGGTCGCCCGTCGTCGATGATACTCCGCGCAGACCGCCCTAGCGGGCGTCTTCGAACATAATCTTGTTGCCGACGGCGAACACTTGGCACGCTCCCAATTCAGTCTTGTTTTGATAGACCCAAACCGGCTTGGCCGCTTCGCATCGGTCAAGGGCCAATGAGCTGTTGCTTTCCGAATAGGCCGACAGATAATCCTGCGCGGCGTAGGAGCAGATCATATCGGTTTTGTTCTCGGCCACAGCAATGGTGAAGACCGGACTAGCATAATAAAATTGCGTCTTCCTTTGGTAATTTTCGCTGGCAAACAGGTCCCGGCACTGGGGCGAAAGCGTCCGCCCGGCCTGCTCGTTGACAGCCACGGGAACGGTTGAGCACCCTGCCACAACCACAGCAATCAAGGCAATTCCAAGATATTTCATGGGTCTGTCCTCTTGACAAAGGCATCCGACGCGACGCCCGATCGATTAACCGACCATCACCTGTTCGACCAGGCGTTGGACGTCGATGGCGCTCATGTCCGGGCGGACATTGCGAACGGCGTTAACCGCTTCCTTGCTTTGTTCATGGGATTCCAGGCCGCGCTCGCGGGCTCTGAAAACGGTGTGGCGAATGACGCGAGTCAGTGTTTCGTTAAGATCAGTCATGGGGCAATTGTAGCGGCGTGAAGGGCCGGGTCAAGGGCAAGCGCATCGCAGCACGGAAATTTAACAACGAATTTGAACCCGCTTGCGCGTATAATCCGCGTCCAGAGCTGACGTTAACGGCGCAAGCCCTTGAAAGCTCAAGGGGCAAATTAAAGATGGGGTCTGTTATGCTGATCCGCAAACTTCATCCTGGTGAAATCAATCTGTATGCCGACCATCTTAAGCGGCTGTCGCCGGACGACCGCCGGTCCCGTTTTTCCGAAACGGTGGTGTCGGACGCGGTGATCGAAGCCTATGTCAACGGCATCTCGGACGATGATTTGCTGTTGGGCGCTTTTGACGAAAACGACCAAATGGTTGCCGCCGTGCATGTGGGGCTGTCTGGAACCATGGCCGAAATCGGCGTCAGCGTCGAGCCGGACCATCGCGGCAAACATCTTGGCACCGCGCTTGCCGACCATGCCGCTAAATGGGCCCGCAACCGGCATGCGGAGCGGCTGTATTCGGTTTATTCCGACAGTAATCGCTCGATGCAAGGCGTGGCCCATCACATGGGCATGTCCATCACCCACGATCATGGCGTGGCCGAAGCATTTTTGGATTTGCCGCCGCCCGACGCCATCACCGTCTCCGATGAAATCTCGGCCAACGTCAACGAAATGTGGCACAATTGGGCGAAGAAGATCGAGCGCTTCCAGGATTTGTGGAGGGGAAAGGTGGTCTTGCACCACCCCAGCGACGTTACCGAGGAAGACCGTCGACGCCCGGTTTGATTAACGCCCCTCTTCATGATTGATTCGCACCGGCAATTGTCCTTTACTGGGGCAAAATTGCCTGCGTAAGGACTTCTCCATGGACGATCAGACCCGACCCTTTTCAATCTGGCAGATCTTGTTGTCGCCGACCGTGATCATATTGCTGATTATCTCTATCGGATCAGCGGTGTGGCTGTATCTGGCCCACCATTGACGTCCGCCCCCAGCATCCAGATTGACGAAAACGGTCCGCACACATTCTTGTTGACGGTGACCTATGACGGGCAGCGCTACCAGTGCGGGACCTACATCAACCGCGCCGAGGCCATGAAGGCGGGTAAACTGTTCGTCGACCGCAAGGACGGAGAACGGCTCGGCCAAAAGAAGCGGCCAAAAAAGAAGTAGGTCAATAATGCGGCGGCGGCTTGTCGTCTTGGGGCGAGCCCTGCCACCCCGCAGCCATGTCCCGCAGCCGCTCCTGCAATCGCCCCACTTGCGCGGTCAATACATCAATGGTCCGCGTCTGACGGGCCAGCACTTCAGACATGTCCTCGGCCATGCGTTCATGATGGGACAGCCGGATTTCCAATTCGATCAGCCGTTGTAGGGTCCCGTCAGTCACCGCCTTGGCCCAATTTCTACTTGGCGGAATGTTGATGAAGAACCTGAAAAATCTGATCCTTCAACGCCAGTTTTTCCTTCTTAAGGGCTTCGATCTCGGCTTCGGACCCCGTTTGAATATGCGATTCCAAGTTCTTGATTTTTTGGTCCAAATCGTTGTGCTTGTCGAAAAGCTGCGTGAAGCGGCGGTCCGTTGACTTCAACTCGGTAATCAAATCACGATATTCAGGAAACATTCTAATCCCCTCCAAAACGGCGAGAATCATACTAGAAGATAAAAGAGCAGCCGTCAAAAAAACCACCTCTCCCCCACAAATAAGGATGTTTAAACGCTTCGCCGACGCCGATAATGAGACGTGGCTCACAGTCCTTAGCAATCATCCCGCGCTATAGTCGCGGCTGTGAGACGTCACAAGGGAGGGAATTCACCATGCGTTTAGAATGGCAGGACTCGATGTCCGTAGGAAATCCCATCTTGGATTTCCAACATCGTCATTTGTTGTATTTGATCAACGGGCTAAGTTTGGCGCTGAAAGACGGCAATTTGGAAGCGGCGCAATTCTCGATCATCGAATTCCTGGAATTGTCCGATCTTCATTCCATCGAGGAACTGAAATCCATCTCGATTAAAGATCCCCCTTTAAATACCCAGCATAGGGAAGCCCATGACAGAATGGCGAAGCGTATGGAGCAAATCCGCCGTTTGGTGTGCGACAGCATTAATCCGGAAAACATTCAAATCGACCACGACCAATTCTTGATCGACGATTTGATCGGCTTATTCGGCTTCGATCCCGAATTCCGCTTTCGTCTGATGTAACCCGAGCGCCGGGCTGTTCCGCGCTTTTCCTTGGCGGGCTTCTTGGCGGAAATTTCGGGGACAATGGTCGATGTGATCGACGCCTATCCTGGCGGGCTGACCCTGAGGACCACCCTAAATGTGCCGGAAGCGTTTTGCTCGATCGGACTGATCCCTCGATTAAAATCCGCCGTGCTGATCCAAGAAAAAGTGGTGGTCTACGGCAAACCCAAGCGTATCAATTTTAACACCTTGCTGATCGAACTTACATCCGACAGCATGCTGTTGGCCAATGCGCTGATGCACCGATTGTTCAATCGGGTCGAGGAATTCGACACCAATCGCCATGATGCTTATTGAGGCGGTTGCACCGGCACCTCCTGCCAGGGAATTTGGCAGGTCTTTACATAAGGATAGTAGCCCTTGGGTTTGGCGCAATAATAATAGGAAGCCTGCGCTGCCGGAGCAGAAGAAATCGCTGCTGGAGCTGGGGGCGCGGCGGCGGGCGGAGTTATCAGAACCGGCGCTGGTTGGATAACCGTCACCGCCGGAGCCGAGGGCTCGTAATAAGGATAATACGGATAGTAAGGATAGCGCGGACCGTAAGGCCAATACGGATCCCCCCAATAAGGCCCCCCAATGCCGAATAGGAAATATGGGCCGTGATGGCGCTCGTATGCCTGAGCGGAGAATGGTGACAGCAATGCCCACCCGCCCAATATCGCCCCCAGGGCGACGACCGAAAGTCGAGATGACCGTAGAGCAATTTTACGCATGGAGATCACCGCTTCATAAAAGGGTTCATCAACGAAAACATCTTACGCTTGCCCGCAGAGACCGGCAAGGTTCCCACCGTGATTCCGCTCTGCTATCTTGCTCGCCATGGCTCACGCTCATTCTGATCAACCCTCCGACTGGATCGTCCGGTTCGCCCCCTTGATTACCCCAGGCGGCGCGATCTTGGATGTGGCGGCGGGCGGCGGACGACACAGCCGGTTTTTCGCCGACCGAGGCCACTCGGTTACCGCCATCGACCGCGATATCTCGCTGGTATCGTCCACCCCGAACGTGCTGGCGATCAAAGCCGATTTGGAAGACGGATCGCCCCTGCCCGTGACGGGATTGCGGTTTGACGGCATCATTGTCACCAATTATCTGTGGCGCCCCTTGATCCCAGCGTTGCGGAACCATCTGACTGCCAACGGGATCTTGCTGTACGAAACCTTTGCGCAAGGCAACCAAGCCTTTGGCCGACCAAGCAACCCCGATTTTCTTCTCGGGCGAGGCGAATTGCTAGAATTGACCCTAGGGCTGACGATCATCGCCTATGAGGACGGGATCGTCAGCGGATCGAAAGTGGCGCAACGGATTTGCGCCGCCAACGGTGTCGGGCCGTACCCCGTACCTTAACTGATACGGAGCGGCACGACGATATTCAACCCCATGGGCGGGGCCATCACCACCGGCGGCGGAACGTAATAGGTCGGCGCGGGAGCGGCATAAACCACCGGCGGCGGTTCGTAGTAACGATGATGTTCGCGCCATTCCCGCTCGCGCCACTCATGCTCGCGGCCATGATGATCGTGGTCCCACTCTTCAGCCAGTACGGGCTGTGCCAGGGATAAGCCCAGCCCAGCAGCCAACCCGACGGTCAGGATGGTTTTGCGTAAAAATGAGGTGTTCATTAAAACCTCCTACAATAATCGGTTAATGGTGTGCGTGATCGGCCTTCATGCCCGCATGATGCTTGTGCTCGCGGAAGAAATCGTCGGCGACTTTCTTTTGATCGTCGGACAGGCTCACATAGAACACACTGAACACATCGGCCAACTTCTTGGTTGCCACCGCATGGGCTTGGGCGATTTCGCTGTAGGCCGCCAAATCCTCGACTGCCGTCTGAGTGTCCAGCTTGCCGCGCTTTTCCTTGACCAGATCGCGCATGGTCTTGTCGTTGTCGCGCATGATTTCGGCCACCGGTTTCCATTGTTCTTCCTGCTGCGGCGTTACTTTTAGCGCGTCGTGAAGATGGGCGATGTGGCGTTCCAGCATCTGCTCGTCGTCCATCTTTTGCGCGGCGCCATGATGATTGGGCATGTTGGAGGCGGGCATATCGGCCATAACCAGCGGTGCGCCCATAACACAGAACGCCACCAAGGCGGTGGGAAGAAGAGTTTTAACCTGAATCATGATTTGAAATCCTTGCCGAAAGAGACAGTGAAAGCACTATGGACAATCTTTGTGGCTAAGATATGTCCTTATCATCGCAGAACTATGACAGTGATCACACAAGAAGGCTGCCTTAGGCCCTTATAGGTCGGGTGGCTTGCGCCAGCCAAACAGCGGCGGAGGCATCCAGCAAGGGACCGATCTCGGCCTGCACCCGATCGTGATAGCGGTTCAGCCATTGAATCTCGTCGGCGCTCAACAATTCGGGCTGGATTATCGATTGATCGAACGGAACCAGGGTCAGCGGCTCGAATCCCAACATGGATCGCTCGGCCCCCATGGGCTTGGGAAGCTCGACCACCACTAAAAGATTTTCCAACCGAATGCCGTAATGACCCTGTTTGTAATAGCCCGGTTCGTTGGACAGAATATGTCCTGGTCGCAACGCCACGCTGTTGCCCATCTTGTAAATGCGCTGCGGACCTTCATGCACCGACAAATAACTGCCCACGCCATGGCCGGTGCCGTGATCGAAATCCACCCCGTCCGCCCACAGGGCCAACCGCGCCAGCGCATCCAACTGGCTGCCTGAGGTGCCCGGCGGAAAGACCGCCCGCGATACGGCGATGTGGCCCTTTAACACTTGGGTGAAGCGGCGCTTTTCTTCATCTCCCACAGGACCAATGGCGACCGTCCGAGTGATGTCGGTGGTGCCGTCCAGATATTGCGCGCCGGAATCCAACAACAGTAATCCGCCCATTTCCAGGCGGCGATTGGTGGACGGTGACGAGCGGTAATGAACGATGGCCCCGTTGGGGCCGAACCCGGCGATGGTGGGAAAAGACAAATCCTTGAAATACTGACCTTGCGCCCGGAAGGCCTCCACCGTTTCGGCCACCCCTAGTTCGTCGATCGGGCTGCTTTGTTCAGCCAGCCACGCCAAGAACCGCGCCATGGCGACGCCGTCGCGCACGTGGGCGGCCCGAGCTCCGGCCAGTTCCACCTGATTTTTCTGAGCCCTGGGCGCGACGCACGGATCTGTGCCGTTGACTACCTTGGCCCCCGCCAACTCCAGCGCGCTGACCAAAGCTTGAGGCGCTTGGGCATAATCCACCTGCACCTTTTTGCCCGATAATGCCTCCACCGCTTGGGCCAAATCCTGCGGCGCTTTGAAATCGACACAGTCGGGAAAAGCCGCCCGCAGCGCCGTGCCGATTTTGACCGGGTCCATGAACACATCCACCCTAGGTCCCTCGGCATAAAGAATAGCGCGGCCCAAAGGCAGCGGCGTATAGGGCACGTCGCCGCCCCTGACGTTCAGCAGCCACGCCACCGAGCTGGGATCGGTCAACACCACCGCATCCGTTGCCAGGACCGAGGACAACAAGGTCACTTTGTCATGCCAATCCTGTCCGGCGAAATCGAGGTGGTGGACCACCACCGGCGAGGATGGCGGCGCAGGACGATCATGCCAGACTTGATCGACCAGATTAAATTGAACCGGGACCAATTCCGCCCTAGCCCGCTCACTCGCCCGCTGTAGATGGCCCACTTGATCGGGGGTGTGCAGCCAAGGATCGTATCCCAACCGCACTCCCCTGGGCAGAAGATCGGCCAACGCCTCGTGCATGGGTTTATCGCTGGTCAGCCGCACCTCGATAGGTTGATCCGCCACTTCCGCCGCCGCCTGGAGGGTGTAGCGGCCATCGGTAAACAGCCAAGCCTGCTCGGCCAAGATCACCGCCGTGCCCGCCGAGCCGGTGAATCCGGTCACCCACGCCAAGCGTTCGGAGGACGAGGCCACATATTCACCCTGATACTCGTCGGTTCGGGGCACGACATAGCCATCCAGATGGTGGCTGGCGAAGGTTCCGCGCAAAGCGGCCAGAGGCGAAAGCCGCAAAGCGGCGGGGGGCGAAAGCGTGGTCATCGTCCTATGATAAGGGTCGTCCAGCCGTCGATGACAAGACGGGATTTCAAATAAAGGCCCTGACGGCGATGGGCGGCCATGACCATGGCCTCTTGCCAGTCCAGCAGACCGGACAGGATGGCGACGCCGTCCTCGGCCAGTCCGGCTGCCAATTTGGGCGCGAACCGGCACAGCGGACGGGCCAGAATATTGGCGGTGACCACGTCGAACGGCGCGTGCTTGCGCAAGATCGGATTGCGCCAGCCGTCGCTGACCGCCGCAGTGATGGACGACCCGACGCCATTTAGCGCCGCATTCTTCTTCGCCACCGTGACCGCCACCGGATCGATGTCGGTGGCGATGACCGGAACCGGCCACAGATGAGCCATGGCGATGGCCAGAATGCCCGACCCGCTACCCACGTCGGCCACACGGCGGACAGAGCGTTTCGACTTGGCGATCTGGTCCAGCGCCAGCAGACAGCCTTGGGTGGTGGCGTGCTCACCCGAGCCGAACGCCGTGCCCGCATCCACCTTCAAGCCGATGCGGCCTGTGGGGACGCCGTCTTGCCAATGCGACCCATGCACAAAAAATCGTCCGGCGTCGATGGGGGGGAAGTCGCGCAAATTTTGCAGCACCCAATCCACATTGGCTACCCGTTCCAAATCCAGTTCCGGGACCGGACAGTTCAGTGCCGCCGCCATGGCCGCCATATCGGATAGAATTTTCGACTTGTCGGGAGGGTTGCGGCAGATACCCTCGATGTGCCATTCGCCCTCGCCATCCGAGCGCCCGGACAGATCGTCCATGAACATCGTCACCGCATCGGCATGGCGTTCCAGAATATCAGAGAAGATTTCGACCAGCGCTTGGTCAACTGTGACGGTCAACCGCCAAACATCGGGATGGGCAACGGGAGGCATCGGAATCCTTTAGGCAACAATCATCATTGCCCTCTAGCATGGCATGCTTCATCCCGAAGGTCCATTTGCAGAAAGCCGATTACGCAGAAGCGGATTGCGAAAAAGTCGGGTCCACATGGGTCATGACGTTCAGCACGCGATGGCGTTGCATGACCCGGCGGCGAGCCTCTACGGCGATGTCATGGCCTTGCTTGACCGACAACGTCCCGTCCACTTCGATATGGGCATCGACCACGATCATGTCGCCCATCTTGCGGGTGCGGATGTCATGCACGCCGGCGATGCCGGGAGTCTCGGCCACGGTGGTGCGGATTTCCTCCACTTCCTGATCGTCGGCGGAGCGGTCCATCAAATCGTTGAAGGCGGCATAACCGAAGCTCCACCCCATCTTGGTGACCATCAACCCCACGATCAAGGCCGCGATGGGGTCCAGAATGGGATAACCAGCCAGATTGCCGACGATGCCCACCCCCACCACCAGCGACGAAGCGGCGTCCGAGCGGGCGTGCCACGCATTGGCCACCAGCATGCTGGATTTGACCTTGGTCGCCACCGCCAGCATGTAGCGGAACAACCCTTCCTTGGCGACCAGGGCGGCGCCCGCCACCCACAAGGCCTGGATCGAGACTTTCGGTATCGCAGCCACGTCTTCCAACTTGCCAAGTGCGGTCGCCAACATGCCCAGCCCCACGGCGATCAACAATGCGCCCAACATTAACGAGGCCGCGTTTTCATAGCGCTGATGACCGTAAGGATGATCGTGATCGGCGTCCTTGCGGCTTTGCTTACCCGCCAACAGCACCACGAAATCGGCGATCAGATCTGACAGCGAGTGAATGCCGTCGGCCACCAACCCTTGCGACTTGGCGAGCAGGCCGACGATGATTTGAAGCGAGGACAAGGACACATTAACCGCGACGCTGACCCACGTACTGCGAATGGCTGCGGCGTTCTGATCGGCGGTTTTTTGCTGACCCTCGGTCGGCGTTTTGTTGTCGCCGTGGGAGTGTCCGCCGTGTGAATGTGAGGCCAACCACTGCGGTCAGGGCTACGCCAATGCAGAAAACAACAAT
>CAIYCT010000333.1 GCA_903924765.1 uncultured Rhodospirillaceae bacterium | reverse complement strand
GACCCGAATATCACCTGTTTCTATTTCACCCGAAGCAGCGTCCATTTTTAGCCCCGAAAATAATCGCTATCACACTGATTCTTATAGCAGAATTACGCTATTTCGTCACGGAAACCTTGGGTCATATGGGAAATCCGGGCTGAGCGGACTAAGGCTTCTGCACGACAGTCAAGTCTACCGCGAGCGCCAGCGGGACCAAGCGGTCGAACAAATCCACGTCCTGAACGAAAACTTGGAAGAGACAATACACAAGCGCACCCTGGACATTTTGCAAAACGAAACCTTGCTCAGGAAAATTCTGGACCGTGTAGGCGCGTCAGTTTTCTCGGTCGATATCTGTCCGGACGGAGAGTTTCGCTTTGGGGGCTGGAATTTCGCAGCTGAAGCCGTCACTGGGATCAAATCCGAAGTCGCTGTCGGTTGTACTCCCGTCGAAGTATTCGGTCCCCAGGTGGGACAGAAGATGATCGAGAATTATGCCCTATGCATCGACCACGGCGATCACGAGTACGAGGAATATTTCCCGACCGATGGGGGGTACTGGGTGCTGACCCGATTAACTCGGTCGCTGGACGATGCCTGGCGGGTCTGTCAGATCGTCGGATTTGCCATCAACATCACTGACCGCAAGAGGTCGGAAGAGGCGTTGGTGATCTCCCGCAATCTGCTTCGCGCCATTGTCGATGCCGCACCCGTTCGTGTATTCTGGAAGGACAAAGGCCTTCGTTACCTCGGCTGTAACCTGATGTTTGCCAAGGATGCCGGCAAGCTTAGCGTCGAGGAGGTGATCGGCCGTAACGATTATGAAATGTCGTGGCTGAACGAAGCCGATCTATACCGGGCCGATGACCTTCTCGTGATGCAGTCGGGCAATCCAAGGATACAGTACGAAGAGCCTCAGACCACGCCAGATGGCAGAACAGTATGGCTGAGGACATCCAAGGTGCCGCTTAAGGATGCCAATGACCAAATCATAGGCGTGCTTGGTCTTTACGATGACATAACCGAGCAGCGCACGGCGATGGACAAGATCGCCCGCAACGAAGCCTATCTTCGATCCTTGATGGATAATTTGCCCTACTTTACCTGGCTGAAGGATACCGAGGGGCGATATCTGGCCGTCAATAAGGTTTTTGCCGACTTTCTTAGACTTAATACGATCGAAGAGGCATTGGGCAAGACGGATTGGGATCTGAATCCCAAAGAAATGGCGGAAAAATATCGCACCGATGACGCCGAAGTGATGGCGTCATGCCGACAAAAGCAGACTGAGGAAATGGCTTATGACGGCATTGCCAACTTCTGGATTGAAACCTCGAAGACGCCCGTGGTCGATGCGCAGGGCAATGTGCTGGGAACCGCAGGTATCGCGCGCGATATCACCGCCAGAAAAAATACCGAGAATGATCTTCGCATTGCCGCGACCGCTTTCGAAGCCTCCCAGGACGGCATCAGCATCACGGATGCCGATGGCGTCATCATTCGGGTCAATCGCGCCTTTACCCGCATCACCGGATTTGAGCCGCACGAAGTTATCGGGGGCACATCCCGAATCCTGAAGTCCGACCGTCATGACCGGGAGTTTTATGCGGAAATGTGGGGGACGCTGCTGCGCACCGGCAAGTGGGACGGAGAGATTTGGGATCGCCGCAAGTCGGGGGGAATATTCCCGAAATGGCTTAGAATATCCGCAGTCTATTCAAATGACGGCTCCATAACCAATTTTGTCGGCGTACACACAGATATATCGTCCGAGAAGATCGCCGAAGAAGAAATAAAACGACTGGCCTTCTATGACCAACTGACGGGCCTCCCCAACCGCCGACTGTTGATGGATCGATTGCATCATGCGCTGATTACGGCTAAGCGCAGGGGGCTTGTTGGGGCGTTGTTGTTCATCGACATGGACCACTTCAAGAATGTGAATGACGCTTTGGGCCACAGCGTTGGCGATCTGTTGCTGCACGAGGTGGCCCAGCGTCTGCTTGCCTGTATCCGCGAAGTGGATACGGCGGCAAGGCTTGGGGGTGACGAGTTTGTGGTGATGCTCGAAAACCTGAGCGAGAGGAGCGAGGATGCTGCGGTCCAAGCCATATCGGTCGCCGAAAAAATCCTTGAAGCCCTGAGACGCGGATATTCCCTTTCCGGGCACGAGATTCGCAGTTCACCGAGCATTGGCCTTGCTCTGTTCGGCAACGGCCAATACGATATCGACGATCTGATGAAACAAGCCGATATCGCCATGTATCAAGCCAAGACCGAGGGGCGAAATGCCTTGCGGTTGTTCGATCCCGAGCTACAGACGGCCGTTAACGCACGGGTAAGCCTTGAGGCCGACCTTCGTCTAGCAGTGGATAGAAAGGAATTCGAACTTTACTATCAGCCTCAGGTTCAAGACGGTCGGATCATCGGCGCCGAAGCATTGGTACGCTGGCGGCGGCCGGGAATTGGCGTGGTTCCCCCTGGTGAGTTTATCACCGTGGCCGAGGAAACCGGATTGATCCTGCCCATCGGACTTTGGGTTCTGGAAACCGCCTGCGCGCTAATCGCCAACTGGTCCAAGCGGCCGGAAGCCGCGAACCTGACCATCGCCGTCAATATCAGCGCCAAACAGTTCCATCAGGCCGATTTTGTCGAACAGCTTGAAGACATTCTTCATCGTACCGGGGCCGATACCCAAAAGCTGAAATTGGAACTGACCGAAAGCGTGCTGTTCGATCAGACCGAGGGCACCATTTCCAAAATGGATGTCATTAAGACACGCGGCATTGATTTTTCTCTGGACGATTTTGGCACGGGATTTTCTTCGCTCAGCTATTTGAAGATGCTTCCCATCAGCCAATTGAAGATCGACCGATCTTTCGTCAATAACGTGCTGACCGACCCCAATGACGCCATCATCATTCGCACCATCATTGCCCTTTGCCAAAGCCTGAGCCTGTCGGTGATCGCCGAGGGAGTCGAGACCAAGGAACAATTGGAATTCCTCACCCATCACGGCTGCTCTGCGGCCCAGTGATATCTGTTCAGCAGGCCGGTGCCGCTGGAAGAGTTCGAGCGACTGTTGGTATGAGGCAAGAAGATATCATGGTTGTGAGCGGTCCCCGCACGAGCGCCCTGGAGGATCATTAAAGCTGGAGAACGAAATAGAAGAAGAATATGGCGACGACAGCAATGGCTGAGCTTTTAACCGCAGCATCCAGTTTTATGTGCCTGGATTGGTGGGCAAGCAATTGAGCCAAAAGAGCAGAACACACAACAATCTCCAGCATTCGGGCGCAAGAGGGCGTGGCAGCCTTCGCATTCATAGAAAAATATGCAGGCGTCGGTGGGCATTTCCTCGATCTTCCTGTGACCACAATTGGGACAAGTGATCTCAGAGCGAAGTTCAATTGGGTCTGTGACCATGTGGAAACGATGCCCGATCACCCCGCACCTGTCCAATGCAATCCATCCCTGTACACTGGATGATACAGGGATTTTGGGCGAAGAGCTGAGGGTCATAACCTTACGCATTTCCTGGTAACTTGCAAATCTCATGAAAGGTCAGGTGGTTGTAGAAAGGTGTGAAATATCTCACATAGTTTTATGTAAAATATATTACTACCACTGGAGCACTCCCCCCCCTGGCATGAAGTATACCCCCCTCCCCACATCAAAAAAACAAAGCCAGCGATACCATAAACAAATGGACATCCTTGTACTTATTCCAACTAACTGTACATACTAAGGACAGGCAATTAGACGGATCGTTCGTTTTACAAAATTCTAAATTTATGCGAGTGTTTACGGGCTAAAACAATTGGGGGGGCCCGG
>CAIYCT010000332.1 GCA_903924765.1 uncultured Rhodospirillaceae bacterium | reverse complement strand
GTCTTAAAGGCAAAGAGCCGCTGACCAATGTCCCGCTATCCATAAAAGAATTAGGGATAGAAATTCTTGATTTTCAAGCACAGGGCGGTGCCGATCCTTATGGCATACATCTCTTAACCATTCGTAAGTAAGCGCATATTTTCCCACGCCTCGGCCACGGTCACCTCGCCCACGCAAGGAAACGCCTCTTGATCGGAGGCTCGTTTCGGGCATCGCCACAGACAATGAAAGCACGGCATTGTTTGAGTTAAGAACCGGGCGTTACTTGGACAAATTCTTTCGGGATAGGGCACGAAGCAGCCCCAGTGTCCCCCGCCTGCAATCAAAAGGGTGGTCGCCCCCGCTCCCAACGCCAGATGACCGGGGCCTGTGTCGTTGGTCACCACGCACACCGCCCCGACCATGGCGTCGATCACCTGCGGCAACGACCATTGCCCCACCGCGTTGACAATGCCGTCATCTTGGACCGCGTCCAGCTGGGGCTTGGCAAAGGCCTCGGCCTTGCCGCCCACGAACACAACTCGCCAGCCTTTGCCGCGGCACAACGCCGCCAACTCCAGATATTTGTCCAGCGGCCACCGCCGTCCCGGTTCGTTGGAACCGATATTCATCACCACATAAGGCGCGCCGCTTGAAACCGGCGAGGGTTCTGCCCGCCACGAAATCGATGGCGTCTGGGGGTCGATGGTTCGCCCGGCCAACGCAGACAGAAAGGTGAAATGCCGCAATCCCTCGTGCGTGGGATAGGGGCCTGTGTCGATGATGCGGGTCGCCTTTTGCAAATACCACGCGCATTCACGCTCGGTCTTGTCTGTGATGAAGGGCTGGCAGACGATCCGTTGTTCCGCCCTGCTCATCCACACCAAGCTGTCGGCGGTCAGCACCTTGCGCATGAACATGTCGCACAGGGCGATCTTAAATCCCTGGCGCTTGACCCACAGTGCGATTTTCAGGCGATACAGCCATTTTTTCTCGAACGCGTGTTCGTCGATCGTGACCACTCGATAGCCCGCGAAGATGCGGTCAGCCAAGCCTTTCCAAGAATGGCACCCCAATACCGTGATCTCGTCCTGAGTGGTGCCGACCGCCTGTGCCACATGGTCCAGAGCCGCCCGATGCAGCACCATGTCGCCGATGCCGTCCATGCGCACCACCAGAACCCCTTTTTTGACCTTGGGCGACGGCCACACCGCCACCAGGGCATCGATCGGACGAAACAGCCACCAGCGCCGCCGCATTCCCCCAGGAAACAGATTAAACATGGGCTTTGATCCAAGCTATGATTTCGTCCCCGTCCAAATCGGCAACGCACGGATACATGCCCCGCTCGGGCGCATAGACGCAAGCACCCAGGCAGCCTTGATGAGCGCAGGACTGGTAAAACACTTTCATGGTCTGCGGCGCGATCTCGGGCGCATAAGGAACGATTTCGCCCACATAGGCAGCCGACCCCAAGCAGACAGTCGGTGCGCCCAAGGCCGCCGCCAAATGCAGACAGGCGGTATCGACGCTGACCACCAATTTTGCCGCCGCCAAGATCGGCGCCAGCGCCTTGAAAGGCCGCCCCTCAAACCGCACCCGGTCCAGATCGAGCAGCGGCACATAGTCGGGATTGCGCTCCAGATCCTTGGGATGTCCGGCGATCAGTATATCCCACTCTTGGGGCAGCGCCTTTATAATCCCTTCCCATAATTCCGGCGGCGATTGTTTTAACGACACGGCGGAAAAGGGCTGCAACACGGCGGTGGGCCGATCCAACTGGGCCTGTTCCATGGGAATGTGAAGCGGGGCGGGGGCTTGAGCGTGTCCGGTCACCGCATTGGCGAAATCGTTCCAGCGCAAAACCTTGTCGCGAAGAGCGGGACCCGTTTCCACCAGCTTGGTATAGAGACGGCGATTGCGGGCCAAGCGACGGGCGTGCTTAGCCGAGGGTCGGGGCTCCATGGCCCACGCTGTTTCAGCGCAAGCGGCCTTGACCAACGCTTCGTCCAAATCGGGATGACGCAGATAATCGCCATGAATCAGCAATCGATAATGGGCGCGCCACAGGGTCGAAAACATCTCCAGGCGATAGCGGGGTTCGCGCAGCTTGGAATAATCCACCGTTTTAATCTGGATTTCGGGCGGAAACAGAAACGCCATGGCTTGCGCATCGCTGCGCAACAGCACGGTAACCGTTTCGCCTGGCCGCGCCAAAGCGGCAAACCGCTTGACCGTGAGAACGAACAACACCGTATCGCCCAAACCACCGGCACTTAGAATCAAAATCCCTGCTGCTTGGCTGGGCCGCCGCTGTCGGGCTGCCCCCCAATACAGCAGCGGGTCGATGAACCGATGGAGTTTCATGGAAGATCAATAGGCCGCGTAGGACTTTTCTTCCACCAGTTCCGAACCCAGCAGATCGTTGATCCGGTGTTTGACCGCCGCCCTTTTATCGTTGGTGACGTATACAGAACGCGCCACCTCGACGAATTTAGGCCCAAAATCCTTGGCCCGTTCCAAATCGCGGATATCGTCCTCGATATCCCACAGCTCCTGATTGATCGCCTTCAATTCCGCCGACAACGCTGCCAAAGCGGGATGGTCGGCGAATTCCTGGTCGCGAACCGAGGCCAGCAGCCCCAATTCCTTGCGGACATTGGCCAATTTGGCCGGATCGTCCAATTTCTCGCTTTTGATTTCAAGCACGGTGATTTTGTCGATCACCTCTCCCCAAGACACCGGAACCATAACGGCCATGACGCTATCCTTACTAACCATTTGCGCTGAATTTAGGTCCTCTAGCACAGAATGCGGCGTACATCACGAGTCCTTTTACCTTTTGCCAGTTCGCTCTATACTAGACAGCGGGGAAGGGATTAATCAGGGATACAAACGCCACATGACCATACCTTCCCAACAATCAAATCTGTTCGACAGCCTGTGTGCCAAGCTTGAGTCGATCTTGGGTGAACCCACTTTGGCCGCGTTCATGGGAACCGCGCTCAAATCCCTGCTGCGCCGACAAGGCGACACGCCGTTCCTGGAAGCCATTCGTGACGCCTACGTGGCTGCCGTAGTCGGCAAAGACTTGCCCGAGCAACGCAAACTGGCCCGAGCCATCTTAAACATCGTCATGGAATTGCGCCCCGAAATCGCCCGCGCCTGGACCGAAGCTAGGCAGCAGGAGCAAGCAGCGCAAAGCTGGACTAAACCCGAACGCCGCTCGGTGGGCGAACAACGCAAGGCCGCCGCGGCGGCCGCAGCTAATAAGAAAGCAGCTGGAGAGGGACCCTCGGTGGAAGGTCTGACCGCCAACACGGTGCGCGAAACCGTGCTGCGTAAATTGGCCAGCTTCAATTTGCCGGCTCCCCTTTGTCCCAGCACCGCCTATTATCATGACCGACCGTTTTTTTTGTTCGACCGAAAATTCCATGAGGTTTTCGCGCGCTTCATCACCGACATGCTGATGCCGCTTTGCCGTCCGGTCCTAAGTCGCCTGGTCTATGAGGATCTGCTGCACCATCTGGCCGACCCGCCCGAGAGTCTGTCTTTTATGATCCTAAAAAAGCGTGACGATATCGACAAAGCGCTGATCCAGCGTCTGGGCGCTTTGGCCGCCTTGCAAAATAAAGCCGAGGACATCATCAGCAAGGCCGATCTTTCCGATCCGCAAAGTCCCACCTGGAAAACCATCGAGATTCCGCAAAGCCGTCCACGCAGCATGAACATCCTGGGCGTCACCTTTGCGGTGGGGAGCGAAACGGTGACCCGAAAGATCACCATCCGCGCCGATGGCGGCCGCGATCTTTCGGCAGAGGAAATGGAGGCACTGACCCTGTTCACCCATTTCCGCGACATGGCGGCGGAACAAGGAATCGACCTGCCTACGGGTTGCGACTTCCAGTTTCTACGTTTCCTGCTGGAGTTCGATCCGGTTAAGTTCGCCCAGTCCGCCAAGACCGTGTGCGATCTGGCCACCCACAATATGACCACATCCGATTTCCTGATCACCCGCCTGAAAAAGGAGGAACGGTTGCAGTTGAGCACGATGTCCGACGTGCTGCTGCTGTTGCTGTTCAACGAGGCGTCGGACCATGGATTCGGCATCGCCGATCTGCACCGCTTTTGCGTCGAAACCGCTCGCGAACCCGCCGAGTTGCTAAGGAAACGACCGTTCCTGTATTGGGAAATCGCCCGCAGACCTTTCGAACTGGCCTTTCAAATCCGCGAGATCATGCGCAAGCGTTTACCGGTTAACGATCTGGACCGCGCCTTGCGCATGCTGTTCGCCACCTGGAAAACCATGGCGAGAGGCTTCTTCCAACGGGACATGGATATCGCGCTTGGCGTGATTGCCGCTTTTCCCATCGTTTTCGCCGGTGAACCTGCCGAACTGCACTTCACCAAGATCGCCGAGCGGTTGACCGAGGCTTTGACCAGCGCCGCCCCCGATACAGAATCCACCTTGACCGCCGTCACCGCGTCCTATGAACGGATTTTGAAAACGAATTTATAAGGTCTAAATCGGAGCGACCGGCGGAAAGGAAATCTTGAACTGTGTCCCCTGATCTTCGGCGCTAGTGACCGCGATGGTTCCGCCCAACGGGCCGGTCACTAAATTATAGACGATATTCAATCCCAATCCGCTGCCGCCTTGCCCCATCTTGGTGGTGAAAAAAGGATCGAAAACTCGGCTTAGATTAGCGTCCGGTATGCCTTTGCCGTTGTCGTCATAGGTCAGGATGATCGAATTGAGGGAAACACGGTCAACCTTGATCGCGATCACGCCCTGGCGCGCGCATCCGTCAAAACCGTGAATCAGAGAATTCATAATAAAATTGCCCAGAATTTGTGACAACACGCCGGGATATCCATCAATCATGATGTCGGAGGGACACCGCACCTCGACCCGATGACCGGCGCCCTTGATCTGTGGGCTAAGGCTGGTCACGGTCTCGTCGATGGTTTTTTCCAGATTGAACAGACGACGTTCGGCGCTGACCCGATCCACCGCCACCTGTTTGAAGCTGCCGATCAACTGGGCGGCGCGCTTGCAATTGTCCACCACCAGCGTGGTTGCGTCCGTGGCCTGGGTCAGAAACGCCTCGAAATCCTCGATCCCCACATCATCGGCTTCATACAGGGTTTTCAGATGCCGGGTGGTATCGGAAAGATGAGATGCACAGGACAGGGCAATGCCCACCGGCGTGTTGATTTCATGGGCGACGCCGCCCACCAAGGCGCCTAGCGACGCCAGTTTTTCCGCCTGGACCAAGGATTCCTGCACAGCTTTCAACTTAGCCAAGGCGTCTTCGGCTTGGGCGGTGCGCGTGGCCAACTCCTTGTTCAGCTTGGCCACTTGCGATTGCTGGCGGTCGCTCAATCGGACCAGACGGCGTTGTTCCTTTAGCACCAAATTATAGGATTCGACCAAGGCCAGGATGTCGTCTTGCAACCCGGCCGGTACCTGTTCGACGCGAGCAGCCAAATCCTTGGCCCGAGCCAACACTTGGTCTTCCGCCTCAAATAGATTGAAACCCTTGGATTTGGACTCCGACGTCACTTACCGTCGGTCTCGACCAAATGAAAGGCAAGCGCGGACAAATCCTCGCTAAAATCCTCGCCAAATTCCCGCATGGTCTCGTCCTCGGCGGCAAAACGCCAATAAACGTCGATTTTTTGACCGGCTATGGCGGCTTGATCCAAACGCTTGAACATGTTCATCAAGGCCTTGGCGCTGGAGCTGTTGAAATAGACCAGCTCGATTTCCAGACGGATCGGCAAGGGTTGCACTTCCGCAAGATAAGAATCCAGCGCCTCGAAAATCGGCCCAAACACCTTCGAGGCGTCGTCGGGATAGGATTCCCCGGCAATGGTCAACAGACCGGTGGCGAAATTAAAATCCACATGCGGGGACCGTTCTTGCGCAGTGATAAGCAGGTTTTCCATGAGCAGGCCTATATGGAGACGCGGAGACAGAAAAACTCGGTTTCGCTGTCGATGGGTTGAAAATCGAATTCAATGGGCGCACTGGCCCGTCTCGCTATTTCGATTAGCCCGATGGTTCCGCCCCGGCTGGAATCTTCGGGGGCTTCTCGCAATTGCTCACGGTAATAGGCTTTGATTTCATCTTTATCCATATTTCTCAACGTTTCCAATCGTGTCCTGAGCCGATCCACTTGCTCGCTTCGCATGGAATTGGCGCACACGATGTAAAAATGACCGTCCTCGCGCCCGATGGTGACCATGCCGGACGACAACTCGACACCTTGCTCGGCCGAACCGCTGACCTTGTCGGCAGAATATCGGATAATGTTTTGCGATTGCTCGACAAACACCGAAAAAACCTTCTTCACGGTCGTGACGTCTGTTTCCTCCAGGGTCATCTTGTGGCGTAAAGCTTCGCCCAAGGAGTACAAAACGCCTTCGGACAGGTAGCCCGAAAACGAAAAAATGATGCCCTGTTCGTCCATCATGGACTTAAACGCCTGATACCGTGCGGCCAGCATGTCAGTCTCCCTTGCCCCTCAAAGGGGCGTACCCCTGATTACTTTACGCTTCCTGCCTTGGGTTAATCAATCCATTCACTTTTATAGACGCCCCATATTTCATCGCGCTTCAGCCAACCCTCGGCGGTGCCGATGGCGACTTTGCAGAAATCCTTGTTTCGCGGACATTGCACGATGCGGCCAAACACCCCCTGCTCGACCGTGGCGACCGGATCAGCGGAGTCTTGATCTTGACTGCGCAAAGGATGAATCCCGCCGACCACCACCATGGCGCGCCGACCCGACAGCATCCCTTGATGCACCCAACCTTCGGTGCCCTGCCAATCGCGAATTTTCCGCCACACGTCGAACTCGGCGATGATCTCCACCGGAACGTCTTTGCGGGTATAGGTCCAGTCGATGGGATAGCGCTGGCCCGGTCCGGTGCGCAAATTTACTTCATCGGACCGCAGAGAGGCAAAGCGTGGCAGCGGCAAACCGCTGGTTTCCGCAGCATAAACGGTCGCAGTCGCACCCCACCCCGCCAAACCGATCGCCAGGATTAAACCTAAAAATCTCACCCTATACCTCTTTAGAAGTCTGGACATCCGATGGCCATCTTGATAGTGGTCCAATAAAGCGCCCGGGAGTCAAGACCGGAACGAGGGAGACCCTACCATGACCGCTAAAAAACCCCGCATTGTCGTCACTCGCAAACTGCCCGATATTATTGAGACCCGGATGATGGAGCTGTTCGATGCGCAGCTTAATCTGGACGATCGGCCCATGACAAAGGCAGAATTGATCCAGGCCGTGGCTGGCGCCGACGTGTTGGTTCCCACCATCACCGACCGCATCGATGCCGCCATCTTATCGCAAGCGGGCAGCAACCTGCGCCTGATCGCCAATTTCGGCACCGGCGTCGATCATATCGATTTGGCCACCGCCCGGCAGCGGGGCATCACCGTCACCAACACTCCCAACGTCCTGACCGAGGACACCGCCGACATGACCCTGGCCCTGATCTTGGCGGTGCCACGCCGGTTGGCCGAGGGCGAGCGGCTGATGCGCGCTGGGACCTGGACCGGCTGGTCGCCCACCGCCATGTTAGGCCATCGCATTTGGGGCAAGCGATTGGGCATCGTCGGCATGGGCCGCATCGGCCAAGCCGTGGCGCGACGCGCCAAGGCATTCGGCATGCAGGTTCATTATCACAATCGCAAGCGCGTTCACGTGGACATCGAGCAAGAACTTGAGGCGACCTATTGGGAAAGCCTGGACCAGATGCTGGCGCGCATGGATATCGTCACCATCCATTGCCCTCACACCCCCGGCACGTTCCATCTGCTGTCGGCCCGCCGTCTGAAGCTGCTGCAACCGCAAGCCTACGTGATCAACTGTGCCCGAGGCGAAATCGTCGACGAAAACGCGTTGACACGCATGTTGGAAAAAGGCGAGCTTGCCGGAGCGGCCCTGGACGTGTTCGAGCACGAACCTGCCTGCAACCCCAAATTGATCAATTTGGACAATGTGGTGTTGCTGCCCCATATGGGCTCGGCCACCATTGAAGGGCGAGTGGATATGGGTGAAAAGGTTATTATCAACATTAAGACCTTCGTCGATGGTCACTCACCGCCCGACCGCGTCCTTTCCAGCATGCTGTAAGGTTGCGCTGGCGTTTCTGCTGACCGGCTGCGGCGCGGTGATGGATCAACTTCATCCGCCGCCAGCCGACCGCCAGCCGTCGCAAACCCAGTCCCCTCCTCCAGCCGAGCCGCCGGCAGCCGTCCATAAACCGCCGCCACCGCCGCCGCCAAAACCAAAACCCATCGATCCCGCCCTTCTGTCCGGTTTGGACGAAGGGGCCGTGACGCAAATGCTTGGACCTCCCTCCGAGACCCGATTGCAAGGCGCCGGAAAAATCGCCATTTGGAATGCGGAGCATTGCGTCTTCGACGTGACGATGTTCCAAGATGTCAAAAGCGGCGCTTGGCTTGCGACCGGTTGGCAGGTGGAAGACGGTTCCAACCTTTCCGCCGCCGCCTGTTTCACCGCCCTTAAAGGAAATCGCCCATGACCGATTTATCCCAGGCGTCCAAGGGCGCGTTGGTTCTGGTGGATGACGACGACATGTTGCGACAGGTGTTGAGCGACAACCTGATTCAAGCGGGTTATGACATCTTGTCCTTCAGTGATGGCGAGCAGGCTTATGCCGCGCTTACCACCAATACTTTACCAATCGATCTGTTCATTCTGGACTGGTCCATGCCAGGCGGCAGCGGCTTGGATTTGCTGAAAAGATTGCGGGCCAACGGATTCCACCAGCCCGCCTTGTTCTTCACCTCGCACAATCAGATTCTTTATGAAGAGGCTGCTTTGGCGTGCGGCGCGGTGGACTTCATCGACAAGACCCGCAGCTTTTCGATCTTGGCCCGCCGCATCGAAATGTGCCTACAGCGCCCCGTCCCTGCGGTCAAGCTCCCGCCAGACGTGTTTGTCTTGGGGGATCTGCGCCTGGATGCGGCCAATCACACGGTCAGTTGGAAATCCACCACCGTGGAACTGACCTTCGGTGAATTCCGCATCGTCGATTTGCTGGCCCGCTCGAGCCGCGACATGGGCTATCGCGAAATCTACGACACGTTGCGCGGTGAGGATTTCGTCGCGGGCGAAGGTCCCGACGGTTACCGCGCCAATGTGCGGGCGTTGATCAAGCGCATTCGGCAGAAATTCCTGCGAGTGGACCCGGAATTCGATGCCATCGGCAATTATCCCGGCTTCGGCTATCGCTGGGGAAAGGATCATGCGTAAACGGCTTTCCTCCGTCACCCGTTCGTTTACCGCCAAAATCTTGGTCGTCGCTTTGTTCTATCTGATCGTGCCGCTGATTTTGTACGGCAAGTTTCATCAAGCGGACAGCGACAAGCGGGAGTTCCTGATCCGATCCCTGCAATCGCAAGGGCATTTGGTGGCTGAGGCGCTGAGTCCCAAACTGGCGAAACTGAGCGGAGCCGGATTGATCGACGCGCAAGGATTGGTAGCTCAGGCTGCGGGGGATGGATTGCGGGTCAAAGCGCTGCTGCGTCCGCAAGATCTATCCAACCACTTTTTGTTAATGGCTGCGGCGCCGCCACTAACCCCCGAGCAGCAAAAGGACGAACCTCAATTGTTGGCCCGCATGGGCATACTGGACCGGCTGGATCAAAGTTGCGCCCAATCCAGGCCTTTGGCCATCGGCTATACGCTTTCGGACGGCGACGAGGAATTTCTGACCGCCATGGATGCCGTTCATACGCCGTCGGGGTGTTGGGTGATCGTTACCGCTTATGCGGGCGAGTTTTCGTTGACTCGACCGTTCTGGGCCGCGCCTGAAGTCCGCTTGGCCGTGGGACTGTATGCCATGATCGTCATCGTGATCGCCTTGGGCGTCCTGGGCGCTGGCCTGGATTTGCGGGCCTTCACTATACTGGCCGGTCACATCCGCCAACGACGCGCGGTGCGGGAGAATTTCGCCTCGGTCGCTCAGGTCCCAGAACTGGTCCCCGTCGCCCGTGAATTCGATCGCATGGTCGGGACTTTGGAAGCCTCGGCGCAAGCCTTGCGCGACACTGCCGCCGATACCGCCCACGCCCTCAAAACCCCCATCGCCACAATCACTCAAGCGCTAGAACATGTGCGCCCCGTGGCTGCTCAGAATTCCCGTTGCGAGCGCGGCCTGGAGATCATTGATAGATCCTTGACGCGGCTGGCCGATTTGGTCGAACAAGCCCGCCGTCTGGATGAGGACGCCGCTCAGCTGATGCTGGGCCGCATGCAGAGTCTGAATCTGGCGGATCTATGCACGATTATGTGCGCGGCCTACTCCAAAATGCACGCTCCTCGTCTGCGCTTCGTCTTGCAGACCCCGCGACAGGCATGGGTGGCCGCGACCCCCGACAGCCTGGAAACCGTGTTGGAAAACCTGTTGGACAATGCCGTTGACTTCAGCCCTGATGGCGGCTCGATCACGGTCACACTGACGGCATCCAGCGCGGCGGTGACTTTAAGGGTCCTCGACAACGGCCCAGGCGTTCCACCCGACCGATTAACCCAGATCTTCAAACGGGATTATTCCAACCGCCCCAACACCCATGAAGGCCCCCATTACGGCATCGGCTTGGCCATCGTCCGTCGCACCGTCGAAATCCTGGGCGGGACGGTCACCGCCGCCAACCGGCCCGAGGGCGGATTGATTGTGACCCTGACCCTTCCGGCCGCACTCTAAATCACCAAAAAATCACAGCTTGGTTTCATGCATGAAAGACCCCAATGACCTAGGATTCCCTCATCGCATTTCTCTGATGAAGGACTTGATTATGTTAAGGAAGATACTGACCTCCGCCATTCTGGGCACACTGCTCATGGGCACCGCCTGATGCAGCCATATGACGACCCAGCAACAGCGGGCGTTGAGTGGCGGCGCCATTGGCGCGGCGGGCGGCGTCGCTATCAGCGCGATAGCGGGCGGTCCCCTGATCGGTGGAGCGTTAATCGGCAGCGCCGCCGGCGCTACCATTGGCGCCTTGACTCATTAAGGCGACTTGACGCCTTGTCGCTTCCCATGCTGTCTTCAAGGCTCACAGGATTTGGAGACGTCATGAACAAGCTGCTGGGGATCGGAATCGTCGTCGCTTTGGTCGCTGCCGGGCTGATTTATTGGCTGACCGTCGGCCATAAGCCCGCCCCCCAACAATCCGAACAGTCCCTGCCCGCCGCAGCCACCGCGCCGCAGCCTGCCATCACCGGCACTTACGCCGATGATTGGCAGAGCCGCTGCGGCCCGCTGACCGGCGACGCGCAGATCGGCTGCACCGCCCAATTGGACGCGGCCTATGGCCGTAAAGCCGAAGTGCCGGTTCCCAAGTATTAATCCAGCACAGTCGGCATGGATTTGGCCAAGGCTTGTCGTTCCGCCGCCCGCTTGCCCGACAGAGCGAAGCCCAATTCAATGCCGTCCGGACTGACGAACAGTGCCTTGAGATCGCGCCCCTCGCCCTCGACCCCCCAAGTGCCCGCTGCGCCGGGAGCAGGCGGGCACACCGCCAGCGGCAAACACGGAGTCTTCACCACCACCGGCATGGCGGGCAGCCGCAACGGCGTTTCCGTTCCCGTCAGGACATCCGCCAATGTTCGGGCCTCGATCATCAGCGGCATGACGAACGGCAGCAAACCCGCAGGACTTTGAGCGCAATCGCCCAGGGCGTAGATACTGGGGTCCGAGCTCCGCAACCAACCGTCAACCACGATGCCCTTATCAACCAAAAGCCCCGCTTCCTTGGCCAAGGCGGTGCGGGGAATCAGGCCTATGGCCGACAACGCGTGGTCAAATTCGATCACCGCGCCGTCTTTTAACACCGCTTTACCATCGCCAAGTTCCGCCACCGACGCGCCCAGATGCAGACTGACGCCGATGCCGGTCAGCGCTGAGGCCAAGGCTTGGCCGACGGGTTCAGGCAACAAGCGGCCCAAGGGCCACGGCGCTGGATCGACCAGGATCACCTGATGTCCGGCACTGGTCAGATCGTTGGCGAATTCGCATCCCACCAATCCCGCGCCGATCAGCAAAATCCGGCTGGGCTGAGCCAGCTTTTGCCGCCAGACCCGGAAATCGTCCAGGTCGTTGACCGTGGCGACGGTGTCCCCCAACCCTGTAGGTCTGGGGTCCGCCCCCATCGCCAGAACCAGACGGTCGTAAGACTCCTTTTGACCATTCACCGTCACCATTTTGGCGGCGCGGTCAATCTCGGTCACGTTAGCACGGGTCCGAATCTGAACCGAAAGTTCGCTCTGGACCTGTTCCGGGCTCTTCTGGACCAGATCGCTATCGGTCTTGTTTTGCGACAAGGCATTGGACAGCATGGGTTTGGTATAGGCCTCACCCCCGTCTGCGGTGATGATGGTGACGGGGGTTTGGGCGTCGCGTTTGCGGAACTCGCGGGCTAGGCCGTAACCCGCGAGACCGGAACCGATGATGATCAGATGGCCATTTTGGGCGGAACCCATGCTGAATCCTCCACTGGTTCGAAATCTTCCTTGGACACGCCGCAATCTGGGCACACCCAATCGTCGGGAATGTCGGCGAAGGCTGTGCCGGGCGGGATGCCCTCGTCAGGCAAGCCCAGGACCGGGTCATAGGTGTAACCGCAGATCACGCACATATAGATTTGGTCTTTGTTGCTCATTTGTCAGAACTCCTTAGGCTTTGTGGGCTTTTAACGTTTCGCTGTAGTGGTTGGCATGGCGCTGTTCCACCTTGGCCAGGGCGGCGAACCGCTTGGCGGCCAGAGCCAGAATCTTGGCGAACCGCTCGGCATGTTCCTTGGACTCGGCGATCTGCCCGTCCATTTCAGTGACGGCCGCCTTGTTGCCTTCCTGCTCGGCCAGGTGACGGAAAGACGGATACATTTCGGTGTATTCGTAGGTTTCGCCGTCGATGGCCATTTGCAGCATGTTTTCCACGGTCAGCTCTTCCTTGGGGTAGAGCAGATCCAAATGGCCAAAAGCGTGCAAGGTTTCTTGCTCGGCGGTGGCTTCGAACACTTCCGCCACCTCGATGGCGCCCAGTTCGCGGGCCCGGCGGGCGAAGAACAGATATTTGCGATTGGCCATGGATTCGCCGGCAAAGGCCGCTTCCAGGTTTTTAATGGTGACTGAGTCCGATTTAACGCTCATGGGTTTGTTCCTTGATGCTTGGGTTGCTGCGATGGACAGACATTACGCTCTTTGACTTATCGGGTAAAATTGGTAATATTCGTCAGTGTGATTGATTTCATAAATAAGTAACTCATGCTCAAACCGCTGCCCACCCTGCGCCAGTTGCGCTATCTGATCGCCTTGAATCAGCATCATCATTTCGGCAAGGCTGCCGAAGCTTGCCTGGCCACTCAGAGCACCGTATCCACCGGACTGGCCGAGCTGGAATCGCTGTTGGGCGTCACCTTGGTCGAACGCACCCGCCGCCGGGTGTTGATGACCCCCATCGGCGAGCAATTGGCCGAGCGGGCCAAAGGGGTGTTGCGCGATGCGGAAGACATGGTTGATCTGGCCGCCTTGTTCAAGCACGCGCCGCTGTGCGGGCCTCTCAGTTTCGGCATCATCCCCACCATCGCGCCCTACATCTTGCCCCAGGCTTTGCCTCAATTGCGGCAAGCCTTTCCCGAGTTGAAGCTGCATCTGCGTGAAGATCTGACCGCCAATCTGCTGGAGCGATTGTTCGCGGGCGAATTGGAGGCGGCCTTGATCGCCCTGCCCTACGCCGAAGATGGGTTGGAAACCCTAATCGTGGGACGCGACCCGTTTTTATTTGTCGCCAGACCCGATCACCCCTTGTCGGCGTTTGAGGAAATCACCGGATCGCAGATCGCCGAAGCCGGGCTGGTGCTGCTGGAAGAAGGCCATTGTCTGCGGGATCATTCCTTGGCCGCTTGCTCGCTGGCGCCCAACGCCCTGAGGGAAACCATCCTGGCCACCTCGTTGGCCACCTTGGTGCAAATGGTCGCCAGCGACCTGGGTGTGACGATTTTGCCCAAACTGGCTTTGGATCACGGCGTCCTGGCCGGAACCGATCTGATTTCCCGGCCGTTGGCCGCGCCGTCGGCGGATCGAATCCTGGCCCTGTGCTGGCGCGATTCGTCGGTCCGCGCCGCCGAGTTGCGTCTGCTTGCCCCCTTCTTCACGCCATGAGAATTCCGCCGCCGAAACCGCCCCATGGGCAAACCTGCAACGGCTGCGGACTCTGTTGTCTGGCGGAACTTTGCCCCATTGCCCGCCTTCGCTATTTCAAAATCGCCGGACCCTGTCCATCCTTACGCTGGAACCAGCAAGACCAACGCTATCTGTGCGGCATCCTGGCGAATAGCGGCTTATTCCGTCCGCTGATCGCCCGCTGGATCGCCGCCGGCATCGGCTGTGATTCCCCCGATAACCGTCACGATAGCCATACGCACAAGGCTGTGGCAAAATAGCTTTGCAAAATCGGGAAAGGGAACTTAGGTGCCGTCATACGATATCCAGACCCAACAAGAAGGCAATTGGGTCACCCAAACCACCGAGGATGGCAAAGAAGAAGCCATCGCCACCGCCAAGCGTCTGTTCGGCAACAAGGCTTGCACCGGCGTGCGCGTGATGCAAAGCGTCACCAAGGCCGACGGTTCGATCATCGAGACCGAGGTCCATTGCGAAACCCGAGTCATCTCGGCCAGCGAAAAGATCAAATCCTCGCAGATCGATTGGGCTCCGCCACCCTGCAAGGAACTCAAGGAATTCTACGAGCTGCCGTCGCGGCGCCTGATCGGTCGGGTGATGCGCGATTACTGCGACAAGATGGTGGTGACCCCCACCGAGATTCTTTACAACGTCAAGGAAGCGTCGCGGGTTCAAGATCGCGGCACCATCATTCCCGATGCCCTTAACAAGGTGGCCGCCTTGCAGGGCGAGGGCGACGTGGCCAAGGTCAAAGCCCGCGAAGCCGATCTCAACAAACGCACCGATGAAATCATCGCCCGCGCCCGCAAGGCCGATCGGTTAGCCTTGCCCAGGATCGACAAATCCTTCTCCGCCGCCATCAAGGCGTGTCGAACCATCGAGACTCAAGGCGAAGACCCCCTCTATGTTTCCATGGTGGTGCTGGCCAAGGATCTGAGCGGAGTGCGAAACTGGCTGGGCAAGCTGTTCCGCCTGTGCAAGCTGGCCGAGGCCGACAAGGATGACGGCTTGGCCTTGGCCTTGCTGGATGGCGTCATCGCCGATGCTTTGGCCGGGTCGGTGGTGCAGGACATTCTGGGCTATCAGGCCAATCTGGGCCAAGCCTTATGCGCCATGGTCGATCTGGCCGAGGGCAAGCTGGTGCCTGAAAAAAGCGATGCGGGCCAAGCCGCCGGGATCATCAACGCCTATTGCGGCGCAGGCAAGTTTCCCGCCAGCCGCCATAGTCTGCTGGAACGGGTCCATCGCCAAATGTGTACCGGCGGTCCCTTAAGCCGCTCGGACCCGGACAAGGAAAAGGACGAATTCAAGCGTGTGATGGACCGCCTGACCAAGACCACCGGACTGTATTCGGGACCGGAAACCGCCGAAGCCCTGACCATGCGCTATGGCCGCCTGCTGGAAAAAGGCGGAAAATCGGGCCGGATCGCCTCGTTTATTGGCGTGTTCTTCCTGTTTCCCGACCGCACCTCGTCGGCACAGTATCTGTGCGACATCGCCGCCACCTCCTATGCGGAAGATTGCGCCGAAGCCATCGAGGAAAAATTCGACACCATCGCCAATATCCGCACCTTCCCTGAATTGTTCCGCTCCACCGGACCGCTCAAGGAAAAGATGCAGCGCTTGTCCGCAGCCTACAAATCCATCGCCGCTTCCGTATTCCCCGACGCGATCAAAACCAAATTGTGCCACCATCTGAACTATTTGCTTGACCGCTTCGTCACCGAAAGCCAGATGTTGGAAAAGATGGACGCGCCCGCCGGACCGGTTAAGGATCGCGCCCTGATCATGGCGCAATTCTGCGCCACCGGAATTTTGCCGCCGGGGAAAACCTTGGATCGATTTCGCGAGCGCCTGATCGCCTTGATGGCTTCGCCCGATTTTGATCAAAAATTCATGGAAGGGGCTGCCGATAAGGAGCAGTCTCAAAAGTCCCTGAATGCCTTGAAACAACTGTTGGCCAAGACGGCCGCGTAAGGGGACCAAGATGATTGTAGAAAAAAACACCGTGGTCACCTTGGCCTATTCGGTAACCGACCCCGACAACGATGTGCTGGATTCGGGCGAAGCCCCGATCACCTATCTGCATGGCGGCTATGACGGCATTTTCCCCAAGATCGAGTTGGCACTGGACGGCAAGCCCGTGGGCCATACGGTGACCGTTAGCCTTGAGCCCAATGAAGCCTTTGGCGATTACGACGCCGATTTGGTCCGCATCGTCGATCTGGCCGATCTGCCCGAGGGCGTGGAAGTGGGCATGCAGTTCGAGGAAACAATCTCGGACGAAAGTGGCGATGAGGACGAGGACGAGATCGTGCTGTTCACCATCACCGACATCGCCGAGGAAAAAGCGGTGTTCGACGGCAACCATCCGCTGGCGGGCATTCGGCTGAAATTTTCCTGCACCATCACCGGCATCCGCCCGGCCAGTCCCGACGAAATCACTGCCGGCATGGCCGACAGCCTGTCCATCGACGTGGTACAGAAACCGGGCCGGGCCTAAGCTTTAAAAATCAGGGACCGGCGTCAATTCCCGAACTAGGGTGAAGAAGTCTCGTTCCCAGTTGCTGTTGGCGTCAGGCGACAGGATGAACTGACCGTGCAATACGCCTTCTTTGATCTTCAAGGCCAAGGTGGTCAGGGTTGTGGTTGCTCCCTCGATTGCGATGGTGATTTGCGCACCCGGCGCGATGCCCTGAGGCAGACCACGACCCTTGATGCCCCCCACCGAAATATTCTCGATCACCACCGGATAGACGTGGCCGTCAGTCATAACCGCGCCGCCGCGATTGAGTTGGTATCGTGGCGCCTTGCGTTTGTCGACGAGCGGCGCGTCGGAATCAGTGAGCGGCTGCTGACCGACAAAATGCGCCATTTGCCCCACCGCCGACCGCGTTTCTCGATCGACATTTTCCACCAGATCCCCAACATCCTCAGACGCCGAGACAGGTGCGGCTGCACCCGGTTTGACCCCTGTTGCATAGTTTGAAGGCGATCGCAAAAGCGAACGGACGATCAATGCGGCAATCAGCCCCAACAGACCGGCACTGACAAGGATAACCCAATGCAGGGTTTCGGCCATGGCCTGATCGGAGTCTTGCGCAAGGACGGCGGAGCCGAACATAACACACCCCGGACCCAGGATCGTCCCATAGGCCCAGAACCGCTTTAGACCGTTTGTCGCGTCAATACCCATAAAAATCCCCCCCGATTAATTCAGGTCACCACCTCGTACACATTGGTCACGGGATTCAGGCGGAATAGTTCGCCCGTTTCCACATCGAACCACAGACCATGAATTTGCAACCGGCCATATTGCACCGGTTCGTGAATCCACGGGAAACTCATTAGATTGCCCATGGACAACGCCACCACTTCCTGTTCGCAGATGCGCAGGGTCTGTTCCGAACTCAGCCCTGCCGACAACGAGCGGACCAAAGCCCGCTCGCGCGCGCCTCGCGCAACGGCCATCCAGCCGGAGATGAAATCGCCATCCGCCCCCTCCACATCGTCCATCAGGGCTTGCACGCCGCCGCAACGGGTGTGGCCCATGACGATGATATGCTCGACCTTCAACGTCCGGACGGCGAATTCAAGCGCCGCGCTGGTGCCGTGCAGATGCGAATCCGGTGCGAAGGGCGGCACCAAATTGGCCACATTGCGCAAGACGAACAGGTCGCCCGGCTCGGCTCCAAAGATATACGAGGGATCGACGCGTGAATCCGAGCAGCCAATCAACAGAATTTTGGGCGCTTGCCCTTCCCGCGCCAGGGTTTCGAACAGTTTTTGATTCTTTTCATAATAATCCGTGCGGAACTGGCGATAGCCTTCGAACAATTTATCCATGAACTCACACTCAATCATCTTCTGCTCCCAGTCATTTTTGTCACCGCTGATTTTTGTTTATCCATTCATGCGCAAGCTATGCCTATTGGCCGAAATCGATAACGATCTTGCCGAAATGCGCCCCCGATTCCAGATGACGGTAAGCGTCCGCCGCTTGCCCGAATTCGAACACTCTGTCGATCACCGGATGCAGACCGGCCACCGAGATGGCTTTGTTCATGGCTTCGAACATGGCCACCGAGCCCACGAAAATGCCGTTCAGCCGAATGCTTTTCCACAAGATCGGCATGGGGTCGATCTGATGCGGACCGGTCAATACCCCAATCAGCCCAATGGTCCCGCCCAGACGCACCGAGCGAATGGACTTTTCCAAGGTCCCGGCGCCGCCCACTTCCACCACCACGTCCACGCCCGCTCCGCCGGTAATCCCATAGACTCTCTTGTCCCAATCGGGATGGGTCTTGTAATTGATCAAATGATCGGCGCCCAAGGCCTGTGCCCGCTCCAACTTAGCGTCGCTGCTTGATGTCAAAATCACCGACGCACCCATCATCTTGGCAAATTGCAACGCAAACAGCGACACCCCGCCGGTGCCTTGCACCAACACGGTCTGTCCCGCCCGCAGATTGCCCACATCCACCAAGGCGTGCCAAGCGGTCAACGCGGCGCACGGTAGGCAAGCGGCCTCCTGATAATTCAGATGAGCAGGGATATGGACTGCGCCGTGCTCGGACAACGCCGCGTAGTCGGCCAGCATGCCGTCCAAGGCGCCACCCAAGGCCGAGTCCATAGTGCGACTGTGGATGCCGCCCGCAACCCAATCTTGGAAAAACGAGCCCGCCACCCGATCGCCGACTTTGAAGCGGGTGACCCCGGTCCCCACCGCCACCACGTCGCCTGCGCCGTCCGACAACGGAATGACGTTGGATTTGGTCTTGGAGCCGTAAGCCCCCCTGACCACCATCAAATCGCGATAATTAAGCGAGCCCGCTTTGACCTTGATCAGGATCTGACCGGGACCGGCGACCACATCGGGGCGATTGGCCTCCAGACGCAACCCATCGGCTCCCGCAAAGGATTCCACTTGGTAGGCTCGCATGGCTCTCTCCTGATTTATAGACACGTCTTTCTCATAAGATAGTCCGAGCCGGACGGTTGGACAATCGCTCCCGTTCGGTTAGGATCGTCTCGATCTTGAATCAGGGGATGGGGGATATGATGAAAATCGCTTCGATGGTGGCTTTGGCCTGCGCGCTGGGTGTTGTCCTGTCTCAAGACGGACGGGCGCAAAGCACGCTGTTGGATGTGGGCAAATCGTTGCTGCAAAACCAGACCGGCGGTGCGGTTGGGATGGGGGGCAATTCCGGCGCGGGCCTTAGCAGCGGCGAAATCGGATCGGGCCTTAAGGAAGCGCTGAAAGTGGCCAGCGAAAAAGTCACTGCGCAATTGGGCGCCAAGGACGGTTTCAATGCTGACCCCTCCGTTCACATCCATCTGCCCAGTTCGTTGAAGTCAGTGCAGGAAGGCTTGAAGCTGGCTGGCCAGTCGCAAATGCTGGACGATTTGGAGCTGAAGTTGAACCGCGCCGCCGAACAAGCAGAGCCCGCCGCCAAGAAAATCTTTGTCGATGCGGTGTCGAAAATGTCCATTGATGACGCCAAGGGCATTTTGACCGGTCCCAAAGACGCAGCCACCCAATATTTCAAGCGCACCATGAGCCCCGACCTTAAGACCGCCATGCGTCCGGTGGTGGATAAAACCGTTTCTGAAAGCGGCGCGGTCAAGGCTTACCAAAGCGTGGCCGGTTCCGCCCAATCCCTGCCGGTGATCGGCCAAACGGTGCAAAGCGGCCCCAGTCTGCTGACCGACCATGTATTGGACTTCGCACTGCAAGGCATCTTCAAGTATCTGGCCCAGGAAGAAGCCGCCATACGCTCGGACCCAGCCAAGCAAACCACCGATCTGCTTCGCAAAGTGTTTGGCCAATAACTTTAACCTTCACGCTTCAAAAGGAGACACTCTCATGAAAACATTTTTCGCCGCCGCTTTTTTGCTCGGCTTGACGCTTGCCTCGGCGCAGGCCGCCGATCCGACGTTGTCTTCCACCGGCGTTGCCATCAAGGACGCCGCCACGCAATCCGCCACTCAGGCGGCCAAGGACAAAGCGCAGGAAAAGCTTGGAACCAGCACAGTCCCAAGCTCCCACCCCTTCCCACCGCGCAAGCGGTCAAAGACAACGCCAAAGCGAAGGCCAGCGATGCTGCCCAAGAGAAAACCAATGCGGCGATCAACAAAGCTTTCGGTCAATAAGGGTTTGAAGCCACCCGATCCGACTCAATCGGATCGGGCTTAGGCTAGAGTCCGATCCCGCGGTAGTATTCCGCCAATCGAAAATCCGCATGCTGGATGTGTTTTAACAACCACTTTTTCAGAAAATCCACCGTTTCCTCGTCGATGGCAGCGGCCTTATCACGACCAATGCGGTCACTGATAGCGTCCAGAATCAGAGTCAATTTTTGATGAACCTTGCAATGAGCCCGCAGACCCGGATATCCGATCTCGCGCATGAACGCTTCTTCGCGATTGAAATGGTTGACTGTATGATAGGATAACTCAGCCATGGCATGTTCGATGGAGCCATCCCATTCGTGCCGAGTACAGGCGTCATAAACGTCGTTTATCTTGTCAGCCAAGTCGCGGTGATCGCTATCCATCAACGACACCCCAAGTTCGGAACCGGCATCCCAAATAATTTGATGTTGAATAATCATCATAGCGCCCTATCCGTTTGGATAGCTATTTTTATAATAATGCGCTTATTCTTCAGAAGAAACAATCCTCTCAACGACTTATCTCGTCTTATCTCCAGTTCTTAAGTTATATTACCAACATGCCCTGCTCCTACAAAATAATGGCAGAAGGGGTTGAAACCGCCTCTAATTAAGCGTTCAATCGCCACCACGTCAGTATGGATTTTACCCTCTTCTACTAGGCAGCGAGCCCGCCATGCGCGTGACTTTTCCGCTTCATACCTATATTTCCTGTCTATTTCTGGCGGTGATTCTTGTCATCAGCGGCTTGATCGGGGGACTAGGCTACGTTCAGTCTCGCGACGCTTTGCAAGCTGGCGCGACCGACCTGACCCAGAGGGTTTACCGCGAGACTGGCGGCACTTTGCAGCGGCTGCTGTCGCCGGCGGAAATGGCCGTCAATCTATTGACCCAAAGCGACGTCACCGATGGTTCGACCCTGACCGAACGGTGGAAGCGGCTCAGCCTGATTTGCGCGGCCCTGCGCGATTCAACGGCGGTGACTCAGCTTTATGTGGGCTATGATTCGGGCGATTTCTTCGCCGTTCAAAATGTGCCCAACGACGAAGCGCGCGCCCTGTTCAAAGCACCGGACAAAACCCGTTTCATCGTCAGGAGCATCGAACATGGCGCATCGCCGCCCAAGGGTCGCTTGCTGTACCTGGACGACGACTTACAGATTCTGAGCGATGAAAATCAGCCCAGCTACGCCGCCAGTTTTGACCCGCGCGCCCGCAGCTGGTACGCTCAAGCCCGCTATACCGACGCGCTGATCCGCACGCAGCCCTATTTGTTTTTCTCCAACCAGAAGGTCGGCACCACTCTGGCCAAACGGGCGCGCAATGGCCAAGCGGTGGTAGGCGCGGATATCTTGCTGGAAACTTTTGGCGATGTTCTGGCGCAACAGAAGATCACGCCCGGCACCCATATCGCCCTGGTCAACGCCGACGGCTACGTCATTGGCTACGAAGACAGTTCGAAACTGTTCGACCTGCCCAAGAACCCGGAATCCGGTCCCAGCCTTAAGCGCCTGGATGCGTTCGGCGTTCCGGTCCTAGACGATTTGGGCGAACTGCTCGCCGGCATGAATGGCTCGGACTCGGTCAGCACTCAAATGCAAGTAGATCAGGATACATGGCGCATCTTCATCACCCCCCTGTCCTTGCAAAATTCCCAACCGATCTATCTGGTGATCTGCATTCCGGAAAGCGAGTTGCTCAAGGCCGCCCTTGACCTGCGCTCCAACACAGGCTTGATCGCCTTGTTGTGCTTGGCGTTGGCGATTCCCTTGACCTGGGCCATCGCCCGAACGGTGGCGCGACCCCTGCGGCAATTGGCCGCCGAGGCCAATTCCATCTTGAAGTTCGAGTTCTCCAACCCGCTGGACGTGCGCTCGGCCATTGCCGAGGTCAATGAAGTGGGAATCACCATGAACGTCATGAAGCGCGCCATCCGCCGCTTCCTGGACACCAGCCGCGCTGTTTCCTCGGAACCCAGCTTTGAACGGCTGCTGCCCATGCTGCTGCGCGAAATGATCGCCGCCAGCGAGGCCGATGTGGGAGTCTTGTACCTGGCCGATGACGGACGCTTGAACCCGGCGGCGGGGATGAAACGCAATCTTTCCAACCTGAGTGCGCCACTGCCGTCGGTGTCGCTGGCCCATCCCGGCCCGGTGGTCGGCACCGCGCTTGATCTGCACAAGGCCTATTGGGGCTGCCTCAATCATCGCGACTTCGAGTGCTTGGGTCTAACCGACGCATTCTTGAGCGAAACCGACGCCCGGATCGCAGTGGCCGTGCCTTTGCTAAATCGCCAGCAGCAGCTGGTGGGATTGATTTTATTGCTGCGCTTGCTGCCGATCGAGGATGAGCAAATGTCGTTTCTGACGGCTTTGTCCGGGTCAGCGGCCAGCTCGTTGGAAGCGCGCGATCTGATCAAGGAACAGCGCGACTTGTTCGAGGCTTTCATCCAGTTGATCGCCGTCGCCATCGACGCCAAAAGCGCCCATACGGCGGGTCACTGCGCCCGCGTCCCAGAATTGACCAAGATGCTGGCCCAGGCGGCGTGCGACCAGACCGAAGGCCCCTACAAGGACTTCCGCCTTGACGACAAGGAATGGGAAGCGGTGCATGTGGCCGCATGGCTACATGATTGCGGCAAGGTCACCACGCCTGAATACGTCATCGACAAGGCCACCAAGCTGGAAACCATCTACGACCGCATTCACGAAATCCGCATGCGGTTCGAGGTGCTAAAACGCGACTCCCAGATCGCCTGTCTGCAAGCGATGGCGGCGGGCGAGGAATCATCGGCAGCTCAGGCCCGGCTAGCGACCGAACTTGATCGACTCGACGACGATTTCGCCTTCGTCGCTCGCTGCAACGAAGGCAGCGAGAGCCTTGCACCCGAGGATGTCGCCCGTCTGCGCGCCCTGGCCCAACGGACCTGGCTGCGCACCTTGGATGATCGGATCGGCATCTCGCACGAAGAAAAAGAACGCAAGGACCGCGCGGCCAAACCCACCTTGCCGGTACACGAACCCCTGCTGGCGGACCAACCCGACCAGACCTTCGACCGCCGCCCCCAGGAACGCTTGGCCCCCGACAATCGCTGGGGGTTCCACATGGACGTGCCCGAACTGCTCTACAACAAGGGCGAACTGCATAATTTGACCATTGGGCGCGGCACCTTGTCCGAAGAGGAACGCTATAAGATCAACGAGCACATCGTCCAGACCATCATCATGCTGTCGCAGCTGCCCTTCCCCAAACATCTGCGTCAAGTGCCCGAAATCGCCGCCGGTCATCACGAGAAAATGGATGGCACCGGGTACCCTAAGCGCCTATCCAAAGATCAGATGAGCCCCCTGGCCCGCATGGTCGCCATCGCCGACATCTTCGAAGCGCTGACGGCGGTGGACCGTCCCTACAAAAAAGGCAAAACCCTGTCCGCCGCCGTCGAGATCATGGCCCGCATGAAAGACGAGCATCACATCGACCCCGATTTGTTCGCCCTGTTTTTGCGCTCCGGGATTTACCGCTCCTACGCCGAACGCTTCATGAAACTCGACCAAATCGACGATGTCGCCATTGAACGCTATCTGTGACCGCGCGCGTTAGCTCACCAGCTGTTTCGCCCCGACGGGTTTGAGCCATTTGGCGAGGACGAGAAACAATTGGTCGATGTCCAGGGGTTTGGAGATGTAATCGTTCATGCCCGCCTCCATGGCACGTTCGCGGTCGCCAATCATGGCGTTGGCGGTCATGGCGATGATGGGTAGGTCCTTGAAGCGGGGATCGGCGCGAATTTCCCGAGAAGCGGAATAGCCGTCCAAGATCGGCATTTGGCAATCCATCAGCACGCCCGCGAACGAGCCGCCTTTCACCGCATCGACTCCGTCACGGCCATTTTCGGCGAGGGTGACGACGAAACCTGCTTGTTCCAATAATTCCTGAGCCAGCAATTGATTGAATTCGTTGTCTTCGACCAGCAAGACCGGGGTTCCGATCCAGTCGGGCTGGGCTGCGGATTCGGGCGCGGAGGCGGTAATGTCTTCGTCCATGCGCATATGCAGGGCGACCATGATCGCTTCGGCCAAAGTAGTGGCGTTGAACGGTTTGACCAAAACCCCCGAGATATCCAGCCCCTTGGCTTGAGTGATCGCCTCGTCCTTGTCATAGGCGGTGACCATGATGACTTTGGGAATTTCCCGCGTTCCCAAGGTAGCGCCCAAGCGGCGGGTGGTCTCGATGCCGTCCATTTCGGGCATTTGCCAGTCCAGCAAGATCAAGTCGAATTGTTGCTCGGACCGCACGATCAGATCCAGCGCCTCGCGCCCCCAGGGCTGTTCAACGCTAATTTCATAAGCAAATTAGCGTTCTGAAAAAAGACGAT
>CAIYCT010000331.1 GCA_903924765.1 uncultured Rhodospirillaceae bacterium | reverse complement strand
GCGTCTCGTCCGGGCTGTAAAAAATAATACATAATTATAACATGTTAGGTTGATTTGTCGGTCTGGTCAGCATGTGGCACGTTAATTGTAATTGATTTAAATCAAAACAATGAAAATCAAAAAAACATAACGACAGGGAACGGAAATGAAAAATAATCAGACCATGCTGGTCGAAGGATTCTTCGATCCAGCCACTTTCACAATCAGCTATATCGTCCTTGATCGCGCTACGGGAAAGTGCGCTATTATCGACAGCGTTATGGATTACGACCCAAAATCGGGACGGACATCGACCCATAGCGCGGATCGAATCATTGCCCGCGTGAGGGAACTTGGGGCCAGTGTACAGTGGCACTTGGAAACCCATGTTCATGCCGATCATCTGTCTGCTGCCCCCTATCTGCGCGATAAGCTGGGCGGAAGGCTGGCCATCGGCTCGCATGTGATTCATGTACAGCGGGTGTTCGGGAAATTGTTCAATACAGGTCAAAGTTTCCCTCAAGATGGCCGCCAATTCGATCACCTGTTTGCGAATGATGAAACCTTCACGATTGGATCCTTATCGGTCCAGGCTCTCCATACGCCGGGACACACGCCTGCGTGTGTCACCTATGTGGTCGATGACGGCGTCGAAATGGCAGCCTTCGTGGGCGATACATTGTTCATGCCCGATTTCGGCACGGCGCGATGTGACTTTCCCGGTGGGGATGCAGGCATCTTATTTCGCTCCATCGCGAAAGTGTTGGGGTTGCCCCCGGAAACCAAGCTGTATATGTGCCATGACTACCAGCCGGGCGGTCGTGCGGTCGCATGGGAAAGCACCGTGGCGGAGCAACGAGCCGCAAATATTCATGTGCGTGATGGCATCTCCGAGCCTGAGTTCGTTCAGATGCGCACCGCGCGTGATGCGACATTGGATATGCCGGTGCTGATCTTGCCATCCGTTCAAGTCAATATGCGGGCTGGTGACTTGCCCGAACCGGAAGACAACGGCATGCGGTACTTGAAGATTCCGATCAACGCATTGTGATATCGATCTTTCTGATCGCGCTTTTCCTTACCGAAACACCATAAAAATGCGCCCAGCCGGGCGCGTAACGGAGAGGTCTTGGCAATGGATATTCGTACCCTTTCGCCTCAGTTGGCGGTTGCACCCCAAATTCTTCCCAGTGATGTGGCCGCTTTGGCGGCGCAGGGCTTTCGCGCCATCGTGTGCCATCGTCCCGATGGGGAAAGCGCCGATCAGCCCAATTATGTGGAAATCGAGCTGGCCGCCACCCTGCAAGGTTTGCAATGTCATCACCAGCCGGTGGTGTCCGGCAAAATTACCGATGAGCAAGCGATGGCTTTTGGCCAGTTGTTGGCCTCGTTGCCCAAACCCGTATTAGCGTTTTGCCGCACAGGCACGCGCTCGGCCACTCTTTGGGCCTTGTCCGAGGCGGGACATCTGTCCACTGCGGACATTCTAGAGCGCACTTCCAAGGTCGGATACGATCTGGGGGCTGTGGCGCGTCGTATTGCCAATGGCGGCAAAACGCCCGGCGATCACATGGATGCCGAGCATCAAGTGTTAATCATCGGCGGTGGTGCGGCCGGTATAGCCGTGGCGTCCAGCCTGATGGCCCGTCAAGCCAATTTGGACATCGCCATCATCGAGCCCGCCGATGTGCATTATTACCAACCGGGCTGGACGCTGGTTGGCGGCGGAGTTTTTCAGCCTGGTACGACCGCGCGGACCATGTCGTCGGTTCTTCCCAAGGGGGTGCAGTGGATCAAGTCCGCCGTCGTCGCCTTCGAACCAGAACGCAATGTGGTCATTTTGGAAGGCTGCCGCGTGGTGCGGTATCAGCAGTTAATCGTCTGCCCGGGATTGAAGGTGGATTGGCACGGCATTGACGGATTGGTCGAAACCCTGGGGCGGAACGGCGTGACGTCCAATTACCGGTACGACCTTGCGCCCTACACCTGGAAGCTGGTCAGTGAATGGCAAGGCGGTCGGGCCGTCTTTACTCAGCCGCCCATGCCGATCAAATGCGCCGGAGCCCCCCAAAAGGCCATGTATTTGTCGTGTGACGAATGGCGTCGGCGCGGGGTTTTGGCCAAAAGTTCCTTCGGCTTTTACAATGCGGGCGGGGTGTTGTTCGGCGTGGCCGATTACGTTCCGGCGCTGATGGACTATGTGGAAGCCTATAAAATCGGCTTGAATTTCGGACATACGCTGACGGCCATTGACGGCGTCAAGAAAACCGCCACCTTTTCGCGCGCCTTGGCGGACGGGGGCAAAGAGAGCGTCGAAACCGAATTCGACATGATTCATGTGGTTCCGCCGCAAAAGGCCCCCGATTTTGTGCGGGTCAGTCCACTGGCCGATCCGGCGGGGTGGGTGGATGTGGATCAGTTTTCCCTGCGCCATAAGAAGTTCGACAACATTTTCGCTCTTGGCGATGTGAGCAATACGCCCAACGCCAAGACCGCAGCCGCCGCCCGCAAGCAGGCGCCAGTGGTGGCTCATAACGTCCTGCATCAATTGGGGGCAGCCGGGGCTATGGTCAGCTACGATGGATACGGATCTTGCCCGTTGACGGTCGAGCGAGGGAAAATCGTCCTGGCCGAGTTTCTTTATGGCGGCAAGGTCGCGCCAACATTTCCCAAATGGATCATTGATGGGACGCGTCCGTCGCGCTTGGCGTGGTTGTTGAAGGAGCGGATATTGCCGCCGCTCTATTGGCGGGCCATGCTGCGGGGGCGCGAATGGATGGCCGAGCCAACCCCCTTGCTTGGGGCGGGTCTCCATGGAAAGTGATCTGATCGGATTGGGTTTGGGCGCGGTTATTGGCATCATTTTGGCCATGACGGGATCCGGGGGCGGCATCATGGCGGTGCCGATGCTGGTCTTTGGTCTTCATCTGACCATGAAGGAGGCCGCGCCAGTGGGGTTGATCGCCGTGGGGTTGTCCGCTTTCGTTGGCGCGGTCATGGGCTTGCGCGAAGGAATGGTTCGGTATCGCGCGGCGGCCTTTGTCGGGACTGTCGGCATGATTTTCGCGCCCGTGGGCATTTGGTTGGCGCAGAGCATTCCCAACGCTCCTTTGACAGTCGGCTTTTCGCTGGTTCTGGCCTATACGGCGTGGCGTATGTATAAACAATCATTGAAGAAAAACGATGACACAGCGCCCTCTTGTGGCACCGAAACTGCGGACGTTCCAGCCGAGCAACTGCCGTGCGTCATGAATAATGTCAGTGGCCGTTTGGATTGGACGTTGCCGTGCGCCAGGGCTCTTGCCGCCACCGGGATGGTGTCTGGGCTGCTGAGCGGGATGTTGGGGGCCGGGGGCGGGTTTGTGATCGTGCCCGCGTTAAGCCGCTTTTCCAACATTCCCACCAAAAGCGTTTTCGCCACGTCCCTAGCGGTCATTTCTCTGGTTTCGGTCAGTGGGGTGACCACCGCATCGCTGAGCGGCATTGTGAAATGGCCGGTTGCGCTGCCCTTCGGCATCGGTGCGGTCACCGCTTTGATCTTGGGGCGAATGGTGGCGAAGCGGGTTAGAAACGCGGTGTTAATGCAGGGGTTCTCTGTGGTCTCGGTCATTGTCGCGGTGATGCTGTTCGCCAAGGGAATGGGTGTATTTCTACCGTAAGGCACGTCATGCAGAGGGTTTTTGTCGGTCTTGTAGTGCTGTCGTTGGCGATCATCCCTCAAGCGGGATGGGGCTATAATTTCGAACAGGTGGAAAGCTGGAACGCCAAGCGGGCCGGTACGCCCATTGATCTTGGCCAGTTTCAGGCTTTGAATGGGCGGAGAGAGCCGGAGCCATCCCTGGGTTCGTTGACTGTACTGCATATCTGGGCCACATGGTGCGTTCCCTGCGTGGTCGAGCTTCCCCATTTTGACGCCTACGCGGAAGGCCTGTCTGATCGTGGGGTTAAAGTTCTGACTTTGGCAGTGGATAAAGGGGGGGGTGACGATGTTGAGTCTTTTTTGAAGAAGCATCGCGTGCTGACCAAAATTCCGATTTTGCTGGATCCTACCTACCGTGTGGCTGACGCCTTCGGCATTCGAACCTTGCCGACGACCATATTGGTCAAAAATGGCGTGGAGGTTCGGCGACTGATCGGACGAGGCGACTGGGAAGGGGACGAGGCGGAGG
>CAIYCT010000330.1 GCA_903924765.1 uncultured Rhodospirillaceae bacterium | reverse complement strand
CTTCCAGCCGGGCCCCCACCTGCGACAGCACGAACGGCCCGCACATGCCGGTGCAATGGGCCAGGCTTCCCACCAGCCCGGTCAAAAACAGACCTGCCAGGACACCCCAATGATCCAAGGCCGTGGTTCGGCAAATATCGTAACCGTGGGCAAACAGATCGGACAGCGAGGCGCTCATACGGATTGCGGGCTCCACCAATTCAAGGTTTGGCGCAGCGTAACCACCGGCCCCACCACAAGCAAGGCCGGCGGCGGCGGATGATGTTGGGCCACGCACGCCACCACTTGTCCCAACGTGGTTTCCAAAACCAACTGGTCTTTGGTAGCCGCCTTGCTGACAATCGCCGCCGGTTCATCCACGGGACGGCCCGCCGCCAGCAGCCGCGCCACCACTTGATCCAACTGCCGCAGCGCCATGTAAAACACCAACACAGGCGCGCCACGCGCCAAGGCGTCCCAATCCACGCCGGTGGGCAAATCGCCGTCCTGGCCGTGGCCGGTGACGAACGCAACCGCCGAATTCAAATCCCGCTGGGTGGTGGGAATGCCCGCATAAGCCAAACCACCCACGCCCGCCGTCACCCCCGGCACCACGCGAAACACCACATCCGCGGCGCGCAGGGCCATGGCCTCGTCTGCGCCGCGCCCGAAGACGAACGGATCGCCGCCCTTTAGCCGCAGCACCCGATGCCCTTGCTTGGCCAGTTCCACCAGACGCGCGTTGATGTCCGTTTGCTTGGGACTGGCCTGGCCGCCGCGCTTGCCTACCGATTCCACCACCGCGCCGGATCGAGCCATGGCCAGAATACCCGGAGCCACCAGGGAATCGTGCACCACCCAATCGGCGTTTTGCAAAGCGTGATGGGCCAGCAGCGTAATCAATCCGGGATCGCCCGGTCCGGCCCCTACCAGCCACACGGTCCCCGGTTCGAAGGGAGGAAAAAGAGATGTCGTTTCAGTCATGGTTTCGATCTTAGCACGTGAGAATGGTCCTTAGCATAAAGCCGGGAATCAAAAAAATCCGCATCGCCCAGCACACGACCCACCAAGATCAACGCGGTGCGGGTGATGCCGCTAGAGTCTGTCTTGGCGACAATATCGCCCAAAGTGCCCGAAATAAGCGTCTGGTCGGGCCAACTGACCCGGTAAGCCACCACCACCGGACAATCGGCGCCGTAATGGGGCAGCAGTTGGGTAACCACCTTGTTCAAATTGGCGACGGACAAATGCAGCGCCAAGGTGGCTCCGCTGGCAGCGAAGGCCCCCAAATCCTCGCCCGGCGGCATGGGCGACGAATTGGTCGAGGTGCGAGTCAGGATCACCGATTGCGATATGCCGGGCAGGGTCAGCTCCCGCTTCAACGCCGCTGCAGCCGCCGCAAATGACGGGACGCCCGGCACCACCTCGCACTCGACGCCCAACTGATCCAACTGTCGCATCTGTTCGGCCACTGCGCCATAAATGGAAGGATCGCCGGAATGGACGCGGGCCACGTCATGACCTAATTCTTGAGCCTGTTTGAATTCGGCGACGATCTGTTCCAGGGTCAAGGGCGCGGTATCGATCACCCGCGCGCCGGGGGGGGCTTCCGCCACCACCTCCTTGGGCACCAGCGAGCCCGCATACAGCACCACCGGACAGCGCTGGATCAACTTCAAGCCGCGCACGGTGATCAAGTCCGGCGCACCCGGACCAGCCCCGATGAAATAGACTTTCATAGCCACCCCGCCACCGCCGCCGTGGCGTTTTGCCCCTTGATCTTGGCGACCAGCAATATTCCGTCCGCTCCGACACACGCCAACGCCGCCGCTTCGGCGATGCCGTGGCACCCCATAAGGGCGAAGACTCGATCGGATGGCGTGTCCAAACGCGGCGTTTCCGCTTCCAATGTTGGGGCGTCGAACAGGCGCAACTCCACCCCCCAAGCGCGGGCCAAGTGACAAAGCGCGTCCTCGTCCGCTTTGACATCGATGGTGGCGATCACGGCCACATCCTTGGGCGACAGCGCGGCCTTGTCCAACGCCGCGCGCGCTGCCGCTTCCACAGCCGCAACGGCGCATCCCCGATCACATCCCAATCCCAAGGCTACCTGTTTCATCAGCGGACTATACTGGAGCGCCGATTGACGGACAAGAACCGCCGCGCCATCATGGGCCCATGCTTCCCTCCGCTTTGATCCTGTCCGTCGGTTTATTGGGCGACGCCGCCTTGGGCGAGATGAGTCCGTTGTTTCGGCTGATTCCCCATCCGGTGGTCATGGCTGGACAAGCCATCGGCTGGCTGGACAAGCGCCTCAACCGCCCCGAACGCGATTCGCGCGATTTGCGCAGGCGAGGAATCGCTGTGGCGCTGGTGTTGCTGTCCCTTGCCGCCGCCATGGGCTTCTATCTGCATGTGGCCGCCCTATTGATCCCCTATGGCTGGCTGATCGAGGCATTCTGTATCGCCGTTTTGGTGGCGCAAAAAAGCCTGTTCACTCATGTACGTGACGTGGCTTCAGCCCTTAAATCGGGCGGCGTCGAACGGGGACGCCCCATGGTCGCCCGTATCGTCGGCCGCGATGTGACCCAGCTGGATCAACACGGTGTCGCCCGCGCCGCCATCGAGAGTCTGGCCGAAAATTTCGCCGATGGTGTGGTGTCGCCGGTCTTCTGGTATGTGCTGCTGGGACTGCCCGGCCTGTTTGCCTTCAAAATGCTGAACACCTTGGACAGCATGATCGGCTATCGCAACGCCCGCTATTTGTATTTCGGCTGGGCCTCGGCTCGATTGGACGATGTGGCCAATTGGATTCCGGCGCGGCTGTCCGGGTTGATCGTCGCCCTGGCGGTAACCTTTACCCCCGGCGGCAATCCGTTGAAGGCCATCAGCACCCTGAAATCCGATGCGGGCAACCATCCCTCGCCCAATTCCGGCTGGCCCGAGGCGGCCATGGCGGGCGGGTTGGATTTGGCATTGGGAGGACCGCGCGCCTATCACGGCGGCATCGTCGAAGGTCAATGGATCGGCCAGGGACGAGCCATGGCCACCATCGGCGACATCGACCGCGCCCTGATCGCATTTGTTGCCGCCTGCCTAATCAATGCCGGATTGGCCGTCGAGATTTTAAGCGTTGCTGGCTAGCGCCAACAGGCCGTCAACATCCACATGTCGGGCTAAATGAGCCGCTAAATCGTCCAGCGCGCCATCAATGGTGGCGTCCCAGGACTGAGTTTCAGCCCGCCCCAAAAACGCCGCCCGAAAGGCGTCGGACTGAAACAGTCCGTGCAGATAACACCCCATGACCCGTCCGGTCCCGTTGATCGCCCCATCCTCCTTGCCGTCCAACCGCAGCATGGGCCGGGCGCAATCAGGACCCTGGGTCCGGCCCATATGGATCTCATAGCCGTGGACCGGCAGCCCCATCCCGTCCACACCTTGCACCTCGCGCAAGATTTTGGTCCCCGCCATCACCGTCGAGACTTGGAGCAAGCCCAAACCTTGGACTGAGTCTCCGGCAGGGCCTTCGACACCGTCCGGATCGGCGATGTGGCTTCCCAACATTTGATAGCCGCCGCAAATGCCCAAAACCCTCCCGCCGCGCCGCACATGGGCCAAAAGGTCGATGTCCCATCCTTGCGCTCGCAAGAACGCCAAATCTGCGATGGTGGATTTGGTCCCAGGCAGGATCACCACATCCGCGTCGGCGGGGATAGGCTGGCCCGGCGCAACGAAGGTCAGGCGCACGCCCGGCTCGGCGGCCAGCGGATCGAAATCGTCGAAATTGGCGATGCGCGCCAGCCTGGGCACTACCACATGGAAATCCCCACTCTTACCAACAGCGCCCCCGGGCAGTGACGCCGAATCCTCGGGCGGCAACACCGACGCGCCGGGCCAATACGGCACCAACCCGTAGCTTTTCCACCCTGTCCGTTGTTCGATGTCGGCGATAGCGGGGGCGAACAGGCTAGAATCGCCGCGAAATTTGTTAATCACAAACCCCGCCACCCGGTCGCGGTCTTCCGCAGCCAGCACCGCCCAAGTACCGACGATCTGGGCGATAACCCCGCCCCGGTCAATGTCTGCGCACAGGATCACCGGCAATTGGGCGGCGTGGGCGAACCCCATATTGGCGATATCATTGGCGCGCAGATTGATTTCAGCGGCGCTGCCCGCCCCCTCCACTACCAGAAGGTCGGCATCGACGCTCAAACGCCGGTACGAATCCATCACCCGCTCCAACAGTCCGGGCTTCATGGCGTGATACTCCTTGGCGCTGGCGTGGCCGATCACCTGGCCTTGCGCCACCACCTGCGAGCCGGTTTCACTTTCCGGCTTCAGCAGGATTGGATTCATGTGGACCGAGGCGGCGACGCGAGCGGCGCGGGCCTGAAGCGCTTGGGCTCGGCCAATTTCGCCGCCATCTTCGGCAACAGCGGCGTTGTTGCTCATATTTTGCGGCTTGAACGGCTTGACCCTTAGCCCACGCTCCCGAAATAGGCGGCACAGCCCGGCCACCAGCAAGGACTTGCCAACATCCGATCCGGTGCCCTGAATCATCAGGGCGGGCACCTTATTTGCTGAGAACATCCCGCAACCGATTTGCCTGGGGAGCATCCAGTGTGCGACGAATCAAAATGTCCTCGGGCAAGGGGTTTCCGCCATAATAGGCGGCGTTCCAGGAATGGCGCGGCAAGATGCCCGATCCTTCCAACGAGACCCCCGCATACAGACCGGCGGCATTGTTAAAGGCGTAGATGTCGGCGCCGGTGTTGGTGGTGGTGTCCGCTTCCGCCCCAGCGCCGACGATGGCGATGGCGACATTGGCCGCCGCGCCCAATTTCATCCTGTCGTTCATGATGGCGGACAGGCCATTGTCGCTCATGATGATGAACAGAGTTTCGGCGTCTTGAAGGCCGATTTGCAGCCCGAAACTGCCCGAGGCGATGGAATAGAACGCCGGTCCGCTCCACACGCCGTCCTTGCTTTTGGTCAGCAAAACGCCGGTGCCGTATTCGGCCCCGAACAGAAAGCCGCCCTTGACCAGATCGGGCACGATCAAAACCGCGCGGGCCTGGGCCAATTTATCGGCAATGGCTTTCTGCTGACCGTTCGCCGAACGCAGCCGTTCCACCGAATTGACCGCCTTGGTCACCATTTGGGTCTGATCCGTCACAGCTTGGCCCCACGCCCCATGACTGACCAGAACTAAAATCAGCACCGTCAAGATACGCCGCATGTCAGAACTCCACGCCGGGTTGACCTTTAATTCCGGCCTTAAAGGGATGTTTCACCAAGGTCATCTCGGTCACCAAATCCGCCCGCTCCACCAGATCAGCCGGGGCGTTGCGTCCGGTAAGGACCACATGTTGGCCTTCGGGCCTAGCATCCAAGGCCGCCAACACGAGACCTAAATCCAAATATTCATACCGCAGCGCCACGTTGACTTCGTCCAAAATGACCATCTTCACATCCGGGTCGGTCAAAAGGGACAAGGCCACGTCCCAGGCCTTGGCTGCCGCTTCGATGTCGCGGGCGCGGTCTTGCGTCTCCCAGGTAAAGCCCTCGCCCATGGCGCGGAAGACGACAAGATCGCCGAAGCTTTCCAGCACCCGGCGCTCGGCGGTGTCCCATGCGCCCTTGATGAATTGGACAATGCCCACCTTCATGCCGTGCCCGACGCATCGCAACGCCATGCCGAACGCCGCCGTGGATTTGCCCTTGCCCGAGCCGGTATGAACGATGATCAAGGCTTGTTGCTTGGTTTTACCCGCCATCAATCGATCGCGCCCGGCCTTCTTCTTGACCATCTTGTCGTGATGCCGTTCAAGATCGGAGTGGTCCAAATCCGGTTGGGCTGGATCAGGCTCGCTCATTGCCAGGTCCATTCAAGCGTCGCCGAATGCCCACAATGGGGGCACAGAGCCGACCAATCATGAGCTTGGCCCTTGCACGCAACGCACTGCCAGTGATCGTCGGCCAAAGCCTGATTGGCTTGTTCGGTCCAATGGGCAACTGCCTTTGAATCGTTTCGTTCCTCGCGTTCCAAGCTGGCTAAAAGCAGGAACACCGAGCGGGTAGGGCGGGCTTTCAACATGGCTTCCAAATGCCCGCGCGCTTGCCCCCATAATTGAGCGTCCAAGGCGGCCCGGGCCAGAACCAGATGGGCTTCGGGTGCGGCGCTGCGTCCCTTCAACACTTTTTGCAACCGGCTGAAACGGACAAGCGGGGCTTCGTCGGGCGCCAATTCGCGCCACGCCGAGGCCAGATCAGGATGAGGACCGCGTGTCCAGGTCGCAGCCAAAATCGCATTGGCCCGCCGCAACTTACCGGTCCCCGCCAACAAACGGGCTGCCAACACCGCCGCTGGCACAAACGCCGGATCGGCGCGATGAGCGGCCATGACCAGGTCCATAGCTTCGTGACGGGTGCCGTCGCCGCCGGGTTGCACCCGCAGCGCCCGCTCGGTCAATGCCACAGCTCGTAAGGATGCCGCCCGCGATTTGGGCATAGCTTTGCGCCGTAGCGCCTCTATCACTGTCAATTCCGCCTCGGCCCATTGGTCCGAGCGGGCTTGCAGGTCATAAAGAGTCTCGGCCACCATGCCCACTTTGGTGCCGGTGGCCCAGGCGCGGCGAGCCCATTCCAAGGCTTGGGCCTGATCCTTTTGTTTCAAGGCCAACGCCATCATTCCCTGGCAGCCGGATAAAGCGGTCTCGGGACGGGCCAACAGGGTTTGAAAATGGTCGCGGGCGCTGGAATCGTCGCCCGCCAACCCTGCCGCTTGCGCCGCAAGCAAACCCGTTACTTTCGGGTCATCCAACAAAGTTTCCGCCTTTTTCGCCAGCTTTCTCGCCGCCTCGGCATCGCCACCCGCCACCGCCGCCAATCCGTCGGTCAAAGCCAGATAGCCCTTGCGTTGCCGAACCATCCGGCGATGAGCAAGCCACCGCGACGGAAACCGCAGCAAATACCCGGCCAAGCGTTGGGCGAACAGAATCAGCCCGACAAACGCCGCCAAACCCAGCAGAGCCACCGGCACGGTGGTGTCCACCCGCCAGCCTTGCCAATGAACGGTGACCGTGCCCGGACGATCCGCCAACCACACGCACAAGCCCACCAGAACGGCGGTGAACAGGACGAAAAGGGCGATGCGGCGGATCATGCTATAATTTCGCTCCGGCGGCGGCCACCGCTTGGGCGGCCAGATCAGCAATCTCTTGATCGGCCAGCAATCGGGCTTTGGCATCGTCCAACCAGGGCTCGGCTTTCTTGGCCCCCTCGCCGGTCAGGCTTTCCGCCGTGCGAACAGCGCCGGTCCAATCGTTGCGTGCCAAGGCCTCGCGGGTCCGGGCCACGATGGCGGCGGTGGAATTGCCCTCGACATCGCCATCTTCGCGCCGCACGGTAAACACGGTCATCAGCCGTTCCAGCGCCCGGCGTTGCCAATCATCAACGATTCCGTCCTGCGCCGTGGGCAAGGCTTCGGCGCGAATGATCGCCGCTTCCAAACCTTGGAAGCGCGTGGTCAAAACAGTTCGGGGTGGAATTCCGGCGGCAGCGCGACCTTTTAGATCGGTCACCAATTTCTTGACGTCTTCGTCCTCGGGGGCCAAGGCCTTCAAGGCGCGCAATTCGGCATCAAAGGACGCGCCGCGATCCACTGCGTCTTTCAGCAATCCCACTGCCAGTACCAAGGCCGCATCGGCCTTGCGGCGGGTTTGCAACTCGCGCAGGGAGGCTTCCAGCCGATCGATACGATCCACCAAACGCAACACGCTGGCGGCGTCGGCGCCGCTTTTTTCCAAATGGGCGATGCGCTCTTCCAGGCCAGACACGTCCACTTGCAGCTGAGACTGCTCAAGCCGTTGCAGTTGGCCCTTGATCTGATCCAGATCGGGTTGCGCCAAGATCGGTGGAGACGCGGGTTGCTCCACGGCAATCACCGGTTTGGAGTGCAGGGATTGAGGCAGGATTTGATCCCGGTTGGTCCACAACCACAAGGCCGTTGCGGCAACTGCGGCCAAAACGATCAAAGCGACAATCCACGGCCACCGTTTCGGGGAGGGCGCAGGAGAGGAAGAAGGAGGTGCGGATGCGTCTTCAGTCATGATCGTCTATCAATCCGATGGAAAGCCCTGTTGGTCAAGAGCCCTGAACAACTCGTCTTGGTTGGGATGGGCGGCGACAACCAGTTTCACCCACGGCAAAGTCTCTAAATTCCGCGCCACTGCGGCGCTTAACGCCAAGGCTCGGGTCGATGCTAAGCCGGTATGAATATTTGCCGCCAGGGCCAAATCAGTAAAAATTTGCGCGGTGCGCGGCGAGTAGAACAAGGCCACATCGACCCTGCCTTGCGCCAAGGCCGTTTGCGCCAGAGGGCTGAAGGCCATAACCGCTTCGGTCCGATACAGAACCGACCGGGTCACCTCATAGCCCGCCTGGGTCAACTGCCCACTCAAATCACCGGCCACATCGGACCCCGCCGCTTGCAGCAAGCGTCCCGCCTGGGGCTGGACCTTGGCCTTAACCAAAGCCGCCAAAGAATCGACGTCGCCGTTGGCGCTGTCTACCGTTTCGAACCCCAGATCGCGCGCAGTTCGAGCAGTGGCATCGCCCACCGCCCACAACGGCAAATCGCGGCGCGCAGTGGCCTGCGACAAAGCTCGCGCTCCATTGGCCGACGTGGCCAAAAATCCTTGAACGCCGACCAAATTTTGTAACGCGGACGGTTGGGAGATCACCGTCATCATGGGTTCGACCATCACCTGAAAACCCCGCTGCCGCAACAGGGTTGCCGTCGCTTCGGCATCCTCGGCGGGGCGGGTGACTAGGGCAAGCATGGCTTAAAGAAATCAGGCCCGGCCATGACTTTGAGACGTAAGGCGGCCTCGTCGCCTATGCCCCAGGCATCTCCTGCCGCACCACCGCTTTCCACCCGATGCAGCTGTTTGCCGTCGGGACTGACGATCAAGCCCCGGAAACGGAGGGTCGAGCCGGACAACTCGCCCAAAGCGGCGATGGGGGTGCGGCACGATCCGTCCAAGCGGGTCAGAAAGGCCCGTTCAGCGCTCACCCGGATCATGGTTTCGACATCGGCCAGCGGAGCCAAAAAGTCATGCGCCTTTTCGTCGTCGGCGCGGCAGGTGATTCCCACCGCCCCTTGCGCCACGGCGGGCAGCATGAAATCGGGCGACAGCAAGCTGGTGGCGTGCTGCGACAGACCCAGCCTATTAAGCCCCGCCGCCGCCAGCAAGGTGGCGTCCACTTGGCCCTCGGCCAATTTGTTGAGACGGGTTTGGACGTTGCCGCGAAAGTTGACCACGCGCAGATCGGGACGGCGATTGAGCAATTGCGCACCGCGCCGCAACGAGGCGGTGCCCACCGTGGCCCCAAGCGGCAGATCGTCTGGCGTTTTGGCGACGGGCGAG
>CAIYCT010000329.1 GCA_903924765.1 uncultured Rhodospirillaceae bacterium | reverse complement strand
GTCGGGCGGCGAATCGAACAGCGCGAAATAAAGCCCACCCCCCAAACAAAGCCCGCACGCTACCGACACCCACGGCAAAACGGCCAAGGCTATTCGCATAAATCGGGCAGGGTTCGCAAATCGATGCATAACGCGGACAGTTCAATAGGAATCAGAGCGGAGCAATGGCTATCGCCAGACACGCTATCGCGACGCGATAGCCCCTTGCGCGTCGGTTCTTCGGCTTGCATCCAGTGGCAAGCCGAGGGGAAGCGTTCTATTTCGCGGGTTCGGCCACTTCAACAAAGCGGACGCTCTCGAACGTGCGGTTCAACGTCTTGCTGTTGAAATTCCTCATCACGAACCCGTCGTTCCACTTGATCTTTGTGCCGGGCTTTATGTCGCTTTTCATGGTCGCAAGCCATTCCTCGCCGTCGCTCCCCTTGACGTGCAGATAGATGTACTCGGCGGCGGGTGTGGCCTCGGTTACTTCGCCGCTGTGATTGGCGACCGGCTGTTGTTGCGACTGATCAATGGGCGGATGACCTGCGGGCAAATCAGCCGCGAAAACAGGCATCGAAGAAGAAGCTAGGAAAACGGATAAACCGATATAGACGGACAGGACGCGCATAAAACCCTCTAATTAAAAAAAGGCGGCAGAAAGACCAAGCTCCCCGCCGCTTTGTTTGTTACCACTTGAACGAAACGCGGGTGATCACCGAGTGGACGTTGTAGTTGGGATTGCCTTGACCATTGGTCGCATTGTTGGCGACGACTCCGAACAGTGCCCAATCGCTGGTCATCAGACGATCATACGCATAGCCCATGTAGAAGGAAATCCCCGGCGTGTACGCATATTCCCCATGCAGTTTGAACGAATTCAACATGGAGGTAACCAAAGGCATGGAAGAGTCAGGAGTGGCGCTGGGGCCACCGGATTGGAAACCGAACAATCCGCTTTGATTGACGCTTTCCTGACCGTAGGAGAACACATATTCGCTGCCCAGCTTTAATTTGGAATCCACCTTCCAATTGCCACTGAGACCGACGGTATTGGTATCGTTGCCGTAGGCGCTGTTTGACCGCGAGGACGACGTATACACGCTGTTATTCGGGCCAACCATGGTGTTGTAGATATGCTGGAACGTGTAAAACGCATGAGCATCGGCGTCGTCGGAAATCCGGTAGGTTAAATCCGGTCCGACCGAGAGCTTGTCATCTCGGCTGATGCCGTAATTGTTGTTGGGATAGGTGTCCGCAGCGACTTTGGAAACAACGCCCAGACTGAGGTCGTGATCTACGGTCCAGTTCAACCGTCCGGAAACCTGATCCCGATTCCGCGATTGCTCGTAAGACGGCACTTCGTAGCAGGTCACGGTTCTTGTGGAAAGAGTATTACACTCGCCGCCGGAGTAGCCACGAGCCCAGCGTGTCCAAATGTTGAAGTCAGGGGCTGACGCGTTCCGAATGCCGTGGTCATACGCCAAAGATCCAACCAACTCGGGAGTGAAGGCTGTCCGCGCCTTGGCTGTGATGGTGCTTTCGCCGGTGTGACGGATAATCGCCTCGGTCCGATCGAAATTGGTATAGGTGTAACCAAGGCTGAGCTTGGTGGACGGTAGGACCTTATACCCAGTCTCGACGTTCGCCGTTTGCTTGTTCCATGATTCGGGGAAGGCTAACCGGGTAATGACGTTGGCGTTGGATGCTGAGACCGCGTTTCCCGAATCGCCATAATTACCGTTGGGAATCTTCAGGGTTTGCTCGCCGGTATTGACCTGCCGAGCATCCATTGTGTAGTTCATTTTAAAATCAACCTTGGGCAACGGACGCGCCGTCAAGCCCAAATTGCCGAACATGGTCTGAACAAAGCCGTTCAGCGAACCCGCGTTTGAGTAATTGGACCACGCTATGGTCTGGTTCAGGGTGGGCTGTACATAGCTATCGTTCTGGGTCTGAAGGCCATAGGACAGGTTGGCGTTCAGTCGCGTGGTGGGGTCCAGATTATAGCCCAGTTGGGTGCTGATCTGGTGCGCCATATTGCTGGGCGCTTGTGAATAAATACCCGAGACACCCGTTGAACCCGCCACAGTGCTGGTCAAGAAAGGCGAGTAGGTGTACCCGCCTGCATTGTTGTCATGAAAGTTCGACAGCGTATAACCGAACTTGGCCTGGAACCTGGAGGTATTGAAGGCGGTTGAAATATCGAACCGATCCGTGTCGTAATTGATCGGCAAGGGGAAATACGCGAATTTCCCGTTGGAGCCGCCTTCGGTCAACGATTGCTCCATGGTGCCTTCTTTATGCTCATGAACCAGGCCGCTCACTAAGGACCAATCGCCCATAATGTAGTTCAGGCTGGCGAAGCCCTTGTCACGACGGGTACCGACCACATCGACCACTTGATGGCTGATGTTGGCGGCGGTAAGCGATGTTGCCGTGGCGCTAAAGCCTGGCACCGTATGCCCATTCTTGTCGAACAGCGTGGTGAAGTCATCGGCCTGGACGTAGGTCGATGCGTCCCAGCCGAGTGACAGTCCCCATTTACCCTGATTGCCGACCTTCATGGTGACCGAGCTGTTTGGCGCTAGATCGAAATGATCCCCATAGCCGAATTTAAGGTTTTTGCCGGTGACGTCGTAATAATAGGTGTCACTGCTTTTCCAATCTTCGCGACCACGAAAACGGAAACCGCTAACGACATCGACGCCGTCGTTGTAGCTGCCGTTATAGCGACCGAAATAGGCATTCTTCGAACTTTGTCCGGTTAAGCCGATATCGATCGAATTGTCGAATTTCTCTTCTTCGCCGGGATTGCCCGCCGAGGACTGTTGGGTCCCCGGTTGAGCATCGGGAAGATCGAAGCCGGT
>CAIYCT010000328.1 GCA_903924765.1 uncultured Rhodospirillaceae bacterium | reverse complement strand
CGCCTACCGCACATTTTCAACATTCAACGGGACATCCCCCCTCAACGCGACCATTGAGGCCGCCAGAGCTGGTGACGCAGGCAAGGGATTCACCGTAGTGGCAGGCGAGGTTAAAAACTTGGCCACTCAAACCGCCAAGGCCACAGAAGAAATCTCCCGGCAGATTTCAGACGTTCAAGGCACCACCAAAGACGCCGTCAGCGCAATCAACCAGATTTCAACCATCATCAACCGCATGCACGAAATTTCCAGCGCCATCGCCGCCGCCATCGAAGAGCAAAGCGCCGCCACCTTGGAAATCGCCCGCAACGTCGAACAGGCCGCGTGTGGCACCCAACAGGTCACCACCAACATAGCCGATGTCAATCAGGCAGCCGAAAGCACAGGCCACGCCGCGCACGACGTTCTGGTTGCGGCCACCAACATGTCAAGCCAAGCGGAGCAAATGCGTCGGTCGGTGCACGAATTCCTGAGCGCCGTTCGGTCGGCTTAACCCTACTTGATTCCCTGCTTGCGGCATTCCGCAGCCACACCTTGCTCGTCGGCGGGGTCCAGCGGCTTGCCGTTGATGGTCAGCACACCAGATCCAAAGTCATAGCGAATATTTGCGACGGACATTTGAGTATTCGTGGCCGACTGTAAGGCTGTGGGTGTACTTTTCGGGTTTTTAGCCAGACCATAGGCAGTCGGGTTAATCGTGTAATTAAACTCGATGTGATCGGGCAGTTGGAACGTCCCGCCCGAACCCGGCAGGTCCGCCGGAGCAACCGGTCTGCCATGAACGTCCACGCCAGCCTTATAAGCCACGTCCGGGGCAGGAACATGCTTGACCAAACGCTGGCAATCTTGGCCGCTAATGATCACATTGGTGGCCAAGGGCGACAGGGTTTGTTGCGCCTGAGCGCTTGAAACAAGCGCCACCACACCGACGACTATAACGAAGCGCATAATTCATCTCCCGACATCTGAGGTCAATATAGCATTAATAACAAATGCCGCACTGCAATAAGAAACCATTGAAAAGATTCTCCGTGACTTGGCTGCAAAAATTACGTATGGTCCGCCTCAGTTACCCGCTTAAAGAATGGATGAGCCGCGGGAAAACGATAAGAATGGCTCAAGTTTGGGGAGGATGTCGCGTTCGCTTTATCGACGTAAGATCGAGAGTTGTAGCGCAAAGATAGAGGTGGCAAGATCAGGGGGCTGATCTTGCCATTTCTTTTTTTAAGGCTTGTTAAAAGCCGCCAGTTTGGCGAAAACCGGACAATCTTCACGATGCGCCCCCGGCAAGTATCCTATGCTCATCAAGAACTCACCCACCACTTCGCCGCCCATGAAGACGAATGTCTTCTTGAACAACTTGACCCATTGGTTTTTATCCAAGGGATGACTTTGCTCCAGCCAGTGCGCCAACGAGCCGTAATCGCGCTGGATTGCTAGGACGCGTTTGGCGTTCTCGATGATGGCGTCGATCTTGCGGCGATTGCGGATTATGCCCGCGTCAGCCATCAGGCGCTCGACATCGTCCGGTCCATAGGCCGCGACCACAAGCGGATCAAAGCCCTGGAAGGCCAGAAAGATGGTCGGACGCTTTTTCAGCACGATCAACCAAGATAACCCGGCTTGAAAGATTTCCAGCGCCAAGCGCTCGAACAAGATGGCGTCATCGCTAACCGGGAACCCGTATTCGCGGTCGTGATAGGGACCGTGAACCGGGTGCCCCGGAGCGATGTCGCAATACCAACTCACACTTGCTCCAATTCCACCAACGTGCCGTAGAAATCCTTGGGATGCAGAAACAACACCGGCTTGTCATGGGCGCCAATCTTCGGCTCTCCGTCGCCCAGAACGCGGGCGCCCTTGGCCTTAAGAGCGTCGCGGGCGGCAATGATGTCGTCAACATCGTAACACACATGATGCATGCCGCCCGAGGGATTGCGCTCCAGGAATTGAGCGATGGGCGAGCCCTCGCCCAACGGATGGAGCAATTCGATCTTGGTGTTGGGCAACATCACGAACACCACGCTGACGCCGTGCGCGGGCTGGGCAATAACCTCGGAAACATCACCGCCCAGAACATCCCGATACAGGGCGCGGGCCGCTTCGATATCGGGCACGGCTATGGCCACATGGTTCAAACGACCGATCATTTCACGTCTCCGGCTAGAGTGGCGTAATTACCACGGAAATACAGCAACGGTTTGGCATCGGGCTTGACACTGGTCGCCAACACCAAACCGACGAAAATATGGTGATCGCCGCCGTCATACACCTTGTTGACGGAGCATTCCAAATGGGCGGCGCTAGCCGACAACACCGGCGCGTTGCCCACCCCAAGACGGTATTCGATGCCGTCGAATTTATCCTCGAGTTTGGACGCGAAGCGGTTGGACAGATCCACCTGATCCTGGGCCAGGATATTGATGGCAAAATGGCCGTTGGCGCTAAACGCCGCGTGCGATGTCGAATTTTTGCCCAGACAAACCAAAACCAAAGGCGGGTCCAATGAAACCGAGGTAAAGGCGCTTACGGTAAGGCCCACGGGCCTCTTGGTCTCGGGCTCTTGCGTGGTAACGACGGTGACTCCGCTGGCGAAGCTGCCCAGGGTTTGGCGGAAAGTTTGACTATCGACGGTCATATTGGGTTCCTAGAGGCGATAGGTTATGCACAAAGCCGGAATAAATATTCGTCCGGGAGCCCTTTTTACGGGGCCAGAGCAGTTGACTCAAGACACAGGATGCGAATTATAGCATTATTCAATGGCTTGTAAGGCTTCAGAGTTTCTTCTAGGGCCGCACCAGGGGAAGTTTGGCATGTTTGCTATTATCGGGATCGTGATCGTTTTCGCCAGCGTCATTGGCGGATACATGTTGAATGGCGGCCATATGGGCGTGTTGTTTCAGCCTTTGGAATGGCTGATCATTGTGGGCGCTGCCATCGGTTCGGTGCTGATCGGCAATCCCAAGGGAATCGTCATGGGCATCGCTGCCAACTTTGGTCTGATCTTCAAAGGTCCCCATCACAACAAAGAAGCCTATGTCGAATTGCTGTCCATGCTGTATGCGGTGTTCAAGCTGGCTAAGACCAAGGGCGATCTGGCATTGGAAAGCCACGTGGAAAAGCCCGATGAGAGCCCGCTATTCGCCAAATTCCCAGGCTTCAACGAAGACCATCATGTGCGTACATTCTTTTGCGATTATCTACGGTTGCTGACCCTGGGCACCTCGAACACCCATGAAGTTGAAGCGGTCATCGACATGGAGCTAGAGACTCACCACAAGCATTATCATGAAATATCCCACGCCGTGAACCTGATGGCCGACGCCATGCCCGCCTTGGGCATTGTCGCCGCCGTGTTGGGCGTTATTCACACCATGGGCTCGATCACCGAACCGCCGGAAGTGTTGGGCCATTTGATCGGCGCGGCGCTGGTGGGAACCTTTTCGGGCGTGTTGATCTCCTACGCCTTTTTCGCCCCCTTCGCCCGCAACATGCAATTATGCTTTGACTCCGACAGTTTTTATCATACCTGTATCAAGGCTGCGATGCTGGCGCACATGCAGGGCTATGCACCTCAGGTGTCGGTGGAATTTGCTCGCAAGCTGTTGCCGGACGAGATGAAGCCGTCCTTCCAGGAATTGGAAGAAACCATCAACAATCTGCCTCCCGATTAAGGATTAAATCCGCATGGCCGAAGGTCAGAGCATCATCATCAAAAGGGTCAAGAAGGTTGCCGGTGGTCATAGCGGTGGCTCCTGGAAGGTGGCTTACGCCGACTTCGTGACCGCTATGATGGCGTTCTTTTTGCTGCTGTGGCTGCTGAACGCGGTGACCGAGGAGCAACTGACCGGCATTTCCAACTTCTTCGCCCCTACCATGGCCTCCACCTCGCAATCGGGCGCGGGCGGCATTTTGGGCGGCCAAGTGATCGGCGAAGGCGCTCAAACCTCGCAGCACAGCTCGCCCAGCTTGGTGGATCACCTGCCCCCCTCCTCGATCGGACCGGGCGGCGACGACGTGACCTCCGCCGCCACCGAGCCCGCCGAGGGCATGGGCGAAAAGGAATTCAAGGAACAAATGGCCCAGCGCGAACAGCAGCGCTTCGACAAGGCCAAGGAAATGGTCGATAATGCCATGAAGGGCATCCCCGAATTGAAGCCGTTCCAAGGCTCGATGATGGTGGACAACACCCCCGAAGGCTTGCGCATTCAAATCACCGATCAGGACGGCTTGGCCATGTTCCCGCCAGGCAGCTCGGCTATGTACGGCCATACGCGGGCGCTGGTGGATCTGGTGTCGCGCATCGTCAACCAATTGCCCAACAAGATCGCCATCGCCGGTCACACCGATGGCGTGCCGTTCCGTGACCAGTCGGGTTATACCAATTGGGAATTATCCGCCGATCGGGCCTTGGCCACCCGCCGCACTCTGGTGGCCGCCGGCGTGCCCGAAAACCGCATCGACCGCGTGGTCGGCAAGGCCGATACCGAACCGTTGGTGACAGAAGACCCCAAGGCCCCGCGCAATCGCCGCATCGCCATAGTGTTGCTGCGTGACCAAGATCTGCAGGCCCCGCCCACCATACCGGGCAATTCTCTGCCCGGAGCAATTCCAGCTGGGGGAGCGGGAAAGAAGAACTAAATTCTTTTCCCTATGGTGGTAGAATCAAAAATGAGCCACCATATAGACTGTTGTACACTCATGAGTGTTTGTTCGCGGGAAGGACAATGGATCACTTCACACTCAAACGACCTCACTTCTTTTTCACCACGGCGCCGTTGCCATGCCCGTACATACCTGGGCGTATGGAACGCAAGATCGTAACCGAGCTGAACGGACCCGACGCCGAGGACTTGCATGAATCCCTATCGCGGGCTGGGTTCCGCCGTTCCCATTCCATTGCCTACACCCCCGCTTGTCCTGGCTGCAATTCCTGCGTTCCGGTGCGCGTGGTGGTCGATGACTTCATTCCAGACAAGACCATGCGGCGGATTATTAAGACTAATCAGGCACTGAACGCCAAGCGTATGCCCGCACGCGCCCAGGCCGATCATTACCGCCTGTTCTCGCGCTATCAGGATTCCCGTCATTCCGGCGGCGACATGGCCCTTATGGGATTCTATGATTACCGATCCATGGTCGAGGACAGCCCCATCGACACCTATCTGATCGAATTTCGCCAGCCGGACAATCAATTGGTGGCGGTTTGCTTGATCGATCAATTGGTCGACGGATTGTCGGCGGTCTATAGCTACTATGACCCTGACATGCCTAAAGCCTCGCTGGGAACCTTCGTGGTCATATGGCTAATCGCCGAGGCGCTGCGTCTGGACCTGCCTTACGTCTATCTGGGCTATTGGATTAGCGACAGCCGTAAAATGGCTTACAAGACCCGCTTTCAGCCCCTGGAAGCCTTCGGCCCCGGCGGCTGGCATCCGCTGATTGTTGGCTAAATCAAATAATACTATTAGTCGATATAGTTAAATTAACGCCAACGATAAGATTGTCTTATGCTCGGCGTCTTTATCGATTTTATTTTCTT
>CAIYCT010000327.1 GCA_903924765.1 uncultured Rhodospirillaceae bacterium | reverse complement strand
GTCGAAGATCTTCGCGCGCATGTTGAATCTGCCGCTGACTTTCTTCGAGACCAATACGGCGGGCATTCTGATTCGCAACATGACTCAGACGGAAAGCATCCGCAACTTCTTGACCGGTCGGCTGTTCCAAACCGGCTTGGATTTGTTGCCCATGCCCATTTTGTTGGTGTTGTTGGGCTTGTACAGCTTCAAGCTGACCATGGTGGTGCTGGTGTTTTCAGCCCTGATCGCCGGGTGCATGGCTTTGATGCTGCCCATCTTCAAACACCATTTGGATCAATTGTATCAGGTCGAAGGCGCCAGACAGGGGCATATGGTCGAAACCATCGTCGGCATGCGTACCATCAAATCGCTGGTTCTGGGGCCGTCTCGTCTCCGGGAATGGGATTTGAAAGTGGCGCAATCCATGCGCCGCCTGATGACCGTCGGCCGGGTGGGGGCCATTGGCGGCACCTTCACTCATTTCCTGGAAAAGGTGATGCAGCTGGCCATTCTGGGGGTCGGGGCACAGGCGGTGTTCGATGGAGACCTGACCATCGGTTCGCTGATCGCTTTCAACATGCTGTCAGGCCGGGTTTCCGGCCCCTTAATCGCCATGGTTGGTTTGATCAATGAATATCAGCAAGTGACCATGTCCATCGGCATGCTGAGCACGGTCATGGACCATGCCCCCGAACGGGAGCCCGGCCAGCGTTACATCTATCCCAAGATCAATGGCGAGATCGAATTCGACGACGTGTCCTTCCGCTACGCTCCTGGTTCGGCATTGGCTTTGGATCGGGTGTCGTTCCGCATCGAGCCCGGACAGATGATCGGTGTTGTGGGGCGCTCTGGCTCGGGAAAATCCACGCTCACACGATTAATCCAAGGCATCCACAATCCCGATTCCGGCATGCTGAAAGTCAATGGCGCCGACATCCGCCACATCGATTTGAACCATCTGCGCCGCAGCATGGGCATCGTGTTGCAAGACAATTTTCTATTCCGTGGCACCATCCGGGAAAACATTTCCGCCACCAAGACCGAAGCGTCAATGGACGAAATCATTGAAGCCTCGCGTATGGCCGGCGCCGCCGAGTTCATTGATCGGCTGCCCAATTCCTACGGCACACTGGTCCAGGAAAACGCGTCCAATTTCTCGGGCGGACAAAGACAGCGCATCGCCATCGCGCGCGCCCTTTTGCCCCGTCCGCAATTGATGATTTTCGATGAGGCGACCAGCGCGTTGGATCCGGAAAGTGAAGCCATTGTCCAGGATAACCTTGAAAAGATCGCCGAAGGTCGTACCATGATCGTGGTGTCGCACCGGCTGTCTTCTTTGGTTCAAGCGGATGCCATTTTGGTTATGGAACAAGGCAAAGTGATTGATTTTGCGCCTCACCAAATCTTAGTTGAACGTTGCGAGATATATAAGCACCTATGGGAACAACAGACCCGTCACATTTCCTAGAGGGCGCCACCAACGCCGTCCAGAAGCAAATCCAAGCGATTTCAACCCGTTTGAAATCGGTGGTGACGCGTTTGCCCGCCATACGCGATTGGTTGATCGTGTCGGCGCCGCCGATGTCGGTCATTCCCGACGCGGTACCGTTCCAAGGCGAGATCGAGCAGTTGCTGGCTGAAACGCCGCCTCGCATCTTGATGAGCACGTTTTATCTGCTGCTGGGTCTGTTTGCCTCGATCTTGTTGATCACGTCTCTGGTTCAGGTGGATGTGGTAATTTCGGGCACTGGGCGTCTGTCCACGGCGACGCCGCCCATGACCATTCAACCGTTGGATAAGGCCATCGTTCGCACCGTCAAGGTCAGGGTTGGCGATTTCGTCACCAAGGGCCAAGTGGTGGCGTCGTTGGACCCTACCTTCACCATGGCTGATTTGACGTCGCTGCAATCGCAGAAACAGACACTGGTGGCGCAGATTCACCGCCTTGATGCCGAATTGGCGGGAAAGCAGTTCGTGGTCAATGTCTCGGCCAATCTGGACGAGCAGTTGCAAGCCAATCTGTATCATCAACAGGTGGCTCAGTATAACTCCCGCGTGCGGACCTTCGATGAAGACATCAACCGCAATACGGCCAGCATCAAAACCACCGAAGCGGACCGCACCTTGCTGATCAAGCAATTGTCGGTGGCCCAGGATGTGGAAAACACTCGCTCGAACTTGTTGGAATCCCGCACCGGCACCAAGCTGCAATATCTTGAATCCCAGGCAGGTAGGGTTCGCGCCGAACGTGATTTGGCCGACACGGTCAATCGCTTGGTGGAATTGCAGCACGGCGTCCAGTCTCTGCGCGCCCAACGGCAGGCCTATATCGATGACTGGAACCGGCAATTGCTGGAAGAATTGTCGAAGTCTCGCGGCGAATTGGCGCGGATCGATGAAAATATCAACAAAGCAGCCCGCATGCAGTCCCTGGTTGACTTGACCGCCCCAGAAGACGGCGTCGTGACCGAAGTCGCCAAACGGGCCGAAGGGGCGGTGCTCAATGGTGGCGAGCCCTTGGTCACCATGGTTCCCGCCCATACGCCGCTCATCGCCGAGATCGCCATCACCTCGGGTGACGTGGGTTATGTGAAAATTGGCGACTACACCCAAATCAAGGTCGATGCGTTCCCCTTCCAACGCTATGGCCGTTTGCGCGGTCATCTGGCCTCTATCAGCCAGGAATCCTTTGGCGGTGGCCAAAAGGAAGATCAGCGGGCCAGCATGGGCTTCTCTGAAACCTCGACCATCGCCGGTGGAGCTGTACACAAAGTACGCATCGAACTGGAAGACCAAACCTTGCAGCATCTGCCGGAAGGCGTTCAGTTGATCCCCGGCATGACCTTGCTGGCCGAGATCAAGGTGGGCACCCGCAGCATCATCTCGTACTTCCTCAATCCCATCACGCGCGGCTTGGGCGAAAGCGTCAAAGAGCCGTAACCATTTTGGGCGGAAACTCTGGATTGCTGAGCAAGGCGTAGCTTTGCCGCTTTTCTATCAATTTCATACGCCGTTAGGTTACAATGTCCTTGGTTTTGAAGGAGATTGAGATGTCCGCAAATCTCTATGATGAAGATTTCTACGCTTGGGCCAACGAGCAAGCGGCGTTGCTGCGTGGTGGGCAGCTTTCAGCGGCAGGCATCGAACATATCGCCGAGGAGATCGAAAGTATGGGCAAGACCGAAAAGCGCAAGTTGGTCAGTCGTTTGACGGCGCTTCTGCTTCATCTATTGAAATGGCAATATCAGCCTGCCCTCCAAGGCAACAGTTGGCGTCTGTCTATGCCAATGCGCGCGACCATTTGGCGATAATCTCAGTCTAAAGACACGCATCGACGAATCTATGGCAACTGCCTACCGCTATGCCAGGCGCGATGCCGCGCGGGAAACAGGGATGCCTGAAGCAACATTCCCCGAGCTTTGCCCTTGGCCTTGCGAGCGGGTCATGAGTGACGATTTCTGGCCAGAGCATCATTGAGCCGCTACTGTTTTGGCCCCCAACTCACGCCCTATTCCTTGGCGATGCGTTCCAGATATTGGCCGTAGCCGCTTTTGCCCAGCGCCTTGGCGCGGGTCAGCAATTGGTCGCGGGTGATGAAGCCCTTGGCATAGGCGATTTCTTCCAGACAGGCGACTTTCTGGCCTTGTCGTTTTTCCAGGACTTTGACGAATTCGCCCGCCTCCAGCAGCGAATCGAAGGTGCCGGTGTCCAGCCACGCAAAGCCGCGCCCCAAACATTCAACGTTCAAATCGCCCCGGTTCATATAGACGGCGTTGACGTCGGTGATTTCCAGCTCGCCACGCGGCGACGGCTTCAAATTCTCGGCGATTGAGATCACGTCGTTGTCGTAGAAATAAAGCCCGGTGACCGCCCAATGGGATTTGGGGTTTTGCGGCTTCTCGGCGATGGACAGGGCCTTGCCGGTTTTGTCCAGTTCGACCACGCCATAGCGTTCGGGATCGGTGACGCCATAGGCGAAGACTGTGGCGCCCTTGGTGATTTGCGCCGAGGCGCGCAGCTTCTCGGTCAGCCCGCCGCCATAAAAAATATTGTCGCCCAGCACCAAAGCGACGGTGTCGCCGCCGATAAAGTCGCGTCCGATCAAAAACGCCTGCGCCAGACCGTCGGGACTGGGCTGCTGGGCGAAGGTCAAGGTGATGCCCCATTGCGAGCCGTCGCCCAGCAGCCGTTTAAACTGGTCGGCGTCGGCGGGGGTGGTGATGATCATGATGTCGCGGACGCCTGCCAGCAACAGTACCGACAGCGGATAATAGATCATCGGCTTGTCGTAGACCGGCAGCAACTGCTTGGACACGCCCAAGGTGATGGGGTGCAGACGGGTGCCAGAGCCACCGGCTAAGATGATGCCCTTCATGATGGGGAGTCCTGTTCCAGCAAGGATTTGACGATGACCGGCAGAACGTCTCGCCAGTCCGGCGGGGTGATGCCCCAGTCGCGGTGAATCTTTCCGGTGTCCAGCACCGACCAAGCCGGTCGGCGTGCCGGGGTGGGATATTGGTCGGTGGTGATCGGTTCCAGAGTCGGAGCCTTCTTGCCCAGTTTTTCCGCCTCGGCGAAAATGGCCTGGGCAAAACCAAACCAAGTGGTGGCCGGTTGGCCGGTATAATGATAGGTGCCCCAAGGACCTTGGCTGCGCTGTGCGATCATGGTGGCCATTTCCAGGCAGGTGGCGGCGATAAAGTCGGCGGGGGTGGGATTACCGGTCTGGTCATCGACCACGCGGATTACGTCGCGGTTTAGCTTTACCATGGTGCGGACGAAGTTTTGCCCTGTGTCGCTGAACACCCAGGCAGTGCGCAAAATTAGATGGTGGTCCAGCGCCGCGCGGATGGCCTGCTCGCCTTGTAGTTTGGTGCGGCCATAGGCTCCTTGCGGCGCGACCGGATCATCCTCGGCATAGGGCTTGGCGCCAGTGCCGTCGAACACATAGTCGGTGGAGATATGAATCAGCGCCGCGCCGACTTTTTGGCACGCTTCAGCCATCAAGGCTGGAGAGCTGGCATTGACCAGTCTTGCCGCGGCTTCGTCGCTTTCGGCCAGATCGACCTTGGTGTAGGCGGCGGCATTGATGACGATGGCGGGCTTGCGGCTTAAGATCTGTGCGGCGACTGTTTCCGGGCGGGTCAAATCCGCTTGGGTGCGGCCCAGTTGCGTCACGTCCAGCATTGTATAGTGACGGGCCAGCTTGGCGATGCCTTGGGCCACTTGACCGGTTTGGCCAAAGACCAGGCAGGCGCTCATTTACTTAATCCCCGACGGATGGTGGCGTCGCGGTTGGACACCAAAGGTTCCCACCAGGCGCGATTGTCCAGATACCAGCGGATGGTTTGCTCCAAGCCGTCTTCGAAAGTGTGCTGAGCGCGCCAGCCCAATTCCCGCTCGATCCGGCTGGGATCGATGGCATAGCGGAAATCGTGGCCGGAGCGGTCCGTCACTTGGGTGATCAGGGCGCGGGATGTTCCTTGCGCCTTGCCGGTCAGACGGTCGATGCTGTCGCAGATGGCATGGACCACATCCACATTGCGGCGCTCAGAGCGGCCACCGATCAAATAGGTGCCGCCGATTTGGCCCTTGGATACCACGTCGATTAGGGCCTGGGCGTGGTCATCCACATGCAGCCAATCGCGCACATTGGTCCCGGCGCCATAGACGGGCAAGGGTTTGCCGGTCAGGGCGTTCAAGGTCATCAGCGGAATCAGTTTTTCGGGAAACTGATAGGGCCCGTAATTGTTGGAGCAATTGGACAGGACGATGGGCAGGCCATAGGTCTCGCCCCAAGCACGGACAAAATGGTCCGAGGCGGCCTTGCTGGCCGAATAAGGCGAGCGTGGCGAATAGGGTGTTGTTTCGTTGAAGCAGCCGTCATCGCCCAACGATCCGAACACTTCGTCGGTGGAGATGTGATGGAAGCGAAAGGGCTTTCCGACGGCGGAAACATAGGCGCGGGCCGCTTCAAGCAAGATGTAGGTGCCGACCACGTTGGTCTGGACGAAAGCGCCGGGGCCGTCGATGGAGCGGTCCACATGGGATTCGGCGGCCAGATGCATGACGGCATCGGGCCTGAACTCGGCAAAGGCCTTGTCCATGGCGTCGCGGTCGCAGATGTCGGCCACCAGCAAGGCGTAACGGGGATTGTCAGCGATCGAGGCCAGGGTATCCAGATTGGCGGCATAGGTTAGCTTGTCGATATTGAGCACCTGCCAATCGGATTGGCCGATGATCCGACGGATGACCGCCGATCCGATAAAACCGGCTCCGCCGGTGACGATGACGCGCATGGGATCGCCCCCTAAAAAAGTATGTCGCCGATCTGGTCGAAGAATGGCAACGCCGCATCCTTGGCCGATAGGATAGCGCGTTCCGCGTCCACGGGCCACGCAATGCCTAAGCTAGGATCGTTCCAGCGCAGTCCGAAATCGTTGGCGGGTGAATAATAGTTGGTCACCTTATAAATGACCTCGGTGTTGGCTTCCAAGGTTACGAAACCATGGGCGAAGCCGATTGGGACCAACAACTGCTTCCAATTCTGGTCGGACAATTCCACCGCCACATGCTGCTTGAAGGTGGGCGAGGATCGGCGCAAATCCACCGCCACATCCAAGATGCGGCCCTTGACCACGCGGACCAACTTGTCCTGGGCAAAGGGAGGCGATTGGAAATGCAGACCCCGCACCACGCCGATTTCCGCCGACAGCGAATGATTGTCCTGGACGAAATCCAGGCCGATGCCTGCATCGGCCAAGGTCTTCTTGTTGTAGGTCTCGGAAAAGAAGCCGCGCTGATCGCCGAATTTCTTCGGCGTCAGAATGACCACCCCATCCAATGCGGTCTTGGTGATATCCATGCTAGGGCTTCTTCACGACCTTGAGATATTCGGTTTCCAATTGGCTGGTGAAACGCGAGGTGTCGCCCAGGCCGCGCGCCCAGGCGCCGTCTTCTAGACGGGCACGCAGGACTTTGTATTGGGCCGGGTCGTTGATCAAGTCCAGGGCCTTGGACACATAGGTGGCAAGGTCGGTCGCGATCAGTTCGGGCAGGCCCACGGCGGTCAACAGACTGCCCGCCATGCGCGACGAGAAGCATTCGCCCGACAGGGTCAGCAACGGCAATCCCATGCGCATGGCATCCGACGCGGTGGTGCCCGAATTGTAGGGATAGGTATCCAGGAACAAATCAGCGTTGCGCATGCGCGACAGATAATCCTCGGGGCTGACGCGACCGGCATAGATGATGCGTTCGTCGGCGATGCCGCGTTTCTTGGCCCATTCGCCGGTGTTCTTGCGGGCGTGGGGATTGTCGTCCAGCAGCCACATCACCGTGTTGGGGGCCTTGTTCAGGATTTCCATCCAGCTTTCGAAAATCTCCTCGGTGACCTTGTAGCTGTTGGAGAAGCTGCACAGGACAAACTTGTCCTCGGGCAGGCCCAATTCCACCCGGGTCTTGGGCGAGCCGATGCCCAGCTTGCCGTCATTGACCTGATAACAATCAGGCATGAACAACGGTTTGGGCTGATATTCACCCGCGACCTTGTCGGGAATGGTGAAATGGTCGCAGATCATGTAATCCAGTTCTTCGAACGGGATTGGGCCGATATAACCCAGATAGGTCATCTGCACCGGGGCGGGGCGATAGCGCAGCGCGCCCAAGCGGGTGCCCTTGGTCATGCCGTTTAGATCGACCAGGATGTCGATTTCATCGTCGCGGATTTTGCGAGCGATTTGCTCGTCGTTCCAATCCAGCACCATGGACAGCTTGTCGAACGAGGACAGGATGCGTTTTCTGACGTCGCTGTTGTCTTCCTTGGTGGAATCGTAGCCATAAACCTCGAATTTCGAGCGGTCATGCTTCTCGAACAATTCAGTGATCAGATAGGTGATGGGGTGGCGGCAATAATCGGACGACAGATACCCAATGCGGATCTTGTCGTGGGCGTAGCCATTGGGCGGGCATAAAGTGGTGCCGATGACCGGCATCTTGCGTTTCAGCCATTCCTCGACGATGCGGCGCTGCATGACAACGTCGTCGATCAAGGCCAAGCCCGACAGAGGACCAGCGCTTAAAGTGATGTCATCGGTGGCCAAGCCGGGGATGCCGAAGGATAAAGCCGGCCATTTGCACTGCTTTTGGCGCAAATGGGTCCAGTGCTGAATGGCGTCAGGTTGATTGGGATCGGTCAGCAAGCTTTTGTACAGCTCGTCTTCGGCCTCATCATAACGGCCTAGATTTTCCAGCAGACGGCCACGATGGTTGAGCAAGGTGGTCCGGGCTTCGGTGGGTTGCAGCAATTGCAGCCAGGTGCCCAGGGCCTCGGCGGTTTGACCTGCGTTTTCCTGCATCAGTCCCAGATTTACCGCCGCTTGATAGAAGTCGGGCTTCAAGGCCAGGGCATTGCGGTACGAGGTTGCGGCGTTGACTTGATCGCCCGCCGCCGACAATTCGGTGCCCAGATTGAACCACGCCACGAACAGATGGGGCGAGCGTCCGGTGTTGAGATTGATCCAGCTTTGATAGATTTGGATCACCGGAGCGGCGCCGCAGCGCGGCTTGATCACTTCCATCAACTGGATCAGTTCATCGACCTTCAGGGCATGCAGAAAGCGTTGAATCTTTTCGCCGTCGATTTTGGGATCGTAAGTCCAGGATTTCTTTTCGATGTGGGAAATAATCGCGGTTAAATCTGGGGACATGGGAGAGGTCTCTTGCGGGTTTTGCCAATAAATTCGGCGTTAGGATACGGGTTAAAACGTTAAGGTCAAGGAAACAGGCGTATGCGGCTATTTAAAGAACTTAGCAAAGCTTTCGGCCATATAATCCACCATCACCGGGCTGATGCCGGGATAGACGCCGACCCAGAACGTGTCGCGCATCACTTGGTCGCTGACCGCTAGATCGCCGACTTTGCGGAACGCCCGGCCAATCATGTAGGGTTGACGAGTCAGGTTGCCGCCGAACAACAATCGCGTGCCGATTTTATGCTCGTTCAAATGACGCAACAGATCGTCGCGTTTGAATTTGGAGTCGGGCCGCATGGTCAGGGTAAAGCCGAACCAGGATGGATCGGAATTGGGTGTGGCCTCGGGCAGGATCAAATGCTCTTCCAACGGCTTCAGCGCCGTGGTCAGCAATTTGAAATTGCGGCGGCGGGCGGCGACGAATTCGTCCAATCGGTCCAATTGGGCCAGCCCCACGGCGGCCTGCATGTCGGTGATCTTTAAATTATAGCCCAGATGGGAATAAGTGTATTTGTGGTCGTAGCCATGGGGCAGCTCGCCCAATTGCCATTCATAGCGCCGCTTGCAGGTGTCGTCCTTGCCCGGCGCGCAATAGCAGTCGCGGCCCCAGTCGCGGAAGGATTCCAAGATCCGCTTCAGAGTGCTGTTGTTGGTGAAGACCGCGCCGCCTTCGCCCATGGTGATATGGTGCGCAGGATAGAAGCTTAGACTGCCCATGTCGCCAAAGGTGCCGACCATTTGGCCTTGATAAGTGGCGCCCAAAGCGTCGCAGCAATCCTCGATCACATACAGATGATGCTTCTTGGCGATGGCCATCACCGTTTCCAGGTCGAACGGGTTGCCTAGGGTGTGGGCGACCATGATGGCGCGAGTCTTGGGCGACAGCGCCGCCTCGATCTGGTCGGCTTGAATGTTGTAGGTGGGGATGTCCACATCCACGAACACCGGCACCAGACCGTTTTGCAGCAAGGGATTGACGGTGGTGGGAAAGCCGGTGGCGCAGGTGATGACCTCGTCGCCGGCCTTCAACTCTCGACCGCGCAGCAGGTGCGAGGTCAAGGCGCACACGGTCAGCAGATTGGCCGACGAGCCCGAATTGCAGGTCAGCAGATGTTGAACGCGCATGTACTTCTTGAGCTTGGCTTCGAACTGGTCATTGAACGGGCCGGTGGTCAGCCAAAAATCCAAGGTGGCTTCGGTCAGCTTTTGCAGTTCGGGCGCGCCGAACACCCGGCCGGAAACCGGCACCGCCGATTTTCCGGGGATGAACTCGGTCTTTTTGTGCTTCTTGTCGGCGTAAAGCCCGACCAGACGCAGGATTTCGGATTGCAGTTCGTCCGCCGAGGCCTGTTCCCAATTTTCCATGACCGAAAATCCTATCAAGCGGTGTAGGCCGCGATTTGTTGTAACCCTAAGGCGCGCAGATCGCCGCCCTTAGCATGTTCCCGATAAAACGCCACCGAGGCGTCGAGCGCATCGTCCAACGACCAACGCGGTTTCCAGCCCAGATGAATGCGGGCTTTGGCGCTGTCCAGCTTCAGCAAGTGGGCCTCGTGGACCTGGGCGGGGTCGGAAACGTCCACCCAGCCATCTTTAGCGGGCCATTGATCGCAAATTCTGTTGGCGATGGTGGCCACGGTTTTCTCGCTGTCGCTGTCGGGGCCAAAATTCCACCCTTGCGAGGCCAGCGAGGCATCTTCATAGGCGCGCTCGGACAATACCAGATAACCGGACAAAGGCTCCAGCACATGTTGCCAAGGACGAACCGAGTGGGGACTGCGAATGTTCAGCGGCGCGCCCGAGATTAGCCCGCGCATTAAATCGGGCACCAGTCGGTCCAAGGCCCAATCGCCGCCGCCGATGACGTTGCCAGCCCGGGCCGATACGATACGAAGACCATTGGGATCGGAGGCGAAGGATCGCGCATAGGCCGAGGCCACCAATTCGGCACAGCCCTTGGAGTTGGAATAAGGATCGAAGCCGCCCATGGGATCGGTCTCGCGATAGGCCCAAATCCATTCCCGGTTTTCATAGCATTTATCGCTGGTCACCATCAGCGCCAGTTTGACGCCGGGGGTTTGGCGGGCGGCCTCCAATACGTTGACCGTACCCATGACATTGGTGGCGTAGGTGTCCACCGGAGTGGCATAGGACAGCCGCACCAAGGATTGCGCCGCCAGATGCAAGACGATGTCCGGCTTGGCGGCGGCAATGGCGGACGTCAGGGCTGACAAATCCGTGACGTCGCCGCGCAGATCGGTCATCAGCTCGTGCAAGCGGAACGATTGGAACAGGCTAGGATCGGTAGGAATGTCCTTGGAGAATCCCACCAGCTTGGCCCCCATGGCGTGCAGCCACAGCGAAAGCCAGCTGCCCTTAAACCCGGTATGGCCGGTGATGAAGACAGTGCGCCCGCGCCAGAACCCGCGCTGCGGAAGGGCGGCTGGGGTCACCAGCGCCTCCAGGGGGCTTTGCCGTTGTTCCACAAGTCTTCCAGATGAATCTTGTCGCGCAGCATGTCCATGGGTTGCCAGAAACCAGGATGCTGATACGCCATTAATTGGTTGTCTTTGACCAGGGATTCCATCGGCTCACGTTCCCATGGCGTATCGTCGGTTGGAATAAGGTCAAGCACCTTGGGCGAAAGCACAAAGAAACCGCCACTGACAGGATCGCCGTTGCCCAACGGTTTTTCTTCAAATCGAGCGACGCGATCACCCTCAAGAATGAGAGCGCCAAATCGTGCCTGAGGAATGACGGCGGTCACGGTCGCAAGCTTCTTATGGGCTTTATGAAATTCGATCAAAGCGCCGATATCCACATCCGACAGCCCATCGCCATAGGTCATGCAGAAATCTTCGTCGCCAATATAGTCGCGAATGTATCGTAGGCGTCCACCGGTCTGAGAGGTTTCGCCGGTTTCCAACAAGGTGATCTTCCAGGATTCGGTCGTATCGTTGTGGATTGTCCTGGTATTGTCCTTGAAGTCGAAGGAAACATCGCAATTGTGCAGGAAGTAATTGTTGAAATACTCCTTAATCACATAGCCTTTATAGCCCAGGCAAATGATGAAATCTGTCAGGCCAAAAGTGGAGTAATACTTCATGATGTGCCATAGAATCGGTTTTCCACCGATCTCGACCATTGGCTTGGGGCGAACATTGGTCTCTTCCCCTAACCGGGTTCCCAATCCGCCGGCCAAAATGACAACGTGCATGTATCCTCCAAGCTTTGGTCGTTTTCCAATAAACCTCTTGCTTAGCATAAGCGTGTAGCCGAGCCTGCCCAAGGCTGTCAACCACCTTAGACAGGTTGAATTGACAATCAATTAAGCATCGCTACAGTGTGGTTTTTTTAAGTCGAGGACCCGTTGATGACTGCTTCTATCCTGTTTGGCGCTGCCATTACCCATCATACGGCGGGGCGTCTTGCCGAGGCCGAGGCGCTTTATCGGCGTATCTTGGAGATCGACCCCAACAATGCGGGGGCTTGCAACAATTTGGGTCTGATCCTGGCGCCGATCCAGGCAGAACCGTTGTTTCGTCGGGCTATCGAGCTTAAATCTGACTATGTCGATGCATTGACCAATTTAGGAAATTTATATTTGAATCGCGGCGAATTGGGCGAGGCGACCGAGTGCTTTAAGACGGCGCTTACTTTTAGTCCCGATTCCAGCGCGTCACGATCCGGACTGGAACGGATTGATGAGGCGCTGAAGTCAGGTCGATAAAAACGGCTTGTTCTCAACGGGACAGACGCAAGGTCAATTCTGAAGCGCCAAACTCTGCATATCCAAAACAATCGGTTTCATCACATCCTGGGCTGGCGGCGTTTCTACTGGTGTCGTCGTCGCGGTTTGGTCGGTCAGTAGGCGGGGCAGGCGGCGCAGGATCACCCGCACACCCGGCAAATGGGCGTTGATGTCGGCGCACAGGATCTATCCGGCGCTTTTGGCCATGGCATATTCGGTCATGTCGCGCGGGCGTTCTTCCACCGCCACCGACGACGGATAAAAGGCGGTCAGCGGATGCTCCTTATCCGCCAGCATGCGACACAGTTCGTAAAAAGAATCGGCATAGACGCTCAGATAATCCCGGGCCAAATCCGGCGAATAGAGATTTGATTTTTGACGGAAAATCTGGGGGGTGGCGAAATAATACAGGTGCGTGAGTCGAGTTGGCAGCGCCTGTAATTGCCTCGCCGCATCCCGCTTGACGTCGTAGGGCAGGATGTCGCAGCGTCCGCCGCCTGCGTTAATTTCCTGCGCCACTGCTTGGGCGTCGGCTTGTCCGACCGCATAGGTGATCAGGCACTGTCCGCCTCCGGCGGCGATTAATTTGGCGGTCAGTTCGCCCAGGCCGCGCGACCCGCCGACGATCAAGGCAGTGGTTGCAGCGAAGGCGTCCGGTTCTACCCAGCCCAAGAGCTCCTTATAGGCTGGCTGGGCGACCGGCGGCATACGCACCAGACATTCAACGCTGCCGAGCAAGCCGTCTCCGGCGATGTTCATGGTCGTCAGGCGGAAACGCTGGTCCACTCGGGTGACTGTGAAGTCGATGCCAGAGTGATCTTGAGGCGCATCGACCAGATCGACGGCAATTTTCAGGAAGATGGAATGCAGACCGGGGCAGACCATGCCCACCAACCGGGAAGACGAGGCCAGGGCAGCGATGCGCGATGGGCCGATCTTGGCGCTAAGGCGCGGGAAGGTTTGCGCGATGCGGGTAGCGTCGGCCACATGGTCGATGTGGCCGTTGGTTTCGGCGATTTGATCCAGGGACAAAACTCGAACCGGTTCCGGCCCCGCTCCAACGCGCACGCCAGGATTGGGATGCGGTGGCGGGGTTTTCACCGAGCGCGGTCCTAATGCCAGCGTTATCAAGGTGACCGGAATGCCGTCCAGGGTGATGTCCGCCCGCAGACTGGTTTCGGTCGCTTTGACCACCCGCAGTTCGACGGGTTGAGTCACGGGGATGAAGCGCTCGAACCGGACTTTAAGGGTGGACAGGGTTTCGAGCGGAAAGTGAGCGGATAATTCGTCCAACGCCCACAGCAATCCGTGAACGCCATGGACCACCGGCGCGCCAGCTTGGGTGCGTCTGGCCGCCACCGGGTCCATATGCAGGGGATTGACGTCGCCGGACAGAACAGCGAAGGCCAGTTGGTCGTCCTCGCTAAAAACCCGCGCTGCCATGCCGCCCATGGGCTGCATATCAGGCGCTCTTGGCCTGGATCAACCGGACCAAATCGCCCACCGACCGCAAGGCATCCAAATCCTTGGTAGCGAATTTGACGACAAAGCGTTCTTCGCTGGCCAGAATGATTTCGATCTGTTTGAACGAATCCCAACCCTCCACGTCCTTGGCGGACAAGTCCGGGGTCAAAACCAAATCGTCGCGCAGGAAGATGTCTTGAAAGATTTCTGTCAGCGCGGCGTAAAGTTCTGGTTCGGTCGCCATGGATTATCCCTCCTGAATGTCGATGAAAGTTTCGCCCGGCTGGGCGATGTCCAGATCGAGCACGGCAATGCTGGCTCCGTCATCGGCCTCGGTCTTGGTGGTGAAGCCCAACTGGACGTAATGAGTTTTGACCATGCCGTTCTTTGGGGTGGGCAGGTATTCGCCGATCAGCGTTTTGGCGCCCAGGCGCCTCGCTTGATCGATGATCAGGTATAAGGTGGCCTGCTCCACTTGGCGGCCCAGCACGCGGCAACTCATCAGCCAGGTGTCGATCCACAGATCGCTGGCTTCCTTCTTGCCGATGACGATGGCGATGATGCCGTTGTCGCCGAACCGGTCTATCAGTCGCAGTTGCAGCCCGAACGACTCGGGATGATCCATGATCGCCAAGACATCGTCCTCGACGTAGCGACGAGTGGTTAGGTTGAATTGGTTGGTTTTGTTGATCAATTGAACGATGCGCGGCAAGCCCAACCGGTCGAACGGACGCCACAGCAGCCGCATTTCCAGGCTGCGCAAATAGTCGGAAATATCGGTCGCCTGGGACTTCAGACTGTCGCGGGCGCGGTTGCTTTGACCCGGATTTCCCATATGACCCAAGGTTTCCGTGACGAAATAGCGTAATTCTGCTATAAGAATCAGTGTGATAGCGATTATTTTCGGGGCTAAAAATGGACGCTGCTTCGGGTGAAATAGAAACAGGTGATATTCGGGTCG